>NZ_JTHP01000001.1 GCF_000943545.1 Paenibacillus terrae
TTAATGGGGCTCCAGTTAACAATCCGATTAATCTAAGTGTGGGTTCTAATGTCATTAGCTTTGTAGTGACTGCACAGGATGGAACGGCGAAAAGCTATACGGTAACTGTTACACGAGCTGGTTCAAATCATGCTGACTTAAGCTCGCTGAATTTAAGCGGCATTACGCTCGATCAAACGGTAAGTGAAAGTGTGTACGCCTACACCGCAACTGTGCCTAACGATATTTCTGTCACGACAGCTACGTATACAACTACTGATAGCCACGCGACGGCTGCTTTACAGCTCAATGGGACTCCAGTTAACAATCCGATTAATCTAAGTGTGGGGTCAAATATCATTAGCTTTGTAGTGACTGCACTGGATGGAACGACGAAAAGCTATACGGTCAATGTCACACGGGCTCCCCGGTTGGTTACTGCTATCACAGTGTCGGGCGCTAGTGGAACAATGTCCGTTGGAGACTCTCTTCAATTTAGCGCAAATGTAACTCCTGACAATGCAACGGATAAAACCTTTAGCTGGTCGGTAATTCCTGGTACAGGGGAAGCAACGATCAATGCTGATGGTGTACTCGTTGCAACTCAAGCTGGTACTATTACAATTCAGGCAGTTGCTCATGATGGATCGGGTGTTGTGGGAACGAAAGTCATTACGATCGACAAACGTTCTTCTAGCCGTGGTGGTAGTTCTACTACAACTGACACTAATCTGACTCCTGCACCTGTACCGACTCCTGTACCAGCTCCTGCACCTGTACCGGCTCCGACACCTGATCCTGCAAAGGATGTGTTCAAGTCAGATGTAGTGAAGGGCGATGTCAATGTTATTAAGAACATTGAGACTCGGATTCAGGAAGCTAAAAAAACTCCGGTTACAGTAACTCTTTCGGACACTAAAGGGCACTGGGCTGAAAAGACTATCGATACTTTCGTAAAGCTGCATGTGATTGAAGGTTACAACGATGGTAAGTTCAAGCCGGATGGTAAGATCACACGCGCTGAATTTGCAGTGATTCTGAGTAGCGTGTTCGATATTAAAGGTGGCAACAATACGAGTGTTGCATTGAAGGACGTTGGCAGCCACTGGGCAAAAGACGCAATCAAGAAACTTGTAGAGGCAGGGGTAATCAGTGGATATGAGGACGGTACGTTCAAGCCGGATAACACGATCACCCGGGAGGAAATGGTTGTCCTTTTATCCCGCATCATAAACCTTAACAACGTATCGAAGGACACCACCAAAGGCAATTTTGATGACGTGAAGGGTTCTTATGCAGCAAACGAGATCAAAGCTGAAGCACAGGCAGGTATCATCAGCGGCAGAGCAGATGGAAAGTTTGATGCCAAGAGCAACTCCACACGTGCAGAAGCTCTGCAGATCATCCTGAATGCGCTAAAGCTCAACCCGCAATTGAAGACGCTGTTGGATTCACTTAACTAATACCGTTTCTCCGAATAAAAGGGACAAGTGTATTTTGCACTTGGCTCTTTTGTTTTTTATCGAAAAAGATTAGTCAAAATATAGCCCTATAATCTATTTCCCCTTTTCGGATCAAAGTTAGTTCATTCATTCTTTTCCTTAGCAAAGTAGCTTCTCACACTTATTCATGATAAATTCTAAGAACAATAAAGTGAAGATGTAATCGGGAAGGAACAAGGGTACATGAAAAAGGTTTTATTCATTAATACCGGAGGGACGATCTCTTCCTCCTATCAGGAAAATGGTCTGACGCCAACCCAATCGGCTGAAAATATTTTGGCGGAAATTCCAGAGTTGAAGGAAATCTGTGAAATTGATGCCCATAATCTGATGAGCATTGATAGCACGAACACACAACCGGAGGATTGGGCCTCCATCGCCCGAATGGTACATCGTTCCCTTGATCAGTACGACGGCATCGTCATTGCCCATGGCACGGATACGATGGCTTATACGGCTTCGGCTTTGAGCTTCATGTTGGGAACCGTAGACAAGCCAGTCGTGGTGACGGGGTCGCAGGTGTCCATTCTGGCTGAGCACAGTGATTCCAAAAAAAATGTAATCGACTCGTTCCTGACCGCATGTGGCGAGGTTGCGGGAGTTTTTGTCGTATTTAATGGCAAAATCATCAACGGCAGCCGCAGCTCCAAAATCAGAACGCGCAGCTATAACGCTTTTGAGAGTATTAACTATCCGTATATCGGCCTCGTGGAAGACGGGAAGGTGATCTACACAGAGGGCGTATTTGCGAACCGCAGTACAGTTCGCCATCCGTACAATGACGGGTATGCTTCGGAGGTATTTCTGCTCAGACTGATTCCGGGTACGAATCCGGCGATTTTCGATGCCATTCAGGGTTTGGGCTATAAAGGGATCGTGATTGAGGGCTTTGGCATGGGTGGCGTGCCCTTCAAGGAAAGAAGCCTGATCAGCAAAATTGAGGAATTAATGAAGGATGGCATGAGTATCGTCGTGACCACCCAATGTCCTTATGAGGGCGGCGATCTGACGATTTACGAGGTGGGGCAGAAGGTACTGGAAAAGGGTGTTATTCCGGGTTATGACATGACGACGGAGGCACTTGTGACTAAAATGATGTGGGCGTTGGGTCAGACCACTGACCCTGCGGGAGTAGCAAAAATTATGGCCACGAACTATGCGGACGAGGTTTCCTTGCCTACGGATACAGCCACAGCCTCCCTGTAAGGAAGGGAGGCTGATTTCCGCAACAGGAACAGGCAATCAGAACAGGTAAAAGGGGCAACTGGCTAACGCTGAGTCTGCCCCAGTCTATTTTGAATCTGAATAGCCAGTTCCAACGATTGTACTGCTGACTCCAGTGGAATCTGGCATTCTGAATGTCCGCCAAAGCATTCAAGTGCATGTTCTAAACTTTTTTCGTATGGATTGACAGATTCGAGGTTGATTTTTTGCTGCCCTGACGCGGTATACTCATATAATGCAGTGGGTATAAGATCGTTTTCGTCGCTTTCATGAAATACCAGCTTGGCCTTTTCAAAATAAGCTTCATAGGCCACCGTGAACGGGTAACCTCCCGGCATATGGGAAGAAGCGATGACTTCTGTGAACGTATCCTGATGCTGAAAATAGGCCCGAACCTGCGCCTGCTCAGGATTGACCACCTCTGTACCCCAGACCGTACACAGGTCACTGGGTCCCAACAGCCATGTGAGTAAATCCAGCTCATGAATCATGAACTGAGTAGGGATGGAGCTTAGCCCAAGGTTCCCCCATAGGGGAGGCGTTTCTCTTTTCAAGGACAAGGAAATGAGCTTCCCGTATTTTTGTTGACGGTGAGCCTCATATAGAAAGGTATAGGCAGGATCAAACTTAATGAACTGGTTGACGAGAACCTTTTTGCCATATTGCTGCTCAGCCTGTTGTATAAGGAGAGCGTCTTCGAGATTAAGGCAAACCGGTGTTTCACAAAATACATGCTTTCCGTGCTTCAACGCATCAACGGCATGTGACCTGTGTGCATGAGAGGGCAGGCATATATCGACGATGTCTATGAATGGATCAAGCAGAATATCCTCTATATTTTGTGTAACCTCTACGTTTAGCTCCTTTTTCAGCTTGTGCAGTTTGGTTTCATTTCTTCCGTATACGACGATTCTGTTCACCTGGGCATGGTTGTTTAAAAGTGACGCATGATACGAACCGAATCCCGTCCCCAATATTCCAATATTCATCATCTATTACACCCCTTTACTTCTATGATACGCTCCTATTTTTGCCAACAGGGTGTCAACAATCTATGTACTATCTGTTCAATTCGGATTAACCATCTATGGTGGAGGTATAATTGTGAGACTGCATCGTTTGATCGCGATTTTATTATGTATCGAATCCAGAGGAAGAATGAAGGCCAAGGAATTGGCATCCGCACTGGAAACCTCTGTACGCTCTATCTACAGGGATATCGACCTTTTGGCTGAAGCCGGGGTTCCGATTGTTACTGCAACGGGCCCGAAGGGCGGAATTTACTTGATGGAGGGCTATACGGCGAACCTTAAACAATTAAATGGCGGTGATGTCATTCAGTTGTACTTAACGGGTATGGGCATTTATACAGGCGGGCCAACGGAATCGGGCTTGAAGCTAAAAAATGCACTGCTCAAGCTGGAACAGACAATGCCGGACTCTTATCAGTCAGATATTCGGAAGGCCAAAGCGCGGTTTTATTTTGATGATACACCCTGGTGGACGGAGCGCGTAGCGATTCCCTGCCTTGAGGTCGTGAGAGCTGCGGTATGGGGGTCTTATAAAATAACCATTCAGTACCGTAGAGCGGACGGAGTCTGTTCTTCACGGCATGTACATCCCTATGGACTTGTGGTGAAAAAGGGGGATTGGTATCTCATTGCCTTTTGTGAAGCTGGGCAGGAGATTCGGACCTTTAAGTGCGGGCGAATCATGGCGGTTAAGGTTAAGCCGTCTGCGGAATTCTTTGAGGTTCCTGTGGATTTTTCGCTGGAAAATCACTGGACGAAGCAAGAAACAACATTTAAGGAGTTGTGCAGAGAGAAAGAATACTACCCGGTTGTGATCCGGACGAATGAGGCGCAAGCTGGAATCGTAGCGAAAAGACTGGAAATTCTCCAGTCCGCACAGGAAGGAAGCCATTGGCTTCTGACCGTAAACATGTACAGTTATGAAGCGGCCTGTCGTGATGCAATGGATTGGATTGGCCGGGTTGAAATCGTAGAGCCTGCAACCCTTCGGCATTTTGTGAAGGGGCAAATCAGCCAACTCCAGAAAAAATATATATAAATTATCAAAAAAACACCTGCCTATGGCAGATGCTTTTGCTTGTTACGTCCAGGCCCAGAGGAATCCGTCACGATCCCAGGCGATTTTACCGCCATGAAGCTTGCGAAACGCTTTTTTGATTTCCTTTTCGAGAGATACATGACCGTGCTCACTTATAAACACATACTGCTCTCCATACTCAGAGCGTACATATGCAATCGCGTCCTCTTGTTTCAAGGTTCCCACTTCACGGATTTGTGCGACCATCCATGCTGCAATTTGCTGTTCTGTTGTAGGGGAATTGTCTGTTTTGTCCATTTGTCATATCCTTTCCTTAATTCCATAATACACCATATTATAGCTATATTGACCAATGGTAAGATAAGTGTTTTTCAATTCACTCTTTATATAGTATACGCAAACTAGGAAATTACCAAATCTGTCGGTAGTAGTCCCTATTGGGAATTGGTTTTGAGTAGTTTGTAAATACGAAACTTATTATTCATATTTATACATCTATGAAATAAATAATATGACTATATGTTTTTAGTTTGATTCATGTGAGTTCAAGAAACGGTTGACTCTGTCCAAATAAATTTTAAGTAAACGAATTTATACAGTTGGCGAAGTGGGTTTTGTTTTGTATAATAAAGGGAATATTCACGGGAATTTTCTTTTTTTGAATTGAAAACATACAAGTAATCCCTGGGGGTGCCTGATTTGAAGGAAACAACCACGATTCGCGCAGAGCTGGAGCAGTATATCAGACGTGAAGGAATCACGATTAGTAAGTTTGGGGAGAACACGGGTATTAATGCGGGCACGATCAGTGCCATTATCAACGGTAATCGGCCGATTGCGATGTTGCTATTGGATCGGATTGCGGCAGGCATGGGGCTTGAAGAGGGAAGTCTCTATGAGCTGTACATTGAAGAATTTATACGGAATTCAGCACCAAATTGGCGGCGGGTTCGCCCATTTTTGTACCGTTGTGCAGAGCTGAATAAGCTGGACTGTATTGAACAAGTCGTGGAATTTATGATGGACTATCTGATTTACGCTCCGGCCTTGTTTGAGACGGCAGAAGAATTGTTCAGAAAAGGCAAGTTTGCAGCAGCGGCTATCATCTATAAAAATGTCTCGGAAAGTGAGAAGTATCAGCATTCCGAGCGTCTGGCTCTCTGCCAGTATCGGTTATTTACAATCGCTGTCGGTGATGATCAGGACGAAAATTTATGGGCCGCCACACACTTTGAAAGCTTTGTAGGTCGATTGGGTGAAGTAGATCAACTGGATGCATTAAAAGATTTGGCTAATACTTATGTTTCGCTGCGGCGTTGGGATAAAGTAGAAGCATTAGCTGATAAAATGTGTCGCAGGGCTAAAGTGCAGTATGAACAAAAATATGGAAAAACCAGAAAAAAAGAGCGTGAAAAGCAAACAAAGGGTCCTTTGTTTATGTATATTGTATATTCTTACGTGCTGCGTGCCGGTATTTGTGACGAACGAGGGGATTACGAAAAGGCTTTGGAATATGTCTCCCTATACGCTGATCTAAGCTGGGTGCAGGAGGATACGGAAGAAGCACGCCGCTTGAAGGAACAGTGTAGCAACTGGGCTGAGGCTAACGGATATCTGTATCGGCTTATGTCCGGTAAACTGGACGTCATTCCACAGTATGTGGCCTATCTGGAAAGAAACGAAGGCGAGATTCTGATGGGATTGTTCAAAATCATGCTGGCCGCAAACCGTTATGAATTTAATGTGGACGATGTATTGCAACGTTTCGAGAAACAAATTGCCGCATTTGCGGATCACCATACCAAGGTAGGCACCTATACGGAGCAAGTGTCAGCGGATCTCTATGCACGATTCCTGGCAGAGCTGGCTTGCTACGATCTCGATAATAAGCGCTATGCGAAAGGTATGAAATTTCTGTTGGAAAGCCTGTCCTATTCCGTGGTGCTGAATGGTAATCCTGTAACGATTAAATGTGTAGGTTTATTTGAGAAATTCCGGCATACTGCCTCGCCTGAGGAGACGGAGGAATATAAAAATTTACTTAGAGAGGTAGATCACTTTAATGATAAAAAAGATCACTTTTTTTCTGCTCGCGTTTAATTTTTTTATCATACTGAATTCTTCACCCATTGCTCCCCCTGTAGAGGATCCTAGCGGAGCTCACAGTCACGGGATGGGTGGCTGGTCATTTTCATCCCGGGATACTTCTGATTAAATTAGGCTGGGTAGCACATGAAAGGTATTCTCTTGTAAAAGAGGATACCTTTTTTATTGTGGCGGAACACTCGCGAATGAAGTCTTTTCCATTAAGGCTTGGATATTTGCGGTTGAGCAGGCGGGAACCAGACATGACGCAGATCCACCCACCCCTGGCTGTTGAAGGAAACGCCGCGCACAGAAGGGAGGTATGCTGTCTGGACGGGCTTTTCATATAAAATATGGAGCTGGTGCTCATGAATAAGCCGGGTTTCGATATGCTCGAATTGACGCGCCCTGACCGTATGATCGGCTTCCCGTGTAATATCACGTAGCAGTCTTTCGATATCAACGCGGCTATGCGGCTCGACATGCCCGGATACATTGAGATACAGATCGAACAGGCGCAATTGCTCATCACGGTCACGAAACAAAGAAAAGATGATCAGGTCTGATTCCATACGGATGGAGGAGCTTTTGAATTCATTCATGGATGCAGCCACGATGTTACAGGTATACCCGCACGATTCCAGCTGGGCCGCGACCCGGTCCGCATCGGCTCTATACTCGGGAATGGTCGCAATTTGCAACGTTGCCGGGGGTTCATACGAGTCGTCGGATGCATTCACCATCGGATGGAGGCTGCGATGATCCAGACACGCCACGATACGGGCACGTACTTCCGGGTTACGTAACGGCCCGTCCTTGTGTGTATTGCATGTAATAAATTTACGCACCGAAGCTGCCGAGTGAATCTGACTCCATGCCGTATCCGTGTTCCCGGCCAATACGGGATTGTGGATGATATGAAAAGGCGAAGCTGTATCTGCGGTATCCGTCGCCGATTCCGGCTTGGTCGCCCACGGGAGCTGAACAATTTCCACCCGGTCGAGATGGGCGCGGCCTTGAAAATAAGGAGCGAATGCCTCCAGTATGCATAAGCTCTCGTTCATCTCCGTGACCTTGAAAGCCCCTGTGCCCACAGGGCGGATGCCAAAGGCCGCTTCACCCGCCTGATTTAGCTCACGAGGCACGATCGCGGCACGACTGGTACACAGGAAGGACAGAAACAGCTCATTCGGCTCCTTCAGCTCGAAGCGTACCATCGTCGGACTTAGCGCCTGTACGTGCTCGATTTGCCGAACGATAAAATGGTACAGCCTCCGTCCCGGCGCACGGCTCAGCCGCTCAAAGGTATAAACCACATCCTCGGCGGTCAGTATTTTGCCGTTATGGAACAGTACTTCCTTACGTAAGAAAAAGGTCCATTGGGTGCGGGTGGCGTCCACCTCCCAAGCGTGCGCCAGTCCTGGCAAAATCTCACCGCTCTCGTTCGCCCGGCGGGCCAGTCCGTCAAAGACGTGGCTGGATACGAAGGACTCCGCGAGCCAGTTCATATATAGCGGGTCCAGCGTGTATAGCTGCTGGCGAATGGGCAGACGCAACGTATCAATCTGCTGCTGATCGCTGCGAACCTCTGCGTGATGCCCGAAGTAGTTCAGCAGCCAGCCTTGCAAATGCTCCTGCATCGTGGATGAACGCGAATGGGTCCGGATTTCATCCAGTGCGCGTTTGATGTCGTGACGGTCGATGGCCTGCATCATGGACTGCACCGCAATGTCCTCCGGCTGAATCAGGAAGTGCAGGCTGGAGCGGCGGCCCCTGCCTCGGCGGGGAGTCCACTGTATCCAGTCATGCTTTTCCATTTTCTGAATGATCATCAAGGCATTGCGGTGGGTGCAGTCAAAAATAGCCGCCAACTCATCCAGCGTAGTCTCTATCGTATGGTTCTCATCCCTGTCGTCAGCGGTGTGCGAGTGAAGCCGTAAAAATTGGGCATGAAGTTTCATAAATGGTTGCTCCGTTTCCCCTATGGATGATTAAAGTGCAGTCGTTTATATAAAATAGGAAATTTTACGTCGATTAATTTCTCTTTATCTTCTTATTTTATCATCTACAATAAGGGTTATAAAGCATATTTGTGGAGGTATTTACCATGCATGACAAGTTGAGTGGAACGTCTTTGCCGAAACCGTCGTTCCTGTCCGCCTTTGCTGCTGCGATTGTGTTGGCGCTGGTTCATCAATATCTGTTTTATGGGCATGCGTTGGGCGTGTCTCTGCCGATTTTTGTCATTCTGTTCTACACCTATATGTATGTCTATAACCGGGATCGTATCCGGCTTGACTCATGGATGGGGAAATTGCTGTTTGTCGTGATTGTGCTGCTGTCGCTGACGTATGCGCTGTTCGATAATCCGGTTCTATATGTGTTAAATGCATTGGCTATACCTGCTCTGATTAGTGTACATATGGTGATGCTGCTCGGGGAGAAGAGGCATAGCTGGTCGGAACCCAGTATCATTGGTCAGGCGTTAAGCCATTTGTTTTATCAAAATCTGCGGCATGTCGTGACTCCGTTTCGGATGTTCAAGACAGCAGCCTTTCGGAATGTAAAGGATGAGCGCAAGCGTGTATTGGGGAAAGTGATGGTCGGTTTGCTGATCGCCCTGCCACTGCTGTTCATCATTATATCTCTGCTGGCATCAGCGGACGGGATGTTCGAGGAACTGTTATCGGGTATACCTTCATGGATCGGCACGCTGTCATTTGGTAGCGGAATGCTGCGGCTGATCTGGACCTGCTTCTTTACCTTCTGTTTTTTCTGCTATTTGTGGGGATTCGTACAGCCTGCTCCGCGTAATACGGAGAGAGAAGTTCAGTCATGGCATGGGTTAGACGAGCGCACGAATGGTCAAACCACCGAGTATGGTGGTCACTCTTCAGTGATGATTAACAAATCAGCAGTGCCTTACCACGAGCCGGTCGCGATCAAGTTTGATCCTGTGATTACCGCTACGGTGCTGATTGTTATGAATCTGGTGTATGTTGTGTTCGTCGTATTGCAGTTCGGATATCTGTTTGGTGCATGGGAAGGTGCCTTGCCAGAAGGAACCTCGTATGCAGAATATGCGAGAAGGGGCTTCGGGGAGCTGGTTATGGTGACAGGTATCAACTTTGTCCTGATGATCAGTGTGCTAAAGTGGACTGAATTCAGCTCAAATATATTGCAAAAAATGAACAACGGCCTGCTGTATGTACTCGTGGGCTGCTCGGGTGTGATGCTGTATTCAGGCTATACCCGGCTGGTCATGTACGAAGAGGCCTATGGATATACGTACACCCGTTATCTGGTACACGCGTTTATGATTTTTCTGGGCTTGCTGCTACTCATTGCAGCAGTGCGCATTCATGTCCGTCAGCTTCCGCTGGCGAAATATTATGTTGTACTCGCTTTGGTGGCGTATCTCGTCGTGAATTATGTGGGCATTGATGTACGGATTGCTGAAAATAATCTCGAACGGTATCGCACTACCTCGGTGATCGATAAGGAATATTTGAGTGGGCTATCGGCGGATGCTATTCCGCTGCTGATTGAATTTAGCCGTAAGGAACACGGAGCGATGGATGAGTTTCTACAAGGTCGTCTGATGAGCATGACGAGGGAGGAAACGGCATGGCCAGCGTTCAATTGGGCTGAATATAGGGCACAGCGCAAGCTGCACGACTATATTTTGGAATGAGAGGTGCTTGGGAATGATCGGAACAGATGCAGTACAGGGTATGATTTTGGAGCTACAAAATGAAATGTCACAGTATCAGCATCAGTTTGTTGGAAGACGGAACGCTTTTCTCGCGGAGGCTATGTATCTCGGCTTGGGTGAGGGGGAGGCCCGCTCTTATGCTATCCAGAGCATCGGTCCGATCGTTCCCGTCACGTGTATGCCCACACTGGCTCCCGGCAAAACCCGGCCGCTCAGTCCGATGCTGGAAGCACGCTACCGTTATGCCGGGTACTGGCAGGACATGGGAGAGCATATGCTCCTGCCGGATGACTTGCTACGGATCTCAAGCACAGAGCGGTTTCGCAGCTGGATCAGCGATATGCGGAATTATTGGGTGGAATCGGCCCCATACCGATTTGGGGATGATCGTCTTTCGCTGCTGTCGGTCGCCAATGAGGAGGAAGGCCACTTTTCCATGTTGGTCTGGAAGGAACCTGGTGAGGAGCCAGAGGTGTGGACTTACGCTTCGCAGCATGAATACCGTTTCAGCCATCTGCTGCACTGGTTCAAGTGGCTGAACGGGCGGAGTGAAGAATGAGAGGTAACCATGATTAAAAAAAATCGTAATTGGATTATCCTGTTCATCGGCATCGCTCTGATGGTGGGAGTTGCGGACTATTTTACACAAGCTAGACAGGCTACTTCTGAGCTTATCGTTCCAACCATAATCAGTAAAGAAAGCCTTCATTTATTTGATGATACGTTAGTGAATGATGCAGACAAGTGATGTTGAACAAGAAGAACTATTGCTCTTTCCTCTGCTTATATCGTTGGGACATTCTCTCAATTCTACGGATTATTTCTGCTCTTATGTCCGGTGGCTCCAGACATTCACATTGGTCACCGAAGCTGAGTAGAAGATGATAGCCGAAATCATCAGCGATAAATGGAAAATGGACAATGAAGTGGTGATCTCCATATGGCGTTATATGTTCGTTGCTACAATAATCCAGCATCCGATCTCTGAGCGTTTCGTGAATCAGTAATTGGATGGGTCTCTGTCTTTGAGACATGATACTGGTAAATTCGGAGACTGATTCAGGTAATTCCCTGCGTGTAAAAGTCTTATCCAGAACTTCCAGATGGGACATTCGGGATAATTTGAATAAACGGAAGTCCTGCTTATGAAGGCAAAAACCTTGAACGTACCAATGATTCTCCTTTAACGCGAGCTTGTACGGTTCAATCTTGCGGGTACTCATTTGGCCTTTTCGGTCGGAATATTGGAAGGATAGCAGGGAATGTTTTTGAAAAGCAGTTTTAATCATTTCTAAAAACATCTGCAAGTTTGCGTTGCCCATCCAAGGCTTGAGGTCGATCATAATTTGACTTGATTTCAGTTCTATTTCGTGAGCCTGCTCTGTTGGCATGAGGCTTTTGACTTTGGCAAGTGTACCTAGCATCTGTTCACGGGTCAGCATGGGTGAGATGCTTCCAAGCCCCATCAGAAGTGCTGTAATATCGGCAGGTGTGAATACCTTTTTATCCACTTTATATTCGTCCATGATACAGAATCCACCGTTAACGCCGGGAGCCGATACGATAGGTATACCCGCCATGTTGATAGTCTCCATATCTCTATAAATGGTTCTAAGTGAAACCTCAAACATGTCGGATAGAGACTTTGCACTCATTCTTTTACGTTCAAGCAGAACCATAATAATAGAAATCAGTCGGTCAATTTTCATGTAGCATCAGCCTTTTTATTTTCATTCTGAATTGTTGCCATATAGCTGTCAATGGTCAGTGATAGAATTATGTCGTAAAGCAATTTAGGAGGCTGATCATATGAGCAACATGCAAGGGTATTACGAGATTTTAGAAGAGACGAACAGGATCGCTTTGGCAACATCGGTTGACAACATTCCCAACGTTAGAAATGTCAATTTTGCTTATGACGCCAACAGGCCGGGAGTTATTTATTTCACGTCAGATCGGAGAAATCAGAAGGTGGCCGAGTTTGGAAAAAATAACAAGGTTGCCTTTACAACGATTCCGACAGAAGGTATCCCTCATGTCCGTTCTCACCATGCTATTGTTGAAAAAAGTAAGTATTCGATAGACGAGGTGAAGGAGCTATTTTTGGCGAAGGTTCCGGGGTATGATGAAATCCTATCGGCTATCCGTGAGACGCTGGAGGTTTTTGAAATCCAAATGAAAGAAGTCACTATCATTTTGGGATACGATCAACAACCGGTTCAGATCAAGTTCGAGTAACTAACGCGCTTTGCTGGGAGCTTCTTTTCCGGCAAGGCGTTTTATATTTTTCCAGATTGAACACATCTTTTTTCCAGTTCGCGCCATGTCACCATAAATATTTCCTCATTCCAGGCATGTATGCTTATTTTTGATCTACTAATATTTTTGAAATAAGGAGGTTTTTTCTTGGATCGCGTAGGAATGGTCAGGGACCTGGATAGCTTAGGTCGGATTGTCATCCCCGTAGACATAAGGAGGCGTCTTGGGATTGGCAAGCATACAGCCATGGAATTTTGGATGACGGAGAGTGGTTTGATCATGCGACAATGCGTGGGGGAAGTCTGTATCTTATGTGGCGATCTTCAACATCTTACATATTTTAAGAATGCCTGGATCTGTATCTTCTGTATGAATGAACTGAAAAATATACGATAAAGCTGGCAATCCGATGATTCGGCATGTATGTTACAATAAAAGGGCGAGCGACCCACCACAAGTTTCTCGCCCAGTCGATTGCCTTCAAGCGATCGGCTTTTTTAATTTTGTATAGTACATCCGATGATATTGATTAATCAGCTCGTCCAAAACCATAGATTGCCGGAGTACATCCATATGACCTAGTCCGTATTTCGCTTGCAAATCATAGAGCCGTTGTCGATTGTTCTCTAGTCGCTGCTGCAAAGTCTCTTCATTTCCCATCATACATCCCTCCTTAGGTGATACTTATTTTAGGATGCCATGTGTATTTTTGGGAAAAGTGAAAGTGCATGATGCCTCATCCTTTAAAAGAAAAAACCAGCTCAAAAAGCTGGCTGTAAGTGAAATTAATATCTACAAGTGGCTATAGCTCGATCTCGATAGCGACTATTTGGCTTGTAAATAGTCCTATGGAAATGGTATGGAGTGCAGTTGCTCTCTAAAAAGGCTATTAGAATTAGAGATAGAATAATCTCTCTTTTCTCACTTCGTTAATTAAATTGTAGTATTCTGAACCTGTTTGGTCGCTTGCAAAATTCTTGAATTGCTCAAACAACCCCGAACATTTGATGAAGAATACTTCATTATTTAATGAAGTGGATTTTCTTAAACAGTCAATCAGGTATTTAAAACCGTGAGGATACATAGCTCTATTTAAACAGTAGTAAGCCAATTCGTATAATAAACGCACGATTTGATCAGATATATTTTGTGGGGCATATAAGCTTTCTGGTTGCTGTTTAATATACTCGACGATCTCTAATTTAAAGCGCTGGATTACATTATCAACATTAATATGATATCGGTTAGCGGCTTCAATGATGTTGCATAGGGATACAAGAGTTTCATCTTTTTTTGATTCAATATATGCTACATAATCTGAAATCACGCTTGCATCCCCAGACAAGAGCTTAATGGCATAAAAGTTTGCCTGTGCCCATTCCTGAAACAGTCGCATCCAATCTTGAGCATCCTCGCTCGTATCCTTTACCCAACTCACATCTCCATAAGTACGAATATATTGTAGTGTTTTTTCATAGTCACCTTTCGCCTCACAAACACATGCATGGAGCAAATTTGAATAGGCTATGTAGAAAAATAGCGGTCTGCTGGGTCTCTTTGGAGTTCTCTTTTTCTTTCGCTCTTGATGGTAAGCCAAACGATACTGAATTTGAGCCTTATAGTCCATTACAGATGCCCATCTATCTAGCTTGTCCCATTGGCGTAGCGAAAGATATGTATTTGCTAGATTTCTTAACGCCTCCAACTGGTCCCCTTCATTTAGCCGCTCAATATAAGGCTCGAACTGATTAGCAGCTTCAAGATTTTGTGTTTGATTGTCCCCTTGCTTCGCCATAAAAATGCGGTACTGACAAAGGGCTAGTCGCTCAGAGTGCTGCTTTTTCTCACCGACGGCTATGCTCTCATACAGGATGATGGACGCTGCAAACTTCTCTTGTTGGAAAAAGTCCTCAGCTATGGTAAACAGGGCATCGGCGTATGCCAGCTTTTCCATGAGCAAGCTGACGACCTGCTCAATACAATCCAGCATGTCCAACTCCGCGCAATTGTACAAAAGGGGTCTGACTCTACGGATGTTAGGGGTTGTTGAACTCAAAAATTCCTCAATATAATTCTTGTAAAAATGCCCTTTGGAGTGGCTTAACGTAGCTGTAATGCGATCTAACTGATGAACGGAGAGTGCACGGTTGCCTGTGACGATCCCGCTTATTGTGCCTGGATTGATGCCTGCCACCAGACCGAATTGGGTAATGTTTAACCCATTCTGTTTCATGAAGTTTTCCAGTTCTGCGCGTATCGTGGTTGTAGGTTCCAAATGTAACAACCCCTTTAACGTAACGTTTTATGTAGTCCGTTAGATACCGATCTATAGTGGTATTTCTGGAAAACATTATATCATATTTTAGGTCTATGATATATCCTTTTCAATGAATTACTTATCTCTATAAGGGTCGCCTATGATGAATTGAATATACGGGAGTTTTTTCCTATTTGATCATGAAAATATCTAGTTGGAACCGATGATTTGGGCTACCAATCCCACGAATCACTAAAGAAACATTCAGATTTTTTTGAATTAATATTTTTAAAGATTACTGACTATCGCCCAAAATCTGAATACTGCTTTAAATTCAAATTATTATAAATGCCTGTTGCATCAAGCTTGGATGGAGGTACCTGAATTCGTTTAGACGGATGATAGAGCATAAAAAGGGGTACCTAAACATGTCATAAATTTTGAAATTTTCATAGTTTTATAGTCAATGACATAAAGAGGGTTTGTTGCTATAGTTTGGGACATGGAGACGATTTAGTTCTCTCCTCTCACCTTAGAACTGCAACAGTGAGTGGCTAATGAGTAGAGGGACTCAAGACCAGTGTGAAAACCTCAGCATCTTAATGGGGAGTGCATCATAAAAGGAGGTATTCGTGTATGGAAAATTAGAGGCATGGGGTCTAGCTATAAACCTCAACATTTTTAAAAATATACAGTTCAAATTTAATCTATGAAATCATTTTGTGAAAAAAAAGATAATGTACATTGTATTATATTTTTTATACATTATATTAAAATTTAGGGAGGATATAGAATGAATAAGGGGAATATCCATAAAGTTACTAAAAAAATTGTTACAATTGCTGCACTTACTATTTTATCATTACACAGTTCATTGTTTTTTTCTTTGCAAGCCTCTGCTGCTACCACATCCTTATTGTCGTGGGATTTAGTTGATTCTACTAAGCACCTAGAATGGGGAGGAAGTACAGCTTATCAAAATTCATTTAACGCCGGGGTAAATACATGGGAAAATTATAAGTTTGGTATTATTAGACCGGACTATGTATCAACTATTGAAGATGTTACATTATCCGATTATTACGAAGTCAGTACTACTGCTGGTGTAACTTCTTCAGCAGGTACATTGAAGTTTAATGAATATCGAATGAACACCTATAGCTCTAATCAAAAACAAAATGTTGCCACTCATGAGCTTGGTCATGCTCTTGGGTTGGGTCATAATACAAGTAGTGATGTAATGTATATGTATGTTACGTCTATAACAACGCTCAGTGCTAATGATAAAGCTTCATACGATCTTGCTTATAAAAAATACTAATTAAGGAGGTACAACAAATGATAATGAACATGAAGAAAAATTTTATTTTCTTGTCCCTTTTCACTATGATTGCAATGCTGGCTTCTGGTTGTTCAAATAATACTGTAGACAAGAATATAACGAAGTCTGGTGAGATTCCAACCAGTTATTTACATGCTTCATTCGATATAAATGTAGATAACCCTAAAGAGATTGTAGGTTTTGCAGACTATGTATTTGTAGGATTTGTAGAAGAAATGACGGGAACCGACTATAAATTTCCTGTAACGAAAGAAACGGAAGATGGGCTAAAAGAGTTGAAAAGTCCCTATACGAATTATTCCATTAAAGTGCTTGATAATATAAAAGGTAATCTAAAGAAAGATGTTTCCATTCCTATTCAAAAGTCCGGGGGACTGAGTGAAGATAAGAGCACATATCTTTTATATGAAGATGACTCTCTCCCACAAAAAGGAAAGGCATACGTATTTACTGCTGCGACTCAGCCCGATGGTTCGTTGTTAGTATCAGGGCCAAATTCTAATATAGAAGTAAAAACAGATTTCTTTTCGAAAAACAGTATCCAGGCGCTTAGTGAAAAGAGCATTGCTAATGAACTAACCAAAACAGATGAGTATAAAAAGTATCAAGATGCCTATAAAAACGAAATTGATAAAGATCGCAAAAGATTTACTTCCAAGTATGAGGCTTCTTAATACGAGCATCTTTCATAAATTTCCGGTGCAATCCCATTAGAATGAGATCAAACTCTGAATACCAATTTCTGATATAAATTTTTGTAAAGCAGTCTAAAGCTCAAATATAAGGGATTTAGACTGCTTTTAATCTAAAGACCTAACTCAGCTATCCACCTTGAATCATCATCAAAAGTAACTAAGGCATCAGTTTTACTATCGTGTATGTTCCACTCCCCCTTAGCCCACGAGTATACGATAATAATGAGAGTGCCCGCGGAACCTATGGATAAAGCAATTATGCATATCTTTTAGTTGAAAATGAATTATACGGTAACTTATTAAAGGAGAACTCATTTGATTTTTATATCGTATCTTTAGTCAATTGGTAGCAGCGATTAAGCGATTAAAAGAAGGAGGTTAAACTTGAACCCTCTATTTATGTGTATGTTTAGGACATCTCAGCTATCCTTCACTTTACTTGCATTTGCTCTGTTCAGTGCATCTCCTGTAGTTAATGCAGCTCAAACCGATCATTCTTTGAACTTTAGCGGAACATCCTTACTTAAAGTAAACGATTATGATGTCCTGTACAGCGCTCCCGTAGGCCCATATACAAATAAAGAAAATCGTTTAATGGCTCCCCTTCGTTCGGTGTCTGAACTTCTTGGTGCTAAAGTTGAATACAATTTGAAGTCACAGGAAGCTATTATCAACTGGAAAAAAGACAAGATTATGTTTTACAAAGGTAAGGATATGTATGAGTTGAACGGTGAGACTGTACAAATGGATAGCTATCCTGAAGTGAAGCAGAATTCTTTTATCATTCCACTTGGTGTATTACTAAGAGCTATGGATATTCCATTTGAATATAAAAATAATAAGGTTGTTTTGCAAAATGAATCTTTTAACCAAAGTAAGGTTCTTCAACATGTCACCGAATTGGATTGGGGTAGGAACAATATATTAGATAACAATTCTATTTTAGACGTTCGTGATTTTAAATTAATAGCCAAGACAAATTCCTCAGGAGAACTAGAGGGTAATTTAACTGTAAGTGCTTTGAACCGTTCAGGTTCTGCGATTAAAGAAGGCAAGGAGGATTTACACGAAATATTTGTCTTTAATCAAACGCTTAACATGGATGCTGATCAAGCTTCCGTAGATATTCCCGATAGAAAGCGTCCAAAGATTGAAAAGGGAAGCTCGGTTTCTCGAAGCATTTCATTTCTCACTATAAAAGATCCTCTTCAATATGTATTAGTTGCTGGTAGAACGATAAAAACAAAAGATGAGCTTAAGTGAAAAAGATAAAAAATAGTCCTTCACGCCTTGTTGGATTTCGGCTTCTGATTTACCATGGAGAAGGTAAAAACCTCTCCTTTTGGGGATGCGAAAAGCAGGATTCAAATGTATATCTTACACTTTGAATTTTGATCTTAGGGAGGCTTAAAACTGAAAAAGTTATGTATATTTTTGTTATTTATCTTGTTTATAGGCTGTAGCAACGATACAAATTCAAGTATCGAGCAGAACATAGTACCCAATGAAAAGAGGGTGCAGGGCTACTCCTTAGGACTTTACAATAGCAATTCCACCATAGAAGCCAAGCGTTCATTTCATATAAAAGATGAAATTTTTGAAAAAAGTATTATATTTGCGAATAAGACTAATCAGGAGAAGACATTTATATTACTTGTTTTTGATAATGGAAAGCAAAGAAACTTTAAAATAATGATAATGATATGCAGTACTTTCGCTTTACTTTAGCTAAAAATCAAAGTGAGACGATTCCTGTGAAAATAGAAGGTATCGCAGACGGATTCCATGCGACAAATTTTATAATTCTCAAAAATCCAGATGAAGTTGTGACAGATAGCAATACATTAGCAAAGGTCGATTCTCTATCTCAAACATATAATATTCGATTGAATTTGTTTAAGAACTTGGGGGATATCCCTATGGAGCGGCCTCAACAAGTGAATAGTGAAAAATTAAAAGAAGCGCGTATAGATGGTATTTTTGTAGGTAAGCAAGGTGATGCTTATAAAGCCTTGTTACAAACGGAGGATGATAATCTAAGATTCAACGTTCTATACGGCAACTTATCGGAGGAGTCAATTGATTTTTATATTGTATCGCTAGTCGATTGGGAGCAAGTAAATATAAATGGAAATCAAAATATTTATGATGAACTCTCTAAAGGAGAGAACAAAAAAATCACTGTATCTATAGACAATAAGAAGAATGGAAAAGTCATGATTTTATTCATGCTGACTAATCCATTTTCGCCCTTGCCTGATGATAATCCTTATACAGCAAGTCCTAATGCAAGTTTTAAAGTTAAGCTGATAGATTAATTTTTTGAAGCTACAGCATTTTTTTGTTTTCGCCCAGTCGATTGCTTGAAGGCAATCGGCCTTTTTAATTTTGCATAGTACACCCGATTATATTGACTGATCGCTCATGCTCTTGGGTTGGATCATAATACAAGTAATGATTTAATGTATGCGTATGTTACGTCCATAACAACGCTCAGCGCTAATGATAAAGCTTCATACGATCTTGCTTATAAAAGATACTAATTAAGGAGGTACGACCAATGAGAACTAGCATGAAGAAAGCATTTATGTTCTTGTCCATTTTCACTACGGTTGCAATACTGGCTTCTGGTTGTTCAAATCCTAAAATAGACAAGAATATAACGAAGTCTGGCGAGATTCCGACCAGTTATTTACAAGCATCATTTGTTATAGATATAAATAACCCCAAAGAGGTTGTAGGTTATGCTGACTATGCGTTTGTAGGCCTCGTAGAAGAAATGACGGGAACCGACTATAAATTTCCTGTAACGAAAGAAACGGAAGATGGACCCAAAGTATTGACAAGTCCCTATACAAATTACTCCGTTAAAGTGCTTAGTAATATAAAAGGTAATTTAAAGAAGGATGTTTCCATTCCTATTCAAAAATTTGGGGGACTGAATGATGATAAGAGCACATATTTCTTATTTGAAGATGATTCCCTACCACAAAAAGGAAAGGTATATGTGTTCACTGCGACCGCAGAGCAGGATGGTTCCTTGCTCGTATCAGGCCCTAATTCTAACATAGAGGTAAAAACAGATTTCTTTTCGAAAAAAAGTATTCAGCCAATTAGTGAAGAGAGCATTGCTAATGAACTAGCCAAGACAGAGGAGTATAAAGCGTATCAAGATGCCTATAAAAATGAGATTGTTAAAGATCGAGAAAGATTTACTTCCAATTATGAAGCTCCTTAATATGAGCATTCTGCATAGATTCCCAGAGGAAATCGGATGAGGAGAAACTCTAAATACCAATTTTTGATATAGATTTTTGTAAAGCAGTCTAAACCTCTACTATAAGGGGTGTAGACTGTTTTTAATCTAAAGTTGTATATTCTCTTACTTTGCAAATCCTCAAAATAAAAAACCAGCTCGAAGAGCTGGCTCCACGGTATAAAATGCTTTAACAAAAATCATCAAACCCCACCATGTTGTTCAAATGGTTTGTAAGTAGATCCATTTTCTAGATGCTGTATTGGAATGATCACTATTGCCACTAACAGAAGAATAGTCACCAAAAGGAGTAGCCTTAACTTATTCTTCATCATCACGCACCTCATTAATTAAAGTTTGGTAGGATGTTATTATATCGGAAGATGCACTTACTCTATAAAGCTCAAGCAATTTCACACATTTGATTATACATCGCTTGTTGTTAGTAGTAGAGGATATTTCCAAACTGTTGATTAAATATTTAAATCCCTCTTGATATTCACCTCTACGTAAGTTGTAATTAGCTAATTCCTGTAAAAAATGAGCGATGCGCTCTGACATGAATTGTTGGGTGTACACGCCTACACTTTTTTGTTGTTTAACTAGAGACTGGATCTCTGTTTCAAACCGCTTGAGTACATCATCTACATTAAAATCATATTGGTTAGCCGCTTCAATTATGTTAACCAGTGCGGTGAGAACCTCGTTTTTCTTGGAAGTAACGTAAGTTAAATAGTCTGGAAGGACACTTATATCTCCAGCCAACAGCTTATTCACGTAAGTGTTAGCCTGCGCCCATTCTGTAAACCGCCCCTTCCATAGCAAGGTCTGTTCATCCGTTTCCTTTACCCAACTTAAATCAGCGTAAGTGTACGTATACTTCAATGCCTGATTGTAGTCTTTCTGGGCCTCACAGACACCTGCATGAAGTAAATAGGAGTAGGCCCAATACACAAATGGGGGATTGACTGGATTCTTCTTTTTCCGTCTTTTCAACTTAACCTGTTGATTGATCCCGCACTGAATGGCAGCCTTGTCTCCCATGATCTTAGCGAATATGTTTACCTTACCCCATTTTCGTAATGAGCGATATGTATTCACTAAATCTTTTAACGCGTCGAGCTGGTCAGCATCATCAAGTCGTTCAACGTAATCCTCGAAATGGATCGCAGCCTGGTAATTTATTTCCTGGTCGTCCCCTTGCTTCGCCATAAAAATGCGGTACTGACAAAGGGCTAGTCGCTCAGAGTGCTGCTTTTTCTCACCGACGGCTATGCTTTCATATAGGATGATGGATGCTGTGAATTTCCCTTGTTGGAAAAAGTCCTCAGCTATGGTAAACAGGGCATCGGCGTATGCCAGCTTTTCCATGAGCAAGCTGACGACCTGCTCAATACAATCCAACTTGTCCAACTCCGCGCAATTGTACAAAAGGGGTCTGACTCTACGGATGTTAGGGGTTGTTGAACTCAAAAATTCCTCAATATAATTCTTGTAAAAATGCCCTTTGGAGTGGCCTAACGTATCTGTAATGCGATCTAACTGATGAACGGAGAGTGTACGGTTGCCTGTGACGATCCCGCTTATTGTGCCTGGATTGATGTCTGCCACCAGACCGAATTGGGTAATGTTTAACCCATTCTGTTTCATGAAGTTTTCCAGTTCTGCGCGTATCGTGGTTGTAGGTTCCAAATGTAACAACCCCTTTAACGTAACGTTTTATGTAGTCCGTTAGATACCGATCTATAAGGATATTTCTTGGGACAATCCGATGCTAAAATATAAAGCTATTCTGGGAGATATTATACCATCTTATGGATGTATTATATATACTTTTCAAGTAATTACTTTTTGTGAATTATGGATGTGTAAAGCTGGAGAGATATCGAAGTTTCAAAGCACAAACAACCCTGTATATCTTGAGAAAACCAAGACACGCAGGGTCGTTCTATGTGAAAAATTTTCCAAACTACCGCTTGGCCAAGGCCAATATTTCATCTGCAACGAGATCAGGGCGATATTGATGAATATAATGCTCGGTATCCTTAACCACCAATTGCTTCGATTGCAGGGACCAAGAAGTAAATTCCTTTTCGTACTTGTTCCAGACGTCATCGGGAACCCCTAAGTAATCGGATGTCAGCACGGTAAGTGGGAAATAGAAGGGCTGTTTGTTATCCAATACGACCTTTGCATTCGTTCGCGATTGACGCAGCTCGTCCTCTATATTGGCATTTTCAAGCTTAAGCAATGAGGCTGTCAGATCAATCTTCTTCAGTTCATCCGGCACGAACTTCAAGCCGTTGCGAGCTGCACGTGAGGCTTCGATAAAACTGTCAGAGTGAAAAAGTATCCGAATTACGCCTGTTTTAATGAGCAACTGATTGATCAAGCCACCGCGTACTGGCTCCTCAGCATCAGCATAGTAATATTCCGGGCTTCCGCTATCCAACATCACGATGCCTTGTACCTCGTCCGGGTATTTCTGTGCAAACCGGAGCGTTTCGAGGGATCCTAGCGAATGTGCTACAAGCAGGTAAGGTGGCTTTTGACCAGACACCTGCAGCAATTCGTGTATTTCATTCGTTATTGTATCAATGTCACGCTTCTTGTCCGTCGTATCACTATACCCATAGCCGAACCGGTCATAAACTGCAAATTTAACATGTGGTGCAAGCTTATCGTACAGTGGGGAAAAATCAACATACGGATTGGCCGTGCCCCACCCGGAAGCGAATACAACCGTTACTTTCCCTTGTCCTCCGGTATATAAATGCATATTATGCCCATTCACATTGTATAGCTTTCCGCTGGGGGTATAAGATTTCAGATCCTGCCGGGTGCTTACCTGTTCATATATCACACCTGATGCCAGAAGAACCATAATGGCCAGCAACCCGAACATAACCGTCTTCCCTAATCTTTTAAGCCATTTTTTCACTTCTCGCACTCCCCTTTATCTCAACAGCTACTCTTCTTGTGTTCCCTTCATTATAAATGCTCAATCTTATCCAATAGAAAACAGCAGCTTAATTTTAACTTAATTATTATTTTGTTTCGTCAGCAGCCATAGTCTCTCTACATCTTTCGGATGCTCAGCAGCGAATGGGCGCATAGAGTAAATGAAAGAGGGAAGCTGCTATTCACAGCTTCCCTCTTATAGATTTTACAAGTAATCATTGTATTGTTATCACAGATATATGAGTACCGACAAATCAGTATGATTATGGTATCGACTAATGTTCTGCTCAAAGGGCATAATTGTAAAGAGAAATCCTATATCTCAAGAACTATCTAGACACTATTTTTATTGGTAAATATTAGAAGTTAATAGCGTACAATATTCATTGTGCGATATGTAAAACGAACTAAAAAAAGAATCTTTCTTATTTCATTTTAGTTATTTAAGACTATTTTTTCAACTCCTTTTTGTAACTAAATACCTATAATATATCTTTTAAGCAGTCTTCCACATAGTCGGGGGCTGCTTTTTGCATTTGGCTAACCGTATGAAGGTATCGTTGCGTCGTATTGATGTGGGAGTGTCCGAGATTTTCCTGCACCTGCTGTAACGATGCACCATGAATCAAGGCTAATGTAGCATTCGTGTGGCGAAACCAGTGGGGGGTTATCTTTTTCGTGATCCCAGCTTTTTCCCTGGCCAGCTTAATAATCGTCTCCACTTGCCTTACTGACAACGGAAACAACCTCTCTCGCATATTTAATGGTTCCTCTTGCTGGAAAGCGTCTCTGTACTGCTTGTACATCTCCCAAAGTCTTGCGGGTACTTTAACCTCGCGCTGTTTGCCTCCTTTTCCGTTAAACACGGTCAGCCACATGAACATTTCCGTCGGATCGGTATGGAAGTGATCCCACTGTATAGACACCATCTCAGACACCCGAAGCCCCAATAAAACCAGCGTGAGCGCGATCAGATAATTTCGTGCCCCCTGTGTTTTTAAATAGGCTAAAAGCTGACGCAGCTCATTTTTGGTTAAGAAATGATTTTTACTGTTCACTGGAATCCTGGGGGTTCGCACACTTGTGGTGGGATTGTGCTGAAAAATATGAATGCTCGGATCACTCCCCCACTTGTATAGCGATTTTAATGGGGCCAAGAAGCTGGCAATGGTCGCTGGTGCAGGTGTTTGCTTGGTAGGACTGCAAGCACCCTCTAATAAGCCGATTTTATAGACCTCTATATCCTGCCATGTCACTTTCCTTAACGGTTTACCAGATGTGAAATTTCGAAACTGCTGAATGGCCCTCTTGTAGTTGCGCAGGGTATACGGGGAGTTAGTGCAAGTACTTAAAAATAATCCTGTAATTTCGTCATCCGTGTACGTTTCCAGGTTATGCATGGAAGGGGCATGTAGCTGAGAAGATGTCGTTTTAGACGTATACATAAAAATATTCCTCCTGTTCGTTCGCACAATGAATATTGTGCGATATCTATTCTCAATATTAAGGCAAATCGCTGACTGCGCGTCAAACTGGAGGAATATTTATGGAAAATGTTTTAGTGAGCTGTCTAACTCGTCTGCTATCCAAAGATAAACAATTGTATGAACACTGCCTGCGGGTTGGCAATATGGCTAAGCGAATAGCTCCTTACCTGGATTTTGATGACCAGCAGACACGGAAATTCGTCATAGGTTGTTGCATTCACGATGTTGGGAAAATGCTGCTGCCGGATGACATTTTGAATAAATCAGCTCCTTTAAATGAAGAAGAGTGGAAAGTCATGAGGCTCCACCCCCTGTTGGGTACCCAGCTTATTTTAAGAGAGGGCATGCTGGAGCAGGATATTGTAGATATCGTCCGATTTCACCATGAACGCTGGGATGGACAGGGCTATCCGTTTGGCATAAGTGGTGACAAAATTCCACCTATGGCTCGAATGTGTTCCATCATGGATGCATTTGATAGTATGATTTCCGATCGACCGTATCGCCAGGGCATGTCCATTCAGGAGGCCAAAGAGGAGCTTTGGCGTCACATTGGAACACAATTTGATCTGCTATATGTTGAACGGTTTTTGCATCTGCCTGAGGACCTGTCGAGTGCCCTTGGACAATAATTCAGAGGGAGGCATGTTCCATGGTATTCACCATCGCAGGTCTTATCATTTTGATGATCGTTGTATGCTTGGTCAATGGAATTATTCATTTCATAGATTTAAAAAAACAATTGGGTATTAAAGAGCTGGAGAAAAAGGAAATTAAGAAGTTACTGGAGGAGGCCAACAGCAAGTTGAATCGGCGGGAAGCCTTTCGCTTGGGTATTCCGGATGAGGGCTGTGCATTTGAGTTTTTACATTTTGGAGATGAGGCTCTGGCAAGGCTTACTCATAGAAAAGGGATCGGTAAAATACAAGACATTAGCGTGAAGGGGCTAAAGCTGATTTGCGATTATGATCTGCCTTTGAAAAAACCAGTTCTCATTCAGGTTGAATTTGAGCTAAATAAAGAGCCTTTTGTCTTGCAGGCACATTTAATCCGAAAAGAGGCGCATATCAGCCAGCCTTTTATAACCTATGGGCTTGTGTTTGATGAAATGAGTTCCAGCGATCAGGAAAGGTTGATGTACTGCATTAATCAGCGCGTTTTAAAAACCGCAGCTCCCACCACACCTACACCTGTGGTATAAAAAAGCCACGATCGCTTTTCTGTATCTGTTCCCGTTATGCAATGACCTGAGCCGTCGGGGAAAGGATCACAAGACGATCGTGGCTATTATATCTATTGTCCGCTGTACGGATTGGTGCGGTAGGTCAACGAAAATTCACCCAATCCGTCAAAGAGCTTGTCCACCAGGTAGGCAGGGTCATACAGCATCCGACCTGATCCCAGATCGCGATAGTTCTCGAAGCTCCAGCCCCATGGCGCATTAGCGGCATTGGCACGGCCGTTGTCGCCCTTGAACGTGCCGTAGCTGCTCCACAGGTCCAGCGTAAAATCGTTCCGCAGCGGCCACAGCGAGGTTTCCAGCGGGATCAGCTCGTACCCCATACGCTTGCTATCGTCAAAATTACCGATTTTGGAGTCCCATAGCTGTCCACCGGAGGCGTTGAGATTCACCGGAGTTCCGGCCTGAAAGACGTAGCCGGATTTGCCTTTGGCGCCTTTACCGTTGTAAGGCTTGAGCGCGTGTCCGAAATCACCGTCCGATTCGAGGAAGGACTCGTCATTTTGCGCACTGTATACCAAGGGATGGGTGCCGGAGGCGTTCGTTTCAGTGGTGAAGTTGCTGTCATAGTAAACTGAGCTCATTCCTGGATCATATTGAACCGCCTTGTTGGCAGGGCCATACATGCCCAGCTTGGCGTGTCTCGGCATCAAAGCCAATTCCAGCTCGCCGTTCGGATTGGTCACCTTGGTGCCGTCTTTTTTGGCTGTGCCTGGCTTGCGGATCGTGAACATCATGCCTTCCATATCATTTTCATGATCTCCCAATGTCCCTCGTGGATCATGTGTAGCGTAGAACAGATCATAGCCGATGAAATAGTGGGTATCTGATTCCACGACCGACCAGTATACGCTTGGTTTCAAGGGTAAGCTGCTGCCTTTGGCATACTTGCCGATATTGTCCCAGTTGTTTAGCCCTGACCAGTCGCCGTCAAAGTTTACGGGAATCGGAATATCCCCTTCGGGGTTGTTACCTACATCCTGATACAGCACAGGCGACCAGTATTCCGCAAGTCTGGATTGCTCGGATGCGCTCAGACCCGCTGCTGCTGCCTTGGATGGAGCCACAGCGGGTGCGACCAATGTCGCCCCCAGAATGATAACCGCTGCTAATGCTTTGCTTCCTTTTTTCCACATGCTAAACACACTCCTTCGTTTCGTGAGATTTTTAATTCCAGTGGAGCAGATTGACGATACCGTAGTGCGTGGCAAACACCTGATAGACGATGCCGTCAATAATAACCCAGGAAATAAAATGGTTTGCGATATCTTCTGAATGTGGGAGGAGGTCAGCTCATGGAGCATCACCGCCAGCAGCGCATATAGCTGCCAGTCTATTTTCATTTTTTTCCAAACCTGACGATATACAGTTCTCTCTTTCTTCGAAGAATACCTGCCTGTCCGCACAGTTTCCGCGTTTGTATTCATACAGCGGCCTTTGATGAATCCCTCCCGTGTGGATCGTAGGTAATAAGATGCGTTTCACAATTCGGTTATACCCCGGCTGTGGACCTCGGGATATAAAAATAATTAAGTGGAGACATTTTCAAACTTTCGTTAGAATTATGGCATGTGAATATTTGAGAACAATAAAATAACCCTAGAATTTTCTTATGCTTACGGAGGCTAATCCATTGAAACCAAAAATAGAAGATGTAGCAAAGCGTGCGGGTGTTTCTCCAACGACGGTTTCCAGAGTCATGAATAACAGGGGATATATCAGTGAAAAGACACGTTCGTTAGTATACAACGCTATGGAAGAGCTGAATTATGTACCGAACGAAATGGCCAGATCGCTGTTATCCAAACAAAGCAACATTATAGGGTTGATTTTTCCAACCGTGAGTAATCCCTTTTATGCGGAACTGATATTTCATATTGAACTCGCTTGCGAGGAGCTGGGGTATAAGGTTTTTTTGTGCAACAGTTTGAAAAGTGCAGAGAAGGAAGCCAATTATTTGAGCATGCTGCTGCGGAACCAAGTGGATGGAATTATTGTCGGTAGTCATAACAGGGGTGTATTTGAGCGAGTAAACTCTTCATTCCCGATTGTCTCCATTGACCAGTATATTTCTGAAGAGGCGGTTGTCGTTTCTTCGGATAATTATTTGGGTGGGAAGCTGGCAACGGAACATTTAATTCATAAAGGCTGTAAGAAAATCATTCATATCAATGGGCCGTACATGCTGCAAACCGATACACATTTGCGTTTGGAGGCCTACCAAAAAACGATGGAGAATCACGGCTTGGAGTCCGTTTTTTACGAAGTCCCAAGATCTTTTGATCAAGAATTATATAAACAAATCATTCATCAGATTTTTAGTGAGCATCCAGATGTGGATGGTATTTTTGCGAGTGATGATATCTTGGCGGCAAACGTTTATTTTGAAGCCTTGAAGACAGGTAGACGTGTGCCGGAAACGTTGAAAGTTGTTGGATATGATGGGACAGAGACGGCCCAAGCCTTTATGCCACAGTTAACCACCATTCGTCAGCCCATTCAGCAAATGGCCCGGCAAGCCGTAGAAATTTTGAACAAACGAATTAATGGACAGGACTACAAAGGGGACTTAAATCCGCTGCTCCCGGTCCATTTGATCCTTGGGCACACAACCTAGAATGATGGCCGTTCCCCTATTCTTTTGTTGGGTAACGGTCATATATTTTTTTTTGAAAATTTCATGTCAATCGTTTGACATGTCAATCCTTTAGTATATAATATAAATCATTATAGAACGTTTTCTGAAAACGCTTTACTTGCAACGTGAATCTCACATAAGGGGACGAAGAAGATGAGCAATAAGTTAAGCCTCAAAGAGAAGTTAAGCTATGGACTAAGTGATACCGCTTACAATTTGGTATTCACTGTTGTTTCAACATATCTCATGTTTTACTACACCGATGTTGCAGGACTAAGCCTCGAATCTGTCGGTCTGTTATTTTTAATTGTCCGTGTACTCGATGCCTTTGCCAGTCCGATCTTCGGGATTCTCATTGATAGAACCAATTCCAAGTATGGTAAAGCACGGCCCTGGTTTCTATGGTTGGCAATTCCATTCGGGATTATCACGGTGCTGTCTTTTGCTGTAGGTTATTTCGATGATTCTTATAAACTGGCTTATGCCTATATTACCTACATTTTACTGAACATTATCTTTGCAGGTATCAATGTACCTATTTCGGCGATGCTACCGAGTCTCACTGCGAATCCACTGGAAAGAAGCTCGGCCAATATGTTTCGTAATATCGGCGGACAGATTGGTGTGTTGGTATCAGGTGTGGTTGTTCTTCCATTGGTCATTTTTTTTGGAGGGGGAACGAACCAAAAGGGATTTATATTCACCATGGGGATATTCTCCGTGTTATCCGTAATTATGTTTCTTTTAACGTTTAGGAATACGAGAGAGCGTGTTCAATATGATCAGGGTAAACCGGTTCCTTTCCGAGACAGCATTAAGGCGCTCTTGCCCAATTTTCCATGGTGGATGCTTGCACTGACTAATTTTGTGATCTTTATCGGAGTAGTGGCCAAAGGGTCTACCATGATATTCTTCTTTAAATATAATATGGGAAACGAGGGAATGAGCTCGCTTGCCAATGGGATTAATGCAGGTGCCATGATCATCGGTATGTTGCTAGTTCCATTTATTGTGAAGAAAATGAAGAACCGAAATCTGGTTTTGATCGGGTTACTGGTCAGTATTCTGGGACAGATTGTGATGTGGATGGGTTCGATGGAGCCTTCTCTTGCTCTTACACTGTTTGGTGTTGCTCTGGGATCGTTTGGTTTGGGGGCTGCGCAAAGTACGGTTTTTGTTATGTTTGCCGATACCGTCGATTTTGGAGAATGGAAGTTTGGTGTCAGAGCTCAAGGTCTGTTAACGGCAGCCGGAACGATCGGAATTCAGTTTGGCGCAGGGATTGCAGGAGCTTTAACATCCAAAATTCTGGCTAAGGGAGGGTTTGTAGCTAACATGGTGCAGACAGAGTCTGCATTGCAGGCCATTACAACTAATTTTGTCTGGATTCCTGCGATTGCATTTGCGATATGTATGCTCTTCATTTATATGTACCGGATTGACTTTGTCCAAAGCCAAATGCGTGCAGAGCTGACTGAAAGAAGAGCGGCTCAGTAACTTAACATATTCATATTCAAAAAATTTGAGATTGAGGTGGCTGTCATGTCATTACAATATATTGAAACTTCTGTTCATGGGTTGACGCTAAGAGGAACAGCTCATATTCCTGAGACACTCAAGGGCGGTAAATATCCTACTGTCATTATGTTTCATGGATTCGGGGCTAACCGGATCGAATATTTTTACTCATTTGTCCAAATTTCACGCCTGCTTGAGAAGCAAGGGATTGCAGCTGTGCGGTTTGATTTTGGAGGGCATGGCGAAAGCGAGGGAGATTTTTACGACGTGACCATTTCCGGAGAGGTGGAAGAGGGAAAGGCCATCGTTAACTTTGTCCGGCAGCTGGAATTCGTAGACCCGTCCCGAGTCAGTCTAATGGGTATGAGCCTAGGGAGCGTGGTTGCCAGTATAGTAGCTGGTGATTTGTCTGAAGACATTCACTCTTTATGTATGTGGTCCCCTGCGGCAACCGTAACCGACGAAATCAATAACAACAAAACGATTCAGGGACAACCAATTTCGTCCATGGATCAACAGGGGTACTTTGATTTCAACAGTTTGCGTCTTGGACCAGGATTCATTGAGGATGTAGCCAGCTTGGATATTTACACCAGAGCCTCAAGTTTTAAAGGAAATGTCGCCATTATACATGGAGATCAGGACTTTATAGCGCCTATCCAATATGCCTATCAATATGAACAAACCTATTCACAGCCCATTGGCATTCAGATCATTGAAGGTGCCGACCATTCATGGGGAAATGTACCTCATCGGGAACAGCTATTCAGAAATACGTTAGATTTTTTTGAAAAGAACGCTAAATAATAGATATCCCACAGCGGGAGAACAGGGGAGAAACCATCGTGTCCATTAAAAATGAAATTATGCTTATCACTTATGCAGACAGCATGGGGAAGAATTTGAAAGAGCTGGGGGAACTGCTAAACGGCCATTTTAGACAGGTTATCGGTGGCGTTCATTTGCTTCCTTTTTATCCGTCTTCGGCAGACCGTGGCTTTGCTCCGATGACCTATGAGAACGTTGACGCACCCTTTGGTGACTGGGAAGATATTAAACGGCTGTCTCAGGATTTTTACCTCATGTTTGATTTTATGATTAATCATATCTCTCGCAGCTCGGCGTATTTTCAGGACTTTGTTCAACATAAAGACGCTTCGCCGTACGCCGACTTGTTTATCCGGTACAAAGATTTTTGGCCGAATGGAGAGCCCACTCAGGAAGAAGTGGATTTGATTTATAAAAGAAAGCCACGTGCGCCTTATATTGATGTCGAATTTAAGGATGGTACGACGGAAAAGGTATGGTGTACCTTTGATGAGGAACAGGTGGATCTTAATCTGCACTCCGATGTGACCCAGCAATTTGTCAGAGAAAACCTGATTCGTCTGGCTGAAATGGGTGCTTCGATCATCCGACTTGATGCTTTTGCATATGCTACCAAAAAAAGAGGAACCAATTGTTTTTTCGTGGAGCCTGAAATTTGGGACATGCTTGGTGAAGCACAGGAGATGTTGAAGCCTTACGGCGTCGATGTTCTGCCGGAGATTCATGAACATTACTCCATTCAGTTGAAGCTTGCTGAGAAGGATCATTGGGTTTACGATTTTGCCCTGCCTATGCTGGTGCTGCACACACTGTATAGCGGTAATAGTGAGCGTCTCACTCACTGGCTGAACATCTGTCCGAGAAAGCAGTTTACTACGCTGGATACTCATGATGGAATTGGAGTAGTGGATGCCAAGGGCTTAATGACGGATGAAGAGATCGAAGAGACCAAAAATAATTTGTTCTCCAAGGGAGCTAACATTAAAAGGGTATACAATACGGCCGCCTATAATAACCTGGATATCTATCAACTCAACTGTACGTACTATTCAGCACTCGGCAACAACGATGATGCCTATGTACTGGCAAGAGCCATTCAGTTTTTTGCACCGGGCATTCCCCAAGTCTATTATGTAGGGCTGCTGGCAGGTGAAAATGACATCGCGCTATTGGAAGAAACGAAGGTAGGCCGTAACATTAATCGGCATTACTATTCCCAAGAGGAAGTCATTGAAAACCTGGAAAGACCAGTTATGAAGCGATTGTTTCAGTTGATGAAATTCCGCAATTCCTATCCTGCTTTTGATGGTGAAATCAAAATCGTAGAAGCTGGAAATTCCGATCAGTTGGAAATCCAATGGAAAAAAGGGACCTATCGTGCCCTTCTGAAAGCCAACGTGCGGACCCACGCATTTACAGTTGATTATGTAGATCTGGAAAAAGGGTCCCTTGTACGTCTGACAGGCGTTTAACTGATAGGACGCATCGGATCCCAAGAGCATAACAGAATATAATTTCCTGCACGGTATTCAGCCGCCCGCCCACAGTCTATTCCCTGTTGCGGGCGGATTTTCATTTTACGGTAATCACCGGGCGTGATGCCCTCCAGCTTTTTCAGGGAACGGTTCACCGCCAGCTCACGCAGCACGGATACTTCGATTTCCTCCACTATTGATTCCAGTGTATCCGCGAACCTTTTTTCTCGACCCATTCATCCGCCGCCGCTTTACGCCTGCCCGCTGTTCTCACCTTTACTCTGCCGTACCCCTACAAATATTGACGCTTCAGCTCCTGTACACGGGCTTCAATTCGTTCCGGTATGATGCGAAATAGTGAAGACCACGGCATGAACAGCTCCGGCGCGAAGTAATATTCCTCAAATTCCATGGCTGGTACGAAGGACAACGATTGGAGATGGCGCCGTACAAGCCCATCAATTTCATCATTCGTGGCAATCAGGCCGTGGAACAGCTCGTTCGTTAGCAGCCCGTCCACCCCGGCGCGTTCGTTCGCATTGGTGTACAGGTCAGGCAACAATTCGAAAATGTCCGTGATCGGCGAGAAAGCGTGCTTTCCCGGTTGAGAGTACAGACGCACATGCGTACCATCTAGTAGATTACTGCGGTCCTTGAGCAGCCCTTTGAACACTCTGCCGTGGAAGCTAGCTTCGCAGTCTACGACCTCACCATCATGCCCGACATAGACCCACACATGCTCCAGCTCATAGAGGTGACCGATTTCGTAGTCCCACCAGATGGCATACTCCACAATATGCTTCACCCGTTCGTCCGAAAATTCCAATGTGCGACGAAAGGAGGGGGAAGGACCCGGTTGATCCAGCACCGTCACACCAACAAAATCCGGGTAAAACGGCTCCTTGTGATCAAACATCAGGTAAGGCGCATATCGCTGCCAAAGAGCGGTATTGTTGTCGTTATCGGTTACATTCATGGGCGGAACCTCCGTATCGTGTAATGTAGTGAAGCTATGAATACCTGTTATTTTTGCTAATCATACAACTGCTTGTATTCCTCGTCTATATGACCCCCGGTTCGCACTTCGAGGGACGAATTATGCACTATTCTAATATTCTGAGCCTCAAATGTTATTGAGAGATGAAAGAGAAGAGATGAAAGCGTTAATGTTGAGGAAAAAAATAAAATGCGTCATTTTAAAAAAAGTCTATACATATAAATTAAATGTATAGACAAATTTAAAAAGCGGATTTATAATTACGCTGTAAACGTTTTCTAGTAGTTAGCATCCAATCAGACCTTGAAGGGAAGGAACAATCATGAAGAAAATTTTACTGGCGTGTAGCTCAGGTATGTCTACAAGTTTGCTGGTTACCAAAATGCAGGATTATGCCAAATCTATTGGAGACGAGGCTGAAATTTGGGCAGTAGGTCAAGATCAGGCGACAGAGGACATGGCTAATGCTGACGCGGTATTGATTGGCCCGCAAATGAGTTTTCTTAAAGGACAGCTGCAAAAGGAAGCTGCCCAATACGGTATCCATGTAGAAGTGATCGACATGATGGCGTACGGACTGGTGGACGGCAAAAAAGTCTATGAACAGGCTTTGAAGCTGGTGGAGCGTAAAAATGGATAAAGTCAACATAGCCGATCTGACGGAAGAGCAAATTAGTTTCCAACTCATTCTTCATAGTGGAAGCGCTCGCAGTAAAGTGATTCAAGCACTGAGCGAATACCGGAATGAGAACACGGAAGGTGCAGACGATCTCATTAAGCAGGCGAAGCAGGATTTGCGGGCTGCGCATGATATCCATTTTCAAATGGTGAAGAATGAAGCCGGAGGAACCCCAACTCCTTTGTCGCTCCTTCTGATGCATGCGGAAGATCATCTCATGTCCACGGTCACTATGAAGGATCTGGTTCAAGAGCTGCTAGAGCTTTTCAAATCCAGAAATTTATAATCTGTACACAAGAGTTTGTGAAATTAGGCATATGAAAATTTCACAACAAACCTGATGCAAGTTACTTCGCGGGGAGGAATAGGCTTTGTTTGAAAAATTAAGCCAAATTTTAATACCTATTGCCGGTAAACTGAACAATAACCGCTATCTTACTGTACTGCGTGATGCATTTATGTTGTCATTTCCATTAACGGTTTTTGGCTCCATAATTGTCGTTATTATTAATCTGCCGTTTCTAAAAGGGTGGATGGGCGAGAGCAATTTGACTGCTTTTCAAAATCTGCTGAATATTGCGCCTAATGCAACACTGAATATCATGACCATGTTCGTGGTCGTCGGGATCGGGTATTATCTATCCCGAAGTTATAAGGTAGAGCCGATATTTGGCGGCATGATCGCTTTGGCCAGCTTCCTGATGCTGACTCCGTTCGTGCTGACTCAAGAGAGTGGCGCTACGATTGCAGGTGTTATTCCGGTCGACCGGATTGGGGCCAAAGGCATGTTCCTCGGGATGATCGTCGCTTTTATCGCGGCTGAGATTTACCGAAAGGTGACGCAGAAGAAGATTGTTATTAAAATGCCACCAGGGGTTCCGCCAGCGGTTGCCAAGTCTTTTGCTGCGTTGCTTCCTGCGTGTATTACGCTGGGCATATTTTTAATCATCAACGTAGTGGTCACTTTGACGCTTCACAATAATCTGCATGACTTGATTTATCATGCCGTTCAGGCACCGCTGGTGCATTTGGGCAGTGGCATTATCCCTACATTGATTGCAGTTTTCTTTGTTCAGCTTTTATGGTTCTTCGGGCTACATGGTCAAATTATTATCAACTCGGTCATGGACCCGATCTGGAATACGCTGGCACTGGAAAACTATGAAGCGTACTCCAAAGGTTTGGAGCTGCCGCATATTATCACTAAGCAGTTTGTGGATATTTATACAGTAGGTATCGGTGGTACAGGTATGACCCTGGCCGTGGTACTTTCGATTCTGTTCTTCCTTAAGAGCAAGCAAATGAAGCAGGTCAGTAAGCTGGCCCTTGGACCGGGCTTGTTCAATGTTAACGAACCCGTCATATTCGGTCTACCGATTGTGATGAATCCGCTGATTTTTGTTCCTTGGGTGATTTCACCCATGATCGTTACGCTGATTACTTACTTTGCCATGTCTACCGGAATTGTGCCTCCACCTAATGGGATACAGGTTCCTTGGACGATGCCATTGTTCTTTAGCGGAATGATGGGTACGGGTTCCCTGGCGGGTGGACTGCTGCAACTGTTTAATATGGCTGTCGTCTTTGTCATCTGGTTCCCATTCCTGAAAATTATCGACCGGGTGAACGTTCGTAAAGAGCAGGAAGAGGAGCTTAGCCAAGCAGCCATTGCAGGTAAGGATCAAACTGTTGGAATGTAACGTGAATGAGCTGCTGGATTAGCAGCTTGTTCATTGGAAAAGAGAGAGGAGTAGAGCTGTGAATCATACCGAAATGAAAGATACAGAGAAGCAAACCGTTTCATACCTTTTTCCATCCGACTTCTGGTGGGGTTCCTCAGCTTCGGCTACCCAGACAGAAGGAACCGTGGAGGGAGACGGCAAAGGACCGAACATATGGGATTATTGGTTTGAGCAGGAGCCGAACCGTTTCTATGACGGGGTCGGTCCTGCGGATACGTCCCGTTTCTATACCCGTTACAAAGAAGATATTGCACTCATGAAAGAGCTTGGTCACAACTCTTTCCGGTTCTCCATTTCCTGGTCGCGTCTGTTTCCGGCGGGAAGAGGTGCGATAAACCAGCAGGCGGTTCAATTCTATAATGCCGTCATTGAAGAATTGCGTCAGGCCGATATTGAGCCGTTCGTGAATCTGTATCATTTTGATTTGCCGATGGCTTTACAGGAAAAGGGGGGCTGGGTGAACCGGGATACGGTCGAAGCATATGTGGATTATGCCAATACCTGCTTCGAGCTGTTCGGGGATCGTGTAGCCAAATGGTTTACGCATAACGAGCCAATTGTCCCGGTGGAAGGCGGCTATCTGTACGATTTCCACTATCCGAATGAAGTGGATTTCGGCAAAGCTGTACAGGTGGGATATCATACCCTGTTATCGAGCGCCAGTGCCATTCAGGCATACAGAAAGGGAGGCTACAAGGGAAAAATCGGCATTATTTTGAACCTGACGCCAACCTATCCGCGTAGTCAGCATCCGGCAGACGTGCGGGCCGCTGAGATATGCGATGCGTTCTTTAACCGTTCCTTTTTAGACCCATCTGTGACGGGAGAATTTAATCCTTTGCTCGTGGAGCTGCTGCGCCAAGAGGAATTTTTACCAATGACGGAAGAAGGGGATCGGGAGATTATACGTCAGGGCACTGTGGACCTGCTGGGCATTAACTATTATCAGCCACGCAGAGTCAAGGCCCGCGAAAGTCTGCCGAACCCGGACGCGCCTTTTGTGCCAGAACGTTACTTTGATTATTATGTGATGCCAGGTCGCAAGATGAATGAGATGCGGGGCTGGGAGATCTATGAGAAGGGCATTTACGATATCTTGACCAATGTCAGACAGAATTACGGAAATATTGAATGCTTTATCTCGGAAAACGGGATGGGCGTTCAGGGTGAGGAAAAATTCAGGGATGAACAGGGTATGATCCGCGATGACTATCGCATTGATTTTATCCGTGAGCATCTAAAATGGGTTCAACGGGCGATCTCGGAGGGCTCCAATGTGAAAGGCTATCACCTGTGGACGTTTATGGACAACTGGTCCTGGTCGAACGCCTATAAAAACCGCTATGGCTTTGTATCTGTCGACCTGCAGGACGGAGGTAAACGATCCGTTAAACAAAGTGGGCACTGGTTCAAGCAGGTGATCGAAAATAACGGATTTTAAGGTGGTCCTCTGGACCGCCTTTTTTTCTTCATCACCGAAAATGGACTATGCCGTATGCCGCTGGTGAGAAAGTGTAATGTTCGGTATACTTACTTATACCGTAATACCTTAACGTCCCGCCTGCAGAACAAAATGAACCAGCGATACCGATGTTTTGGTAAAATGCTGACATAAAACAATTTTTAGTACAGGTGGTAGACTGATGAATAAATACGAGCGGATTGCGCAAGAAGTCAAACAGCGGATTATGGATAAAACCTATAGCGGTGATGATCCGATCCCCGATGAAATCTCGCTGGCAAATGAGTTTCAGGTGAGTCGGATGACGATTAAGAGGGCATTGGATACGTTGGTGATGGAAGGACTGTTGAATCGTAAAAGAGGGCACGGGACCTTTATCGTCAAATCGGTTCACAATGGTCCTGTTAACGTCGTCGTGAATGAAATGCTGGGCTTAACCAACGTCCTGCGCGGGAAAGAAATCAAAAATAAAATCGTAGCCTTTGACGTTCAATTTCCATCCGAGGAAGTAGCGGCTCATCTATTTATTGATGCCAATTCTCCTGTATATCACCTCATCCGTCTGCGTGTTGTAGAGGGCGAGCCCTATGTTATCGAGCGCACGTACATGCCCACGAAGCTGATTAGCGGTATTACCGAGCAGGTGCTGTATGGCTCGGTGTACAAACATATTAAGGAGGAGCTGGGCCTTAATATTGTCGGTTCACATCGTACAATCCGTGCGTCCAAGTCGACAGAACTGGATCGGGAGCATTTGGACTGTGCAGCGGATGATCCAATCTTGGAAATTGAGCAGGTGGGATATCTGGATACGGGTATTCCGTTTGAATACTCTTTCTCACGACATCGGTACGACAAATTTGTGTTTACCACGGTGAACCGGATGCGTTGAGCGAGTGAGTATGAAGCGGATGGTAAAGCAAACATGGCAGTAGAAGCCTCCTTTATGTGGGTGCTTCCTGCCATGTTCTTTTTAATGAAGTGAATTAAATTAATTACCAAGCAATCTTACTTCATGCACGGTCGGTGTATACCAGTTGTTCGGGTTATTAAACAGCACCGCATTGACGAGATTAATCCGGACGTAGCGTGCTTGAAAGTTAACCTTATCACTGGTAAATCCATACGTAGTATTACTGGTACGGTCAATCGTGGAATAGTTAGTTCCATCGGTGCTATATTCAATTTTATACTTATAATACGCCTCAGACCCTTTGTACATAAACCAGGAAGTATCCACTTCGCTGATGGTCCGGGCAGCCTTCCATGTGATCGCCGTACTTATAGTAGGTGGAGCCTGCTTCAAAATATTGCCGTTGGTCCCCTGAATCCAAATAGTAAATAAAATCAGGAATATTTAATAGATGGAACGTATCACTGATCATTGGCTTAGACCGCAAACAATAACGTTCATTAATTATTGAGGTTGAAAGGTTTTACTGGAGAAGTGATTAAAAAACCTTGTTCAGGCTTTGTCCCTACTTAACAGAACCCGTTCTTATATCATTATAGTATGCAAAAAATATATATATTGAATAAAAACAAGGAAGAGGTATATTAAGGACGTAATTATAAAAAAATGGGAGGTTTCACATGAGTAAAAAATTGGTTAGAAAAATTGCGTTAGGTACAGCAGGAGCTATTTTGGCCACAACAGTTTTACCGTCGCTCTCCTTTGCTTCTCAGTCTCCAAGCAGTTCCGCTATTGAAGCAAACGTAATTTCCAATGCTAATGAAGTTCCTGTAAAGCAGTACGTTGACGTATTACAGCCTTATGTCCATACTAACAAACAGGATGGTACTCTCTACATAGACCCCACTTATAAGCAAAACGTACAAGTCCCTGAAGCGGTAATTGAATCCATTAATGCATGGTTTAATGTTGTGAATGAGGACATTAAATCGGGAGATGCAATAGTTAATAGTAACTTGGAGGTAGTTTACACAGGCAATAATCCTTCCAATGTAAAACCACAAGTTGTAAAAGGAGGGGTAAATGACTTTCGGACTTTTTGGTGGGGGTATGAATTGTGGATGGACCATGGCACGGTTCAGGAAGTTTCAAATGCTATGGCGATCGGTGCATCTATTACCAAACTAGTGGAAATTATTTTGAAGAGAGTGCCTGGTATTCCGGGTAAATTATTGCCTATATTGGTTGAAATTTCAACTTGGATACAAGGAACTGGTTATGTGTTTCTTAGAACAACCGACAATGGAAATGGAGTTTATATTACATTTGCTTATCCCGTTCATCCAACAAGAATTGACCCTCAGTATTAAAAAAATTAAAGGAGCTTGTATTAATACAAGCTCCTTTTTTTATTTATTTTTTAAAAAATAAAAAAAGAGAAATAATGGGTTGAAGAAGAATTACGCCGAATAATATGGTTGGAATTGAAGTATCGGCTGATAAAATATCAAACATGTACATAACGAAAACAATAAAAATATAAGCTATGGAAACTAAATAGGAGAAATAACCAGCTTTGAATATATCATCATTAAATTCCTTGCTTTTTAAAAACAAGTTTATTAAATCCGTTATAACTCCTAAAAAGAAGAGCAGGCTTAGAAAAATTAGATTTTGAAAGTAGAAGAGCACAGCAAATGATCCCGAGATGACAAGAATGATGAAGTGTAGTACATTTTTTTTAATCAATTCATCCCTCCTTTCGGAATTTCAAACCATTATATCCCAACAATAGACTATATGAATGATAAAATCAATAATTTCATGTTTTTTCAATAAATTAATTATTAAAACCATATATTTCAAATTTACATTATAAGCTGATTAGCGGTATTACCGAGCAGGTGCTGTATGGCTCGGTGTACAAACATATTAAGGAGGAGCTGGGCCTTAATATTGTCGGTTCACATCGTACAATCCGTGCGTCCAAGTCGACAGAACTGGATCGGGAGCATTTGGACTGTGCAGCGGATGATCCAATCTTGGAAATTGAGCAGGTGGGATATCTGGATACGGGTATTCCGTTTGAATACTCTTTCTCACGACATCGGTACGACAAATTTGTGTTTACCACAGTGAACCGGATGCGTTGATAAGTAAAGAATAAAAGAATAAGCATAAGGATTCGAGCTACAGATCTCGGATCCTTATGCTTTCTTTTGGTTAACTATTTAGGGGAAAAGGAGACGTTCTATTTTTTACAATAAGAAATAAAATTTTCTAACCATTGTATGATTCCAGTCTCGCGTAAAATAGCACCATCTAATACAAGATAATCGCCAAAGTTATCACTATCAAGAGGAGGAATAGTTTCATAGCGTTCTTTATTTTTGCGTAAATGTTCCAGCCTATCTTGATGTTGAAGCAGCTGATGTTCCAACAGATCTAATCGGGTTGTTACATCCAGATGATTAGAAAAATACATTCTCAGCCTAAACACATCTTTGGGAGTCGGTTCAATAGGCTCTGCTTTTTTTAACCATTGTAAAAAATCTTCTTTGCCTTCCTCCGTAATCGAATACAATTTTTTTTCTAAAATCTCTCCGCTAATTTGGATTTCGTAGACGATAAGTCCCTCATTAAGCAGCTTTTTTAATTCTGGATAGATCTGACTGTGCTTTGCAGTCCAAAATTCGCCTAAATCTCTACTGAATTCTTTACCGATATCATAACCAGTCATAGGTTCTTTATTTAACAAGCCTAGGATGGCATATTTTAAAGTTCTCATAAGGCTCTCTTCCTTATACATATTCGTCGTTTATTGGTTAAAAGGATTTTGCAAAATTCGATTCCAATCGCTCCAAGGTACAATATATAGACGAATAAAATCATTTCGATCTATATATTCCTGATTACACAACGCTTTGTGGATTTTTGCAAAATCCTCGGTTAAGTATAACATATTTGGCGAGTCCAGAATAAGATTGATACATATATTCAAAAACACGTTCGACAAATCATATAAATACATACATGTTTCTGTTGATATATTCGAAAGTGCGTGTTAATATTAATTCGAAATATGTGAATGATTTCACAATACAACAACGAGGGAGAAGAAGATCTTAGTGGAACTTACAAAAAAGAGATGGATTATTCTGATTGCAAGCTGCTTTATTAATCTGTGTATTGGATCAATTTACGCGTGGAGTGTATTTTCTGCCCCAATGGCAGAATATTTGAGTAGCGTAACAGGACTTAGTTTAACACCGGGGAATTTGGCTATAGCATTTACGATTACAAATTCGGTAGGTCCTATCACGATGATTTCAGGTGGCTGGATTAATGATCGGTTCGGGCCCAAGAAAGTGATCTTTGTAGGGGGCTTGCTGTTTGGAGGCGGTATGATTTTATCAGGATTTGCAACATCTGTAGGTTACCTGGTATTGGCTTACGGTATCGTACTCGGCCTAGGAACGGGAATGGTTTACGGATGTACAATTAGCAACTCTATTAAGTTTTTCCCTGACAAAAGAGGATTAGTTGGCGGTATAACAACGGCTGCTTATGGAATAAGCTCAGTTATTATACCTCCTATTGCCAATAGTTTAATCAGTAGGTCTGGTGTGACATCAGCATTCATTATCATCGGTATAGCATTTCTTATTATTGTATGTGCTGCTTCTTTCTTCATTGAGAAATGTCCATCTGATTTTGTCCCTGCAGGATGGACACCCAAGACTGTAAATGTTGGCCGTTCTATTCAGAACGACAAAGACTGGAAAGGCATGCTCTCAAGCCCTCTGTTTTATATCATGATCTTGTTATTAATGTGTGGTGCTTTTGCCGGACTCATGTGTACATCACAAGCTTCTCCTATAGCTCAGAAAATGATTGGTATGTCTGCGGCAGCCGCTACGACAGTTGTTTCCGTATTGGCATTGTTTAACACGGGCGGACGAATCGTTGCAGGCTATATTTCGGACAAAATCGGTCGAATCAATACCCTGGCATTTTCTTCTGTCTTTTCGGTCATAGGACTCACATTGCTTTATTTTTCAGGCGAAGGTAGTGTGTTGACATTCTATATTGGTATTTCAGTTATTGGTTTATGCTTTGGTGCACTGATGGGGGTATTTCCTGGATTTACTGCCGATCAGTTTGGTGTGAGAAATAATAGTGTGAATTATGGAATTATGTTTATTGGATTTGCAACAGCAGGATACTTTGGCCCATCCATTATGAGTCATGTTTACAGCACAGACAGTAGCTATCAGAGAGCTTTTGTCATTGCGGCCGTACTTGGCATAACAGGACTTGTTCTAACATTTGTATATAAGTTGGCTGCCCGAAAAAATCAGAAGATGGCTGTGGATAAGAATTAGAAAGCTATCCATTAAACGTAAGAAAGCAAATAAATACAGATAAGGAGAATGAAATCATGCAAAGAAAATATCCAAACCTATGTAAACCAATCACGATTGGAAATGTGACTTTCAGAAATAGAATGTTTGGCTCTCCTATGGGAGGTACAGATATTACAGCTGACTGCACTATTGGACCGAAATCTACAGCTTTTTATGAATTAAGAGCCAAAGGCGGTGCTGCGTCAGTCACGGTCAGTGAAGTTGTAGTTCATCCCGAAACGGAAGCTTCCCATATGTACCATCTGGATCTGGGGACAGTAGATTCTCTTGCTAGTTTTACCTATACTGCAGACGCTATTCGCCGTCACGGGGCAATTGCCAGTGTGGAATTGTCTCATTCTGGACAGTATGCAGGAACTTATTTGACTGACAAAAATAAGAAACAAGGACTTGCTCAGTGGGGACCCAGCCCCGGAGTACGCCCGGACGGCAGAGAAGTAAAGGAACTTTCGCAAGAACTAATTGATGATATCGTAGCAGCTTATGGTAGATGTGCTGGACTTGCCAAGAGAGCAGGTTATGAAATGATTATGGTTCATGGCGGACATGGATGGTTGATTAATCAGTTTTTTTCTCCTTATTTCAACCGCAGAACAGACAAGTATGGCGGATCTTTGGAAAACAGGGTGCGTTTTGCACAGGAGGTTTTGGACAGTGTCCGTGAAGCGGTGGGTTCTGGCTTCCCAATCGAGTTTAGAATGAGTGGTTCGGAGTTATTTGAAGGCGGCTATGACCTGACAGAAGGTATAGAAATTGCTAAATTAATCGAATCAAGAGTCGATTTGCTCCATGTATCTGCTGGAACTTATCAGACAGGCTTTGGTATCACACATCCTTCGATGTTCTTGCCTCATGGAAGTAACGTTTATCTTGCAGCAGAGATTAAGAAGCATGTAAGTGTTCCGGTTGCGACGGTCGGCGGATTAAATGACCCAGCTCAAATGGAAGAAATCATTGCCAGCGGCCAGGCGGATGTTGTTGAAATGGCTCGCGCACTGCTGGCTGATCCAGAGCTTCCAAAAAAGGTGATGAGTAACCGCGACGAGGACATTATTAAATGTCTGAGATGCTTCACCTGTATGGCTGAACGTGCAGAAACCTCCACAAGACGCTGTACGGTTAACCCATTAATTGGTCGTGAAATGGATGGAACAGAAATATATCCTTCCCCTAATCCACGTAAGGTTCTAGTAGCCGGCGGAGGCCCAGGCGGACTTTATGCAGCTCTTACTGCAGCTAAACGGGGACATAAAGTCATTCTATGTGAGAAGTCTGACGAGATAGGTGGTATCTTGAGGGGAGAACAGGCGATTCCTTTTAAATATGAGATGTATGAGTTAGGTGTTACTCTCGGAAAACTGGCCAAAGACGCTGGCGTTGAGATTCGCTTGAATACACCTGTTACTAAAGAGTATGCGGAGAAAGAAAATGTGGATGCGTTAATTATAGCGGTTGGTTCCGCACCGCTTGTTCCTCCGATTCCTGGATTGAATGGTGATAACGTAGTTATTGTGAATAACTACTACCTGGAGAAGGACAAAGTCAGCGATAGCGTAGTCGTATTGGGAGGCGGTCTGGCAGGCTGTGAAGCAGCCATTCACTTTGCCCAGGAAGGTAAGACTGTTCATCTGGTAGAGATGAGAGCAGAGCTGGCTCCAGATGCTAATATTAGACATCGTCCCATTATGCTAAAAGAAATCGAAAAGAATAACATTCAAGTTCATTTAGGATTTAAAGGGCTATGTGTTACAAAAGAAGGTGTTGTTTGCGCTGATTCAAATGGTGAAGAACATCTTGTTCCAGGTACTTCAGTCATTTGTGCGCTTGGACAACGAGCAAGAAGAAACGTAGTAGATGAGTTAATGGATTGTGCACCTTATGTTTCACAAATCGGAGATTGTGTGAAGGCATCTACGATTACGACTGCAATCTATCAAGGATATCATGCAGCGCTTGATATCTAATGATCTGCGACTCACTATCACCACCTGGCCTGGGACGCTTCTGGAAGTTTAAGAGAAGCACTCGAACATAGCGGTTCAACACAAATCGCACAACTCCTGCAAATGAGTACAACATTGTGCAAGAGTTGTGCGATATTTTTTTAGGTTTAAGCAATATTCCAGATGCGAAAGTTAGTTACCAAGCAGTCTGACTTCATGCACCGTCGGGGTATACCAGTTGTTCGGGTTATTAAATAACACCGCATTGACGAGATTCATTCGTACATAGCGTGCCTGGAAGTTAACCTTGTCGCTGGTAAAACCATACGAAGTATTACCAGTGCGGTCAATCGTGGAATAGTTAACTCCATCCACGCTGTATTCAATTTTATATTTATAATACGCCTCAGATCCTTTGTACATAAACCAGGAAATATCCACTTCGCTGATTGTCTTCGTGCTGCCCAGATCAACCTGCCACCAAGCGGGCCAGGATGCAGATGCAGCCTTCCACGAGGTTTGGGCGTTGCCGTCATTCGCCAGCGAAGCCGGAGAGCCGGATGCGACTGAGTTAGCAGTCGCCGTTTTGCCTTGCGCGTGATTCACAAGCGAAGGCAGAATCACGTTGCCTGTCGCGGCATCCAGATCCCAACTGCTGTACCAGTTCAGCGTTGCCGTTTTGCTGGAGTCATTCAGGATCAGCGGTAGCCATATAAACTTGTGGTCGCTCAGATTGAGCGGATTCCAACGGTCGCCCATATAGATGTAGCTGGTTCCTGCGCTGCCTGTAATGGTGGCGATGGAGTGAATCTGCGAGCCGTAGGCTGCCGGGTCACCGAAGGGCGAAAGCGCAGACCAGCTTCCCGTCATGGAGCTGGCGGTTGCATAAGCACCCTGATTCGGATACCAGCCGGATGCCTGCGAGGTAAACAGGTAGTAGGTGTTGTTCTTTTTCACAACAGCAGGGGCTTCACGGTAGCCATTCTCGAAAATCCAACCCACAAACGATTGCACGCCCGTATAATCGTCGGTCAGCTTGAAGATTGCCATCGTATCGTTGGCGCCGCCATTTTTACGGGAAGCTGTAATGAGGTAGCCACTACCGTCGGTATCCGTGAATACGGTCATATCGCGGGATTCATAATTCAGCGGGCGGAAGCTGCCTTGGTAGGCAAAAGTCCCGTCTGGTGTATCGCTGGTAGCGACAGCTACGCGACCCAGCGAATAATCGGTGCCATTTTCATAATGCGCCCATAGCACATATTTCCCGGTTGTTTGGTTGTAAATGACTTTGGGACGCTCGATTTTGCTGGAATTCAGCTCAGGGGCGGAATCTTTGGTGAGAATACTGCTGCGGAAGGACCAATTTTTCAGATCGGTTGAGGTATATACGTTCACTTTTTCAAATTTCCAGTTCTCGGCATGCTCGCCGTACCAATAATAAGTGGCGCCTACTTTTAGAATATTGCCGCTGTTGGCCTGAATCGGATTACCTGCGGTATCCTTCCAATCCGTTCCGTTTGTAATAGCTGTGCTTGCTGCTGCGTTCAGCGATAGTGCTGCATCAGCATGAATGGTATCCAAACCATTCAGCGCTTCGACTCCATAGGTTGCATGGGTCACACCTGTCGTATCGGCATGCACTGCATTCGGTTGAAGCCCTGTACCGACCACTGCAAGTATGATGCATATCCATGCGCCCAGCCATTTGCTGTTGTTGATCCACTTCACGATATCATCTGCCTCCCTTAATACGGATAGAATGGGCCAGTATGGCTTGTCCGGCACCTCACCTTAGATTTTATCTTAATTGGAAGCGTTTACAAGTGGAATAAATTGAAGTTTTTAGAATGGTGAAACCTTAAAGGGGAACATCGGCCAGCTCAGGCCGAAAGGCGTTCTCCTTTTGTCTACTTGCGGAAAGGTCATTGCTTATATTCTGAAACGTTTATGATTGTGCGTTTTGTCATTGACACGTTCGCAAATTATTTCAAATTTAAAGTGACTGCAATCACATAAACAGTTACTTTATGTGGGTATACTGGGCTGTAAATGGAGGGTTAACAATGGGGTATATATGTTGGAACACCCTTTGTTCATCTTATTTTGGAGAGAAGAGGGATACAAAGATGCTGAGTGAGCAAACCATTGCAACGATAAAATCGACTGTACCTGTTTTGGAGGTTCATGGAACTACGATCACCAAGCGCTTTTACCAAATGATGTTCGAGGCTCATCCCGAGCTGCTGAATATATTCAATCACGCTAACCAGAAGCAAGGACGTCAGCAAGGGGCGCTGGCCAATGCTGTATATGCGGCTGCACAGCACATTGATCGTCTGGAGGAAATCCTTCCGGTGGTGCGGCAGATTGCACACAAGCATCGCAGTTTGGGAATTAAGCCTGAGCATTATCCTATCGTCGGAAAATATCTGCTCGCTGCGATCAAGGACGTGTTGGGGGATGCGGCTACAGACGAGATCATCGCCGCATGGGCCGAGGCCTATGGTGTGATCGCTAATGCATTTATAGACGTGGAAGCTGAAATGTACAAGGAGGCGGAACAGCAGCAGGGAGGCTGGTCAGACTTTAAGAGCTTTCTTGTGCAGAAAAAGGTCAAGGAAAGCGATCAAATTACGTCCTTTTATCTGGTGCCGCAGGATGGACAGGTGCTGCCTGCATTCGAGCCTGGGCAATACATCGGCCTACAGATGCGGATTCCGGGTGAACATAATACCCACATCCGTCAATACAGCCTTTCGGATGCACCGGGCCAACCTCACTACCGGATATCCGTAAAGCGCGAGGATGCCGTAGGGTCCCGTCCGTCGGGTAAAGTATCCGTGTATCTGCATGAGCAGGTGCAGGCGGGAGATGTACTACAGGTATCTGCACCGGCTGGCGATTTTACGCTGGATCGAACAGATCGCAGACCTGTCGTGCTGATCAGCGGTGGGGTCGGGCTAACCCCGATGGTCAGCATGCTGGCTTCCTTGGTGGAGTCTGCTCCGGATCGGCCCATCACCTTTGTCCACGCAGCAGTCAACGGGGATAACCATGCTCTGCGTAATGAGGTGGAAAAGCTGGTCGCCACACATGCACAGGCCGCAGTTCGGTGGTGTTATAGCAGACCAACCGAGCAGGATCGGCTGGCACAGGCTTTTCACAAGGAAGGCCGTTTGGATCTGGCCTGGTTGCAATCCGTGATACCGGAACGCAATGCGCAGTATTACTTTTGCGGCCCTGAGGGATTCATGCAATCGGTGTATGCTCTTTTGAAGGAGTGGAATATCCCTGCTTCGGATATCCACTATGAATTTTTTGGCCCTGCCAGAGCGTGGGAAGCCGAAGCGCAGTGAGAAGTTTAAAAAGGCGAAGGATAGTTTCCTTCGCCTTTGTTGATCATCACGTTTGGAGTTTATTTAATGCTGCTCGTGTTACATAAATGTCGGTAATCCTCAGATTGTTCCGTCCTGACCGGGAGGTCGCAGAAATGCTGCACGATGTGGCATATACTGGCGTAAAGCCTCCGGAATACGGATCGATCCGTCCTCTTGCTGATGATTCTCTAGCAGCGGAATCAAAATACGGGGTGAAGCAACTGCCGTATTGTTGAGCGTGTAGGCATATTGCAGCTTGCCGTTCGCATCCCGGTAGCGGATGTTGGAACGCCGCGCCTGAAAATCAAGCAATTGGGACGACGAATGCGTCTCGCCATAAGCCTGTCGGCTGGGCATCCATGTCTCAATATCCACCTGCTTGTAGGTTTTTTGCGACATGTCGCCTGTGCAGACGGCCATTTTGCGATAAGGCAGCTCCAGTTGTTGAAGCAGGTCTTCCGCATTGCGCGTAATTTCCTGAAACATCTGCTCCGAAGCGTCCAGACTGGCTTCGCAAATCACTACCTGCTCGACCTTGGCGAACTGGTGCACACGATACAGTCCGTGCACATCTCTTCCGGCCGAGCCGACCTCATTACGGAAGCATACCGATACGGCCGCCAACCGGATGGGGTCCGTAACGTCCACGATTTCACCGCTGTAATACGAGACAAGCGGAACCTCCGAGGTACCGACGAGCCATTGATCCTCTCCTGCGATACGGTACGTCTGATCCACCCCGAGCGGGAAGAAGCCAGTGCTGTGCATCGCCTCGGCGCGTACCATCAGCGGAACGTCCAGCAGTTGAAAGCCCCGTTCAGTCAGCAGGTCCACAGCAAGTTGCTGTACTGCCCGGTGCAACGTGACTCCGGCTCCTGTCAGGTAGTAGTTCCGGGTTCCGGCTGTTTTGACGCCGCGGGGAACGTCGATCAGGCTGTGAAGCTGACCGAGCGCCATATGATCGCGTGGCTCAAATCCCAAATCGGGAACCGTACCGACCCGCTCCAGTTCTACATTATCCTCATCCGATCTGCCCCGTGGTGTATCTGGCGAAACGATATTAGGAACCAGAAGCATGAGCTGTTGAAACTGCTCCTCCACTTCTCGCTGCGGGGCTTCCAGACGGTCTAACTGTCTGTTAATTTCTTTGACCCGCCGCTTGTTTTCTTCCACCTGATCGCTCTTCCCGGCATGAATCAGTGCACCAATATCCTGACTACATTGATTCCGCGTTTGACGGAGTTGCTCCACTTCCTGAAGCAACTGCTTTCTCCGGTTATCCAGGGTGAGCAGCTCTGCAACCGAGACCTGTATTCCTTTTCCATTTGCTGCTGCCTGAACCTGTTCCTGATGTTCTCTGATCCACTTGATATCCAACATGACACCGCACTCCTTTTCGGATAGAAATACAAAAAGCGCCCTCATCCACATGGGACGAGGAGCGCTCTGATCTCGCGGTGCCACCCAAATTGACCGGACAGCATGACAGATGTCATGACTCTCCAATCCACTTTGCTCCGCTATAACGGGCGGGTGTCCGGTTTACTTAGGAATACAAGTTCATATCGTACACTCATGTATGTTCCTTGGCGTAAACGCCTCCGAGTTGGATGCTCTTCACGGGCGTAATGTCGTTTGCTTTTTTGTTAGTATACGGATTTTTGGCAGGTTAATCAAGCTACAACAGCTTTTTAAGCTGCGATATACGGCCTTGTGACACGCCAAGCCATTGTGCATATTCGCCCTGCTTGGCATGGGGATGTTCATGTACCATTTTTCTTAGACGCTCGACTAATCGTTGTGATGATTGGTTGACTCTCTTTCCTTTGTACGCAGGTTTCTTAACCATCGGAGCAGGAGTGCGACTAACGCCTATATTGCCTTTTAGCTCTTGTATACATTTTTTACATAAAAGTGAATTTCTAAAATAGGTCAGATCTTCGACAGCATTACATAGGTTACAGGCGACCCCGATATACTTTCGCATACTTAAAAAACCCGTTTCAATATCCATATAAAATTCTAAAGGATCGCCAACATCGATACCCATAGACATCCGCATTTCTTTAGGAATAACGATTCGGCCTAACTGATCTAAAGATCGAGTCATACCTGTATTCTTCATATGATATCCTCCTTCTTCATCTGTCTTGGCAAAGCTCATTCCTCCAGTTGGACACTTGCCTGATCGAACACTTGTTGTATGAGCTGGCTTATGCGAGCTTCTGAGATACCCAACATGCCAGCATATTGCTGTTGTGTAGCATGTGGATGGCTTTCATATAGATCTAAAAGAAGCTGGGCCATGATCTCTTTGGGCTGAAAGGCTTGTACACGCATAGATACGGTCTTGAGCATATAGTTGCAATTTTTACATATGAGAAAGCCTTTGAAACCACTTAATTCTTCAGTAGAGAGACAAAAATGACAAGACTGCCCGTAGTATCTTTGTAGTAATAGCGTACCCGTCTTTTCATCTGCAAAAAATTCAATAGAATGACCGTGAAAAATATCGCATGTATATAGGATTTCCTTGGGAATGACCAAGCGCCCTGTAGGGTCTAAGTTTTTTGTCATTTTTACATGAGGCATTGCCAAAAGACCTCCTATTACCAAGATAAAAAGCAATAAAATAGAAGTATTTATTGTTATTCCAAAATGTGGTACCATCAGGAGTAGGTAAAACTTTTATCATATTATAAGTTTCCAAAATATATTTTTTAAAAAAATGTGTATCCTATTAAAGTTCACGCTGAAAGGGTGGTTTATTTATGGAAATCACACCCAAGATTAGAGCAGAATTAGAAAGATACCTAAAACAAGCAGGCTTGAGCATGACCGGGTTTGGACACATTGCTGGCATGAATCCGGGTACGGTGAGCGGTATTATAACAGGTAATCGTACCATTTCGGTGCACCAATTGGATCGCATTACGTTAGGAATGAATTTACCAGCAGACCATTTCTATGAAAGATATATTGAAGAAAGTGTGATAGATGCACCGCTGAACTGGAAAAGAATTAGCCCGTTCTTGTACCGCTGTGTGCAGTTTCAGCGCGTAGACTGTTTGCAAAAAGTAGTAAGTGTGCTGCTGGATGATCTGGGCTATCTTCCTTATCTCTTTGCATTAGCAGAGGATTGTTATAAACAAGATTATCGGGAAGCAGCGGCTTACCTATACGAGAACATCGCCGAGGGCGAAAAACAGCAGCATTCGGAACGACTTGCGATCTGCCACTATCGCTTGTTCACCCTTGCGATCGGAAAGGATCAGAATCGCAATATGGACGCCGCCGCCAAATTTGAATCGTTTGTCCATCGCTTGCATGAAGTCGACCAACTGGATGCGTTGAAGGATTTAGCGAATGTGTACAGAGCATTGAGCCAGTGGGACAAGGTATATAAGTATGCAAAGCAGATGGGACAGCTAGGGAGAATATACTATGACATGGTTCATAACTCTGGGCGCAAGGAAAAAGAACCACAAAAGAAGCTAAGTAGGCCGCTTTTTGTATACATAGCTTACGCCGAATTGATGTGTGCTAATGCCTGTGATGCGAAGGGGGACCATGAGCCAGCATTAGTACACCTTCAAGGCTATGCTGATTTAAGCTGGGTAAAGGAAAGTGACCCGGACACGCTCCATTGGTTAGGTCTATTTCAGCATTAGGCGAAAATTAATACTTATGTGAACAAGCTGATGTCAGGAGATGTGAGTGTCCTGCCGAATTATGTAGAATATATGGCAGGCGAAAAATATATTTTCAACGAACTCTTAAACGTCATTGAAGCAGCCAATCGCTATCATATTGATGTGGATCATATCCTTCGGCGCTTTGAACCCCAAATTACGGCGTATCAGGAGCCGTCCCCTGCTGACATTAGGCAACAATATTTGCCACAGCAGTATGCACGGTTTTGGTACAAGATGGCCAAGTATAGCCTAAATAAAGGTAGATATTCATATGGTTTCAAATGTTTAATCGACGCTTTAGAAAAAGCTGGTACAATTAATCATGTACTACTTATTGCCAATTGTGCAGGTTTATTTGACTGCTTCAGGGTATATGCCGCTCCTGAAATATTGGCTCAGTTTCATTCTACTTACCAGGAGGTGTGGAAAGAAAATGATCAAAAAGATGGCTTTGCTCTTGGCAGCAGTTAGCTTTGTACTGGTACTGGTACTACCAGTTCAGGCTAAAGACCCTACCCTTGGCATATTCAAACCGCAAGAACACATTGGTTCAGCTTGACCGAGCACTATTTCATTACCATTGACCAGCCTAGCCGCTGGTCTTTTTTTTGTTATATTTTGTTGATTTTTGATTGCTAAAATAGCGATCCATATTTCCACATTCCAACCTAAAATGAGATACATTAGGAGGGAATGCGCTATGAATACAGATGAAACGTTAAATCAACAGTTGGAAGATGCCCGGCAACGATTGCATGATCTGTACAAACAGTATGGTTTCGGACATGCCTGTGTGCTTGAACAGTCTATGTTTTTGGATGAACTGATTAATCAGTACAACCGTATGTTTCAGACCAAGAAGCTGACCCAACTGATATAACCAAGCATCCTCATGCTTTCAGAGCCACATTACCTACACTGTTTTTCTTGCCTTAGCATGACGCCTGGTTTCGTTCAAGTAAATAAAACAGATGCTGTTTATGCAAAACTATCCCTCCTCTCATCTAACTAGTATAATCATTCTATATAATGGCTTTTTTAAAAGAAAAATACAATAACATGTCATAAAATGTAATTAATTTTGGAGTGATAAGGTAAGAGTTAATGCGCATATTAATTTCAAAAACCAACCAATGACCAATAAAACCTATCCTTTGACCTAAAGGAAATGGCAATGCAAGCTTGTTAAAAGCTTTGTAAGGTTAGCTATCTAGGAGAGGGGATTCATTTATAGGGGATTATTGAACATTTGCGTAGAAAAACAGAAATCGTGTGATATAATTATTATTGAAATAATTACCATTGATAAAAAATTTATGTATTTCGATAATGCAAGATGTATACACCTCCTATCTACTTCAATAGTGCATAGGAATTTGTATAAATATCATTTAACAAGGTATCTAAGCTACTTGTTTGGAGAGGAGTCTTGGCTGTGAAAATGTAGTAACATACGAAGCAAGATCAATCGAGAGAGTGACCGGGTCAAGGGCAGGGAAAATGCCACCTAAGACCGAATGTGGGCATCAACCGGTCAAGAAGGGAGGGGATATAAGTGCCTGGATAATGAGATGATGGATCACCTACTTTTTTTCATCATGATCCTTCCAATAAAAAAAATACAAAGGAAAATTAAGATCAGTGGGAATAAGTAAAAAGCATCATAAAAACCTATGAAATGGTTGGCTTATAAAAAATGTTTTTAAATGAAAAAAATAGTATATATTGAGTTTATATCAAAATATATGTTGTTTTTTTCATATGAAAAGCGTACATTTATGGATGTACTTAAAATAGAAAAGGAGGAATTTTTATGAAAATATTAAAGGCTTCAATGGTTTCGGCCTTGATAGTGAGTCTTGCAGCATTCCCTGTTTCTGCTCTTGCGAATCCCGTTACAGAATCTGCAGATTTGGTAAGCCAATCACTAAATGTGACCCATTTTGAAGGCAATAAGGTATCGAGTGACAGGATATCTTCAATTGTTCAAACTGCAAAAGGTGCCCTGCAACAGGAAAAAAACTCGAAAACAAGTCTAACAGTAACAAATACAACTTATGATAACACTACATACAATTATGTTACTTTTGATGAACAGCATATTTACTTTTATGAGGAATCAGCTAACTCAAAGCCTGAGCTTATTATTACAGATAATGATCAAAGTAAAAGCCTTATTAATGAGGTTGCTTCTGAATTGAAGGAAAAAGAACTAAGTTCTAGGGTGACGCCACAAGTTCAATCTGATTTCATCGATGACGGAGTAGGTGGTAAGATAACAATCTCCCAAACTGGTTCACCTGGAAGTTATCTTAGTACTAAGCTAGCTATACCGACGACTTCTCAAGTTAGTAGTGATTTAGCACGTTATTCTCCTTATAACTATGGAGGATTTGAGTACAGCTCGGGTGCTTCAGGTGGGGTCGGTTCATGGGCTGCTGATATGGGTTTATCTTATTATAACAATTTAGGACCTAATTCAAACCAATGGGGATGGAAGCCGATAATTATACTTAAAAAGAAGACACAGCCTACTAAGGACGGTTGGACTCAATATGCAAGCAATCTATTTCCAGATTCCAATAATTTAGAGGGACAATATAAAAATGGCTACAAGCCCGGAACTGACGCAATTTTGTATATTTGGTATAATAATGATGGTAAAGTAAGATTGAAAGTTGATGGTACGACTATTAGTCCAACTAGACAAGGTACTACTTTGTCGGATACACATAATATTACTATTATCGATTCTAATGCTAGTTGGAATATTCCACAAATATCAGCTTGGAAACTGTTATCAACAGTAGTTTCAAGTGATAATACAGGGAGAAACAAGGCAATTTATTCTAGTATTAAGATAAATGGTAATGATGTTGCTAATAGTTATTTTTCAACTCCACAAGAGGATCATGCAACTGTAAGTCGTAGTGGAAACACTGTAACAATTAATGTTCAGTAAGTGTTTTTAACTAATACATTTTGTGGCATTAGATACTCGCTAATGCCACAAAATTTTTTGGGAGGTTTGAGAGGAATGAGAATAAAAAAAATGTTACCTGTACTAACGCTCTTGATGACGTTAATGTTAGCGGGTACTAGTATGGTCCATGCATCATTGGAAAAACCTGATGTCTATGTAAATAATCAAAAGTTGGATATATCTGCTGGAATGGGATCAGCAGGAGTTACTTATGTTCCTTTTAGACCCATCTTTGAAAAATTCAATATGAAAGTAACTTGGGACAAAGACAAAAAGTCAGTAACTGCAACTAATGGAAGCACAACTATTGTATTAACGCACAATTCTTATGAGGCATACGTCAATGGAAAAAAAGAGAAGTTAATAGCTCCTCCGTTTCTTGATCCTACTGATGGACTTTTCAATGTAAATCTACGTTTTGTAGCTGAAACCTTGGGCGCAAAAGTCACTTGGGCAAAAAAGGGGAATGATGCTGCAATATATATTGAGGACTCAAATATAAATAAAAATTAATTGAGTATGCGATCACTATTAAATTTATCAAACGAACTGAAATCCTTTAAAATAAGGGTTTTTCTTTATTTGCGGTAATATGAAAAAGTATTAACTTTATGTAAGGAAGAATCCTGCAGGGTTCTTCCCTTTTTCTGTGAAAATCTAAACGCTCAGATGAATCTGAACTATACACTCTACTTTATCTCTCTGGATGATCTACTTTTCTCATCATGATCCTTCCAATAAAAATAAATACAAAGAAAAATTAAGATCAGTGGGAATAAGTAAAAAGCATCATTAAATCCTGCGGAATGGGTGACTCTTAAATAGTATAAAAGCCAAAACATAGACATGCTTGATATTAAAGCAATGGTACCGCTTAGGGAATACATGTATATCTCTCCTTTATGAAGTGTGATAAAACGCCTGTAAAACAGATGTTAATGTTATCATTATAATGTAAATATATGACGAGAAGGAAATATCATGAAAAAAATAGCGATTATTATTTCTGCTTTACTGCTTTTTGTTGTAGGTACACCTAACATTTACGCAGCACAAAATGATGCAGCAGTACCTCATCCTGATAAGATTTCGGCGAATATATCCACTACAGCGTCCCAAGATGCTGGTACAACAACTACTAATGACCATGTCATAACTCGGCAAAGATCAAGAGATGTTTTTAATGACACGTTCGACAGAAAGGATCCGGTATCACGTTTTGTATTAGATCGTGGATACGGGCATCTTGAAATTTATGTGAAAAACAAAGGTAATTCAACCATTACTTTTAGCCTGGTGCATACGGATAGTGGAAAACAATACATTACTAAGAGAGTGGGCGCTGGTGGTGAATTGTCCTGGAAAAGCTTAGATTCTTTTTCACAAGGGCTACGCTCAGGAAATTATGAAATACAATGGAGAGCTGGCGGCGACGTTGTGCGTGTCTCAACATGGGGTGTGTCAGGTCAATACCCGAAAGATATTAGCTAATAAAACAAAAAATTCGGTAGTTGTATAATACAAAGATTTATTGTTAAGTAAAACGCGACAAGCGAAGCAAAAAGGAAAGCTTCAGGCCATTCGGTCCAAAGCTTTCCTTGCTTAGTTTATCTAAATACAAGGAGAAATAATCTATGAAAAAGAACAAATTATTGATTGCATCAGCCTTATCTGTTAGTTTGCTGGGGGCTGTTGCCATACCAAGTGCAATTTTTGCGGATTCAGATGTAACTGATTCTGCAAATATCCCCACTACTGCGACCCAAGATGCTGGTACAACAACTACTAGTGACCATGTCATAACTCCTCAGAGCGTGGGGAATTCTTTTAACTTTACTGTAGGGGGAAGTGCAACTGCACCGGGTAGCTTCGAGGTTCCTAAGGGTTTTGGGCATGTTAAATTGCGCATTAGGAACTATGCTAATGCCCCGGTTGACTTTACTGTACAGCACAACGATTCTGGCAAAGTGTATGTTGACGGCCAGACAGTCAGAAAAAACAGTGAAACTGTTTGGAGAAGTACCGATGCAGGAATTTCGGACGGCTTGCGTTCTGGACGATATACAATTCAGTTCCGCGGTGGTACAAACAAAGTTAATGTGGAAATTTGGGGCGTAGCCGGTTCATTGCCTTCGGACGCAAAATAATAGCTGACCTAAACAAAGAAAGCTCTGGGCCTCAGGTCTGGAGCTTCTTTGCTAAAGTGAATGTTAAATGTCTGTTTAATAGAGAAAGTGTTCATACTGTCTATAATATATATTAATTTCAAAAACCAACCAATCACCAATAAAATCTATCCTTTGACCTAAAGGAAATGGCAATTCAAGCTTGTTAAAAGCTTTGGAGGGTTAGCTATCTAGGAGAGGGGATTCATTTATAGGGGATTATTGAACATTTGCGTAGAAAAACAGAAATCGTGTGATATAATTATTATTGAAATAATTACCATTTATAAAAGATTATAATAACAATGCAATATATTTATAATGTGGTTTCATATGCAATTTTCTTCACTCTACTTTTTGCTCGATTACATAAGATTACATACTCACATGTTTATTAGCGTTGTTAGTCGCTTTTTTTGTGATTTTCTATGCAAAAAAAGTTTCTATAAAATAATATTATTGGAGGAATAATCTATGAAAAAGAAAAGTATTGCAATGTTTGCTCTATCAGTAGCTCTATTTTCTGTTCCAGTTGTATCTGTTGCAAATGCTGAGGTAACTAATTCTAATATTGCTGTTAGTGAGTCAGCTACTTCACAGCCCGAAGTAGTTAAAGCCTACATAACTACAGAGAGTGGTTTGGAAGAAATCTCGTTAAATGAGTATCAAAAACTCCTTTCTCAAGAACAGCCACAGACAGTCACAGCTCAAGTTTATGATAGCGAAAATAGGATTAGCCCAATGGCTGATACTGGCCTTGACTTTGTTTCTAAGCGTAAATTAATTCAGTCCTTATATTATCCTAGCCAATTACAAGTAGATCAGAAAACCGATATAACTGACTATATTAAAAATTCAAGTAAAACTACCACATTAACGCAAATGGTAGGTTGGTCAAAAAGTTTTTCGTGGAGTGCGAATATGACCATTTCCACTAAATGGAATGACGCAGTAACTCAAGTTCTAGGAGGTGGCTGGTCGACTACTGAAACCCATCTTTATAATAGTTCTCTAACTGTTAAGCCTGGATATCAAGCGAAACTACAATTCACCCCTATTTATAAAGTACTTACAGGGGACCTAGTTGGTTATAATTATGTGGGCACGGTATTAGAGCGTATCAAAAATGTTACCATTAAATCACCTGTTAAACTTGCGGGTGGTAAAGTACAAGGTGTAGTCACAGTAGTAGAAAGAAGGCTCTAGTACTTTAAGTTATAATGTAAAAGAAGAAGGCCTAGGCCTTCTTCTTTTTTTTCAAATATCCATATTCACTTATAATTAAGTAAGCTACTCCAATAATCAAAGCCATTACGGCAAAAACTTTTAAAGAACCAAACGGAGCATAAAAAGGATTTAACTGCCCGGCTCCTATAATTGCTGCACAAAGATAATAAGAAGAATACAACATAGCAGATATAAAACAAAATATTGTTCCTGTCACAGCCCTATTCATTGTTTGTTCATCCTCCTTTATAATATTTTGAAATCTGTCCAAAAAATATAAACATGATTATTATAATCCAAAAAGTTACACACATCAACTTTTGGAGATTATCAGTAGTCCTCACACCTATTGACCCTCTCAATCATCCTGACAGAATCAAAACGAAGGATGGATTGTTTGTAAAAAAACTTCAGTCAAAATGAAGTAGTTTATGGTCAGTCAACAGATGAGGAAACGCAAGAGAGGATCATCTACAAGAAAAAAGATGGAACCTTGCTACTGTGTAAGGAAGAATCCTACGGGGTTCTTCCTTTCAGTGGGAATAAGTAAAAAGCATCATTATAGCCTACAGAATGGCTGACTCTCAAATCGTATAAAAGCCAAAACATGGACATGCTTGCGATCAAGGCTATAGTGCCACTTATTGAATATATGTATATTTCTCCTTTCAATTCCGATTTCATGTTTACGAAGAGAAGAGGTAGGCTTTATTTCTTATGTATATCCGTTCTACTTCATTTGCGATGATGAAACTGGAAGAATATTTAAGTAATAGCCTCAATTCAGCGTCCAAAATGGGCTATAGTCTCTATAATGCTTTTTTAATTTCATGTAAAATGTAATGATTACCAAATTGGACAGCGATGGAGGGAAACATGAAGGATTTGAAAGATCGTTTACATACGATCCGCCAAGAGCAGAGCAAGCTGCTTAAGGAATACCAGACGTTAATTGCGGACTATGAAGCCTCGGATGTCATTCTGGAGAATGAGGTGCTACGGAAGAAATTTGAGGATGTTCAGGCCCGCTGCCTTCGTCTGGAAGAACGGGTACAACATATTGAGCAGGAAAATGGAAAGCTGCGCACGGCGTTGACGGAGCAAATGCTGAGCGAGAAGGCCAATATGATCCGCATCTCGCGTGAAAAGCTGGAAACCTATTTTGCTTCCAGAACAGCAGAAGGGACGAACCGATTGACTGCCTTTGAGTACGGGGCTAAAAATCGTGTAGACCAGCTTATTCAGCAAAGCACTCATGAGCTTAAAGAGGATCAGGACGAGATCGTGGCCAGATTGCGGCAGTTCGCGGAGGAAATCCGTGATCGGATCATGGAGCAACGCCGACGCTTCCAAGAGGCTGAGCAAAACTTGCTTCATCATACGGCGAACGGGCTGGATCAGCTTCAAGAAGAAGAAATCAGCGAAGAAACGATGCAAAAGCGCATGAAGCAGAATCAGTTCGAAATGAAGCTGGGCTTGAACTGGATCAACAAGCTGGGGATTTTGCTCATTATTTTAGGCGTAGGAGCTGCCTTTAAATATTCATATTCCAACTGGTTTACAGGAAATATGAAGGGCGTAGCCTTCTTTCTGTTAGGAGCGCTGATGCTGGGCGGCGGCGAGTGGTTGTACCGCAAACAGAAGCAGACCTTTGCGCTCGGAATATTGGGCGGCGGTATTTCGGTGCTGTACGGGTCGATTTTTTACAGCTACTTCTTACTGGAAATTATAGGGATGTATACAGGCATTGGTCTATCCGTGCTGGTTACAGTGACTGCTGTGCTGCTGTCGTTAAGGTATGAATCCCGAACGATTTGTTCTTTTGGATTGGTAGGGGGATATCTCCCGTTGTTTTCCTACATGGCGGCGAACGGGCTGGAAGGGAACTCGGTTTACATCGCCATGGGCTACCTGTTCCTGCTGAACCTGCTGATTCTGCTTGTATCCTTCCGCAAACGCTGGGTCGTCGTGCAATATATCAGCTTTCTGCTGAATACACCCCTGATGATTGTACTGGTATGGTTGTCGGATAGCACGACTGCAAGCATGTTGTATGCAGTTATTACATTTGCAATGTACCTCGGGATGACGCTCTGGGTGCCGTTCCGATTAAAAGAAAAGCTATCCTGGCTGGATTTCTCCCTGCTGGCTCTGAACACAGTCGTAAGCTGTACCGTGCTGTACTCTCTGTTCGACGATGCGGGCCTGGATGATTACAAAGGCTTGCTGGCACTCGTCTTTTGCCTGGTGTATGGGGGCTTGGCGCAATGGGTCAGCAGATTTATTCCGGAAGAGAAACAGACAAAGGTATTGTTTTATGCCACCTCCTTGACCTTCGCCATTCTAATGGTTCCGTTCCAGTTTGGAGTCAAATGGCTGTCGATGGGCTGGCTAATCGAGTCCGTTCTCCTGACGTTGTATGGAAACCGTTATCGGTTGAAGGAATTGGAGCGGGCGGGCTGGGGCATTTTATTACTGTGTCTGGGTGCTTTCTTTTTCGTCGATTTTCCTATATATCTGCTGTCGGGATTTGAGACGGATTATTTTGGGCTCAAATACACGCTCATTACGCTGGGGATGCTGATCGTTACCGTCTTTTATGCGATTCAATTCGGCCGTCCAGATGCATTCAAAAACATTCGTCTGTACGAGATGCGTATCATGCAGGGTTTTAAATATGTGACGCTGGTGAACGTGTATGGTTATTTGCTGTATGAAGCCGGGCACTGGTATAACATCATCGTACCCGAAGGATTCACACACTATTCCTTTTACAAAGCGCTGTTGTACACCTGTGTATCGCTGGTTTTGGCTTACTCCTTGCCTAAAGTGAAGCTGCTGTATGATCAAGTGATTAAATACTACAGCTTGGTGCTGTATGTCATCGGCTATGCGTTGGGGCTGCTGGTTACCGTGGCCATTCCAACCTTGCATGACAATTATGCGCAAAATACGGCTGCCGATTATGTGGCGTTGGTGGTGCTGGCTGCCTTCAATGTCCTGGTATTTTTCAGCAGCAGGGATTTCCTGAACGCACTGATGACCCGACATTATCGAAGCACGGAGCTGTATCCCGTTATCATGGGCGTATATTTGCTGGGTGTGATTACCGCATTCCTCGGGGTTCAGTTCCGTCTGGGAGATGCCGGGCTTGTATTCAGTTTGATGTATCTGTTGCTGGCCATTTTGTATATTGTCTATGGTTTCCGTAAACGGGTGGTCTACATTCGCAGATTTGGTCTGGGACTAACTTTGTTATCGACAGGTAAGCTGCTGCTGTATGACCTGCATCTGTTAACGACGGGAAGCACCATCGTAGCTTACTTCTCTTTTGGTGTGATATTGTTGGCGATTTCGTATATTTATCAAAAAGTATCGAATCGCATGGGAGAGGCCATTATAAAGAAGGATGTTGAAGGAAAAATGTAGTTTTTTGTAGGATTATATAGATATCCGACAATATGAAAATAAATTCGATAATAGTGAGAAATTTTGTATGACCTTACATCCTACTTACGCTATAATGAGTAAAAATTATTTATGTACGCATGCTTATGTTTATGCGGAAGTAGAGAGAATGAGGGGGATACAATGAGTTTGAGCAAGGGGCAGAATAGCCTGAACGATAAAAATGAACGCTTCTCGTCAGCCGGGTTCATATTGGCAGCGATCGGGAGTGCGGCAGGACTCGGAAACATTTGGAAATTTCCATATATTACTGGACAGTATGGTGGGGCGGCATTTTTCATGCTGTTTATCGTCTGTCTGTTGCTTGTAGGTTTACCTGTATTGCTGGCTGAGCTGGCGCTTGGTCGAGCGGGCCGGGGTAGTGCTGCTTCTGCTATGGTCAAAGTAGGCGGTCATCCGATTTGGGGTAAGATGAGCATCATGTTTGTTATCGTGCCGTTTGTTATTTTATCGTTCTATGCCATTGTAGGAGGCTGGACACTGCATTATGCTGTAGAGGCATTTAGCGGAAATCTGTTTTCAAATAAGGATTTTGCTGGACAGTTCGCTTCTTTTTCTTCCGGCTACGCTCCGTTGGTTTGGCTGTTAGTCGTTTTTGCATTTACGGCAGTCGTGGTTACCCTTGGAGTATCGAACGGGATTGAAAAGTTCAATAAAATTTTGATTCCTGCCAAGGTTATTCTGTTGCTCGTGTTAATGATAAATGCTCTTATGCTGCCAGGCTCTGGTGCGGGTGTATCCTTCTTTCTGAATCCTGACTTTTCTAAGCTTAGTATAGAGTCTGCATTGGTTGCTTTGGGACATGCTTTCTTCTCGCTCTCACTGGGGATGGGGATTATGGTCACGTACGGTGCTTATGTGGATCGTCGCCAATCGCTGGGTGGAGCCATGCTGGCAGTTGGTGGCGGGGATTTAATTTATGCGTTTATCGCAGGTATGATTATTTTCCCTACAACCTTCTCCTTTGGTATTAACCCGGCTCAAGGGCCGTCTCTGGTCTTTATTGCTTTACCGGCTGCGTTCTCTGCCATGCCTTTCGGCGCTTTCTTCGGCGGTTTGTTCTTTGTACTGCTGGCGGTTGCTGCATTAGGTTCTATGGTATCCTTGCTGGAAGTACCCGTAGCCTATGTTATGGAACGGTTCCGTTGGAGCCGGGTTCGCTCGGTTATCGTCGTATCTGTCCTGTGCCTGTTGCTGGGTATCCCTTCTGCATTGTCCATGGGACTGGTTCCGGAATTAAAAGTTGGCGGCAAATCATTCTTCGATTTCGTTGACTTCACAGCATCCAACATCTTCTTGCCATTAGGCGGCTTGTTGATTGTTATATTCACAGGCTACTATTGGAAGACTGCGGGTGAGCAGGCGAATCTCAAACCCTTCTGGTTCCGCATATGGCTGTTCGGCCTTCGGTATATTGCGCCGATCCTGATGTTGCTGGTATTCCTGCATACCTCAGGCATCATCAAATTTTAAGCTAAAATCAACAAAAAGGCATTTTCTTCCCAAGGGAAGAGATGCCTTTTTTTGTATATCTATCAGTGGTTACCTAACTGTGGAAAGGAGTGATATAATAAAAACATTGTCATTAATTTTAACTCCATTGAAATCATTACGAATATGAAGTTCTATATAATGAACGAAAAGGCTACAGAGCATCGCACAAAACGATGTGCAGGAGAGGGAAAGGGCAGAAGAGCATTGAAACAGACAGGGAACTTGAATTTGCATGAAGGATGGCGGCTTAAATGAAGTCTAATCCGTTGCCATCACAACGTCGGTATATGCCGGGACTGGACGGGTTAAGAGCGCTGGCGGTCATCGCAGTCATTGTGTATCATCTGAATCCGGATTGGTTGCCGGGAGGCTTGTTGGGTGTAGGCGTTTTTTTTACGTTATCGGGGTATTTAATCACAGATATTCTGGTAAGTCAGTGGGATACATATCATAGTTTTAAAATGAAAGATTTCTGGTTGCGTCGGGCCAGAAGGCTGCTGCCTGCCATGCTGACGGTTGTAGCCGTCATTGTCCTGTGCTCGTTGTTTTTCGATCCGTCACGGCTTACGGCCTTGCGCGGAGATGTACCTGCTGCATTGGTATATATGAGTAACTGGTGGTTTATTTTTCATCAGGTATCGTATTTTGAAAGCTTTGGACCACCTTCGCCGCTCGGACATCTGTGGTCGCTGGCGGTGGAGGAACAATTCTATATCCTGTGGCCGTTAATGCTGGCGCTTGGGCTGAAATATATGCCCAAGCGTATTGTACTCGCAGGCTGGGTAACTTGCCTAGCGTTGATCTCTGCGTTGCTGATGGCAGTAATTTATGTGCCCGGAACTGATCCCAGCCGGGTGTATTATGGCACGGATACACGCGGATTCGCCCTGCTGATTGGTGCGGCGCTGGCTTTGGTATGGCCTAGCGGCAAGCTGAAAGGGCAAGCGTCTGCCAAGGCGCGCTTGTTCCTGGATGGTATTGGGGCTGTAAGCTTGCTGCTGCTGTGTCACTGGGCATGGGCCTCGAATGAATATGACCCGTCTTTGTATCGGGGGGGCTTGCTGGGCATAGCTTTGGTCACTGCTATTGTGGTCGCTGCGTTAGCGCATCCGGTGAGCCATCTCGGAAAGCTGCTTGGACTCAAGCCGCTGCGCTGGATCGGCGCACGTTCCTACGGGCTATACCTGTGGCATGTTCCGGTTATCACCCTGACGACACCGCAGGTGGATACCGATGGGGTGCATGTGCTGCGAATCATTTTACAACTGTTAGCAACCATATTACTTGCGTCTCTCTCATATAAATATATCGAGGAGCCGATCCGGCACGGAGGGTTTCGCCACTGGATCGCGGGCATCCGTACAGCGGTTCGCAGACAGGCACACTGGAGATGGATGCCTGCAACCGCAGCATCTGTGCTTTTTATAGGAGTTCTTATAGGCACCATTCATCTGTACGTGGCGTCTACTGACGCAATCACGCAGGCAGCGGGGAACGATGAGATTCTAAGCGGGAAGACAGTGCCACCGCTTCACGGAACCGTATCTGTGGCTTCGAAGGAGCCGAAAGCCAAGCCACAAGTATCCGGGGGCGGCAAGGTGCAGGACGCAGCTAAGGTCCAAGCTCTAGCCCAAACGCCAAAGAATGCGGAGACTAAGGCTGGCACTACGGATGGGGCTAAGGTTCAGTCGGATATTTCGACCCAACAGCAACAGGCAACGCCTAGTGCAGATGTTGGCGCAGGTGTGACCGCAATTGGCGATTCTGTCATGCTGGATGTGCAGGCGTACATTCAGCAAGCTTTTCCAGGCGCTGTTGTAGACGGGCGCATCGGACGACAGATGGCGGAAGCGCCTGCTGTGCTGGAGCAGTTGAGACAGAATGGACAGCTGGGGAAGACAGTCATTATTGAGCTGGGCACAAACGGCGCTTTTACCAAGGATCAATTGACCGATTTGCTCGCCAGTCTGAAGGATGCGAAGCGTATTATCCTCGTGAATACCCGTGTCCCGCGTCCGTGGGAGAGCATCGTGAACAAGCATCTTGCAGAAGCTGCGTCCCAGGATACACGGATTACGATGATCGACTGGTACGGAGCCAGCTCTGGCAAAAACTCGTATTTTGAACATGACGGAGTTCATTTGAAGCCCAAAGGCGCCAAAGCCTATGCATCTTTGTTGGCTCAGGTTTTGACAAAGCAATCTTAAATAGCAATCGTTGTCAGGTAGCTGTGATGCACAAATATCACGGCTCCTTTTTATTTTATTGAGCTATTTCAGTTGGTTTCCTCTATCTTAAATATGAATTGTTATTTATATTTTCGTCATAACTATTCTAATTTTAGAAATCGGGTAGTGAAGCGGGTTTTCGTTGGTGTGACAAGGATCGACGGAATATGACAATTTTCAGGGGATTCCACTTGTGATTTTTGAAGCCTAAAGGGTAACAATTCTTTGCTTATTTGGCTACAATTTTTCAATTTTCATTCTACTTATTTATGGTAAGGTTACGAATATGCCTAATTTCGGGAAATATTATTTTGGTGGGGGTACATAAGCTAATGGAAAAGAGTTACACACATAGCAGAACAAGAGAGCATCGCTTGAAGAGAAACAAAAGAAGATTGCTATTCGTTGCTATTTTATTATTCGTGATCGGTTGTATTACGCTCATTGTGCTAAAGGTGTCAGATAGCAAACCACCAGCCCAAACAATGGAGCAAGCTAAAAAAACAGATACCGTATCCAATGCCAAACCAACAGGTAAACCGACTGCCGAATCGAATGGTAAAGTTGCTTCACAAAAAGACGATGCCGGAGTTGAAGATGGTGCCTTTGTTGAGAAATATTTAAACCAACAAATGCTGGGGCAGAAGCCTGATGGAGCCGATGGTAAAAAAGTAGCTTATTTATCTTTTGATGATGGGCCATCCGTGACGGTAACACCTGAAATATTAGATATTCTGAAAAAACAGAAGGTAAAGGCAACCTTTTTTGTCGTAGGAAAGGAAGCCGATGAAAATGAACATACGAAGAATATCATCAAAAGAATTGTTGCAGAAGGTCACGCTATAGGAAACCATACGTATTCACATAACTATAAGTATCTATATCCCCACAAGGCTGTAAGTACGGACAACGTTATGAAGGATATTGAAAAGAACAATCAGGTATTAAAAAGCATTCTGGGACCGGACTTCTCGACAAGAATGATCCGATTCCCGGGAGGCCACATGACGTGGAAGAAAAAAGATCCAAAGGGTATGGCCGCATTAGATGCAGCTTTACTAAAAAAGGATTACCACCAAGTGGATTGGAATGTATTAACTAAAGATGCAGAGGGACGACACAAGAAAGCGGCTGGACTCATAAACCAATTCATGAAGTCTGTAAAGGGTCGAGAAAAAGCCGTGATCTTAATGCATGATACCTATGGCAAGGAAGAAACTGCAAAGGCTTTACCAGTCATCATAGAATATTTAAAAAAACAGGGATATGAATTTAAGATTATGAAGTGAATATATGTTTAGGTTGCTTCCTTTTCGAAAACTACTTATACTATAATTAGAGAAGTAAAGAAACAAAGAAAATTTGTTTCTCGGAATAGAATGGGTGGAAAAGGGGGAGTATACTATGGTAATAGCTAATGAGGCGGTGGAACGAGTGGAATGGAAACGTGCGCGTGTCTCGCAAAAACGCCAAGTCACAATACCTCAAAAACTGTATGAACAGGCTGGAATTAAGGATGAAGTGGAATTCGGGATCAAAGGAAATAACATCATTATTCGTCCTGTACGTGAAAATACTGCGAATGACAATTTTTCTGATCTTATCTTAGCTGATCTCATTAAGGAAGGGTACAAGGATCAGGAACTGCTTCAAAAATTCCGTGAAAGACAGGCTGAGCTTCACGGGGCTGTAAAGTCATTAATTGCTGAATCCGGAGAGGCTGCCCGTAATTTTAAATCTGGCGATGATGATACGGATGAACTATTTGGCGATGTGGTGGAGGATTAAATGCTTCCAGTCACATACTTAGGTCCTGCAAAACGATATTTTAAAAAGCTTTCTGAAAGACCGTTAAAGTCAGCCTACCTGGATGCTATTACAGCCATACGACTTGATCCCTCCATTGGAGAGCACAAAACAGGTGATCTAAGCGGAACTCTTGGCTACAATGTATTTTATAAAGGTACCAATTATGAAATTGCGTATCGGCTAGAAGAAAATGAGGAAGGCGAACTCATTGTAGTCATATTGGCCGGTTCCAGAGAAAATTTCTATGAAGAACTCAAGCGTTACTTGAAAAGCTGAAAACTTTAGATTTCAAAGAAAAAATGATAGATAACAAGAAAAGGACGAGGGCCATTGGCCCCGTCCTTTTCTATTGTAGAAGATTACATTTCGTCCGCTTTAGAGCCGTTCCGCTTCAGCCATCGCCTGAATGAAGGCTCCGATACCTTTGGGATCGTTCGTCACAATCGGCTCGCTGATATAGTAAGTGAAGGTGCCGTCCCGACGATCTTTACCGCCCAAACCGCTTACTTGCACCGTTTTGTTCAGATTCACGAGTCCTTCTTCGGTAATCGTGATAAATTCATCAATAATACCTTTACGGATGATTTCTGCCTCTTGACGATAATGCTCTGGCAGATAACCTTTGCGAACGCCTTTGGCGATCGCATAGAGAATCATGCAGGAAGCGGAGGCTTCCAAATAGTTGCCTTTCACATGGCCCAGGTTGAGCACCTGATAAAAGACTCCACTTTCTTTATCACGTACTTTCAGCAGAGCTTCCAGTGTTTCCGTCAGCATATCGAGCAAGGCAGGGCGATCTGCGTGATCTTCTGGAATATAGTCCAGCACGTCAACGAGTGCCATAACGAACCAGCCGATAGAGCGTCCCCAAAAGTTCTTGGAGCAGCCTGTTTGCGGGTTGCACCATGGCTGTTCAAGCTTCTCATCCCAAGCGTGGTAGAGCAGGCCCGTTTGAGGATCACGCGTATGTTCGTAGCAGAGCTTGAATTGCAAGGTAACATCGTCAAACTCTGACGGATCTCCAAATTCGCGGATAAATTCAGCGTAGAACGGGGCACCCATGTACAAGCCGTCCAGCCAAATTTGATACGGATAAATTTGCTTATGCCAGAATGCGCCCTCGCTTGTGCGAGGGTGTTTTTCCAACTGACTGCGTAATTGGTAAGCTGCCTTTTTATATCGTTCGTCTCCTGTGGCACGATACAGAGAGAAGAGCAGCTTTCCGTTATTCACGTGGTCAATATTGTACTCATCTGCTTTATAGCGCTGAATCACGCCATTTTCGTCAACAAAATGATCCATATGTTTTTTTACAAATTCCATATACTTGGGATCGCCTGTCAGTTCGCCAACCCATTCCAGACCTCTGTAAATAACGCCGTGGTCATATTCCCATTTTTCGTAAAACTCCGGACTCCGCTGTAGAACAGAATCGCTCATACGTACAGCCCAAGAATCTGTTTTTGTAGGATTGGTTGTCGGTTGTGATGTTGGATTTGCCATGATACAGTCACCTCTATGGAAAATATTTGATTGGTAATCGTTGTTTGTGCTTACATGGAAGGCGTATGTGATTTAGGGTCAGCAGGTTTGTTCTTGAAACCTACATTATTGTTGCCCCAGCACCGATCGTAAGTAAAACCTGTCAGATCCTCGAATACCTTTCGAGCTTCCGGTTTGGCTGACTTCATGGAGCCGCCGTTTTTGAGACGATCAATTTCGGTAATCAGCTTCTTGTGACTGTCAATGTCCAGCTTCATGACGACAGACGCAATCATACCGATAATCGCCAAAACGATGGTTCCAACGACGAGCACGTAAAATATAGCATGCTGAGCGGCAATCGGCTGACTATCAGCCCCGGATACGAATCCGAAATGCTGTAACACCCAGCCAAGTATGAAGACGACGACGGCTCGAACCATTTTACCTGCGAAAGTCATCATACCTGCATAAATTCCTTCCCGGCGACGTCCAGTCAGTGCCTCATCTACATCAGCAAGGAACGTATATTGATTCCAGGGAATATAGTAGACCCCGCCTGTACCAAGACCCATAAACAGTGTGATGACATATAGCCATACCATCGTATTGGAGGCTCCCGTTATATAGAGCAGGCCGTAACCCGCTACGCTAAAGCAAACGACGACGAGTGCGGCGATAAAAGGCATACGGAACCCTTTGCGCACACAGAACTGGATGAAGAAATAGGTGGAAATTAATTGAATGACAGAGTTAAAGCTATTCAGATTAGATACCATCTCCGAGCTTTGGAACAGGGAAAACACAATAAAGTACGTAAAGGCAGAAGTGAACAGCCACTCGGCTGAAAAGCCGCCCAGATACATGCCCAGATGATGACGGAACGTCTTCACCCGGAAGGTAGAGGAAATGTCAATAAACAGCTTTTTCATGGAATCTATAAAGGAAAGCGGAGCTTCACCTTCCAGTTCCTTTTGCAGTTCCTCCGTAGGGCGTTCCCAAGAGTTTTTGTACAAAAATGCCATCGCAATGAGCAAGATACCTGCAAACACGAGTCCGGTATAAAAGAAGGGCAATGGAGAGTCTTTGCCATACTCAGCGATAAAGCGACCTGGGATAAAAGCGGCGGCAAAATTGGCAATTTTACCAAACATGGCCTTCCATCCGGTCAATCTGGAGCGCGCGCCGAAGTCCCGGGTCATCTCTGAGGCGAGTGCTTCATAGGGCACCATGACAGAGGTATACACCAGTTCAAACAGCACGTACGTACTTAGGTAATACCAGAAACCCAACCCATCTACCCAAAGCAACGGATACACGAGCATCAGTGGAATACCCATCATAATGAAAAAACGGCGTCTGCCGAATTTACGGCCCAGGCGGGTTCGATGAAAGTTGTCGCTAATAAAGCCCATGATCGGATTGCTGACTGCATCGATGATGCTGGCAACGGAGAAAATGGCTGCGGCCTGAACGGGAGACAGTCCGCAAAAGGTTGTATAAAAGTACATTAACCATGCGCCACTAATAGCAAGTGCACCGCTTCCCAGCATGTTGCCGCTTCCATAGGCGAGTGTATGTTTCATTGTGATTTTTTGTTCCATGATCTGTTCACCTCATATTTTGTCTGGTTATGAGGACTATCACCGGTCGCTATATTATGCTGAATGTCTATGTTGGTAGATGGGCCAGGCGTCCTGATTGGGTTGGGCTTTTAACGTGCCCCTATATTGTTGCCGCTCGGAGTGCCCGAGCCGATCAGATCGCTTCCTGAAGCCAGCTTGAGGAAGTTACCTAGCTGGATGGAACCGTCTGCACTTCTAGTAACGGAAGGAACGAGACTGACAAAGTCAGCGGCGCTGGCGAGAAGACCTTTCGCATTGGTGCTTTTTTTGCTTTTCCACCAGACGTTAGAATTGTCTTGATCGGTTCCACTGGTCTTATCACTGGCTGTTCCTTCAAAGGAAAGATTGTTAATAAATACGTGTTCACCCTTGTCAAAAGCAAAATTGCTTTCGCCATTGCTCCATGAGGTATTATTAGTCAGGGTAATGGAGCCGGGGTTGCTATTGTAGGTAAAGCCATGCTTTTTGTTCTGAAAGGCAATACTGTTTTTGACGATATGGTCGACCTTGATTTTGTCCCCGCCCAGCTTAAAACCATTGCCGTCACTGCTAGCGGTGGACGTTCCGTCAGAAGTCTGTCCGTTGTGGTGGGCGACACTGTTCAAGATCGTTACCGCTCCGATAGGTCCGGTTGCTGCTTTGGTAAACAAATCCCAACCGTCGTCAACGTTGTACGCAGCCAGGCAGTTATCGAACACATTGCCCGGTCCTACGGTCAGCTTGGCGGCAAATCCGTCGGCATCCTCACCGTTATCAGGATCAGCATTATCATGAGAGTAGGAGTTCAAGATAAGGTTGTTCGAAGGCCATTCACTGTTAGCTGCTGTGGTGGAGTAGCGTCCGAGCTGAAGACCGGTATCCCGATTATGGTGAGTTTCCACGTTTTCAATCCGGTTGTTGCTGCCGCCGATATAGATACCGTTATCCCCGGCACCCTTTACTTCAAGACCTTTTACCAGCCAATAGTCTCCGAAAAGCTGGAGTCCACGGTTAGCGGAGCCAAAGGCTTGACCCGAAAAATCAAGTACAGGCTTTTCACTGCCGTAAGCAACCAACCCTTTGAGGGAGCCATTGCTGCCATTATTTCCACGCTGAACGGTAATCGTTGAGGAATAGGCGTAGTTGCCTCCGCGCAGATAGATGGTTTTACCAGGAGCAATTTGTGTAAGTGCGGCTTCAAGAGTAGTAGGGCTGGATATGGTGCCTGGATTGGACACGTTACCATTTGGCGCTACATACAAGTCGCCTGCCGCCAGTGTGGTGGAGATAGCAGATGAATCCGTTGCACTGGCAGCCTCTTCTGAAAGGGAAGAAGAAGGAGCATTGGATGACGTATCTGCGTAAGCGGTTCCAATAAGAAAAGAAGAAGCGAAAACAAAAGAAACACCGAGCCTCAGAGCGTTAAACCCGTTTTTTGGACGTTCATTGCGTTTAAACATGTAAATTCCTCCTTATTTCATCTTTTATTTAAAAGAAGATAGCACTATAAAAGCGACTTATGCTGTCTTTCATGTGAAACGAGGACACCTCCTCGGGTGACGGCTTAACTGGCATAATGTCTAAAACGCTCTAAGAAGTATAAGCTCAGTTTAATATATGTTAACGTTTGCATCAACTGTTTTTTGATGATAATTTAATATTGTGAAAAAAAGTTCACACTTTTGTTTCAACTTTAAACACGGTTTTGCCAAGCTGGGAAAAATTGATTACACTTATACAATATACACATATTAGGAATAGAATCTATGAGAAAAGGCGGTTCTGACGCATGGATAACGGAAATCATTTGACGAGTCCAGCTACACGGAAAGTTTCGGACAAGCAGTCGCAAGTTAAAAATGAGATCGTGGGTTGGCTTAAAGCGATTACGGTGGGTGTTGTTCTCGTGTTCATTATGCACGGGTTGCTGTTTGCGCCATCTGTCGTTGAGGGAGCATCCATGGAGCCGAATTTCAAAACAAATGAACGGGTTGTCTTGAATAAACTGATTTACGATTTTCGTGATCCCAAGCCCAGTGAGGTCGTTGTATTCCATGTGAGAAAGGAAGGAAGAGACTTCATTAAGCGTGTTATTGGGGTTGCGGGAGACACGATTAAATATCAAGGCGACAATCTTTACGTGAATGGTAAGAAGGTGGAAGAGTCATACATTCAGGGAGCTGTCCAAGAAGCACATGCCAAGGGCGAGCTGTACAACAATGTGGACTTTCCAAATGCAACAATAACCGAGTCCAAGGTTCCCGAAGGTACTATTTTTGTCATGGGCGATCATCGTAATAATAGTAGAGACAGTCGTGCGATTGGCTTTGTTTCGATTAAAGATATTGTTGGACGTGCGGATGTGATTTTTTGGCCGCTGGGCAGCGCGCAGTGGGTAAAGCATGAAGAATAGAAGAGCGCCTAAGACGGAATGCTGTTCCCCGTTTTAGGCGCTTTGCGTGTCTCTGAAGCTGTTATATTTTTGGGGTAAAAGGGTCAGGCAGCTTGCGTCAGTCCTGCTTCATCTCTTCAGGAGTCAGCAGCGTCTGGTCCAGCGTACGCTCGATTTCTTCCCGATTCATGTCTATGCCGATAAATACGAGCTTGGTCACCCGGTCGCCGTATTTTTCGTCCCAATCCGGTGTTTTTTCAAAATCTTCTCCGAGATAGTATTGGTGTTCTTCCTCGGTCAAAGCAGATACCCACAGTCCTGCGCGTGCAAATTGCTTGGAGCTGCCCGCCTGACTGAATGTGAAGGCGGTGCGGTTCTGCGTGGCGAACCACACCAATCCCTTGGAACGGACAACCTCGGCAGGCCATTTGGCCAGCCATTTTAACAAACGTTCCGGGTGAAACGGGATTTTGCGCTTGTACACAAACGAAGCAATACCGTATTCCTCTGTCTCCGGTACGTGTTCTTCCTTGTTCATCTCCTGGATCCAGCCTGCCGCTTGGCTGGCTGTTTCAAAGTCGAAGCGATGCGTGTTCAAAATCTCCTTCGGGTCCACTTTACCGTACTCGGAACGAATGATTTTGGCGTTCGGTTGAATACCGCGCAGCGCTTTTTCCAGTCGCTCCAGCTCCTCGGGGGATACCAGATCGCATTTGTTAATAATCAGCACATCACAAAATTCCACCTGCTCTACCAGCAGATCAACAATGCCGCGCGCATCTTCGTCTGCAACCTCCTGCCCGCGATCCTTGAGGGAATCTCCGGAGTAGAAGTCCTTCCAAAATTCCGGCGCATTCACAACAGTAACCATCGTATCCAGTCGGGTCAGCTTGGTCAGGTCGATGTCGTTTTCTTCATCTACATAACTGAACGTTTGGGCTACCGGGATGGGTTCGCCGATGCCTGTGGACTCAATAAGGATATAGTCGAACTTTTTATCCAGCGCCAGCCGCTCTACCTCTTTTAAGAGGTCTTCTCGCAGGGTGCAGCAGATGCAGCCGTTGGACATTTCTACCAGCTTCTCATTAACGCGGGATAATCCTCCGCCGTCCCGAACGAGATCGGCATCAATGTTCACCTCGCTCATGTCATTGACAATGACAGCTACCCGCAAGCCATCCCGATTATTCAGCACATGATTGAGCAGCGTAGTTTTGCCTGAACCGAGGTACCCGCTAAGTACCGTCACCGGTATTTTCTTTTCCAATTCCATAGTGTTTGCCAACATAATCACTCATCCCTTCGAAAGTGTTCATGAAATGCTGAATGTGTTGTAGTGGCTACAATGTCAGATAGGGAAGCTGCAATGCTCCCCTTGTCGGTTTCTTTTAATCGTAATAATTACGAATAGTAAAATCAGTAAATCATTAATGAAGGGAAATGTCAAGGGAGGCTGTAAGGAAAGGAGGGGGAATCAACAAAAAGAAGTGATCTATTTATTATTCAGCGCCGTTTCATATCTGGAATGTTTTACATTCAATAATTGAAACTTACGAATTATATTTAACTGTTTCAAATGACAAATAGGCGTATAATAACCCCATTAGACCTAAGAAAATTGTCCCATACAAAGGAGATATTTTAGAATGAAGATTGGTAAAAAACTATCCATTAGTTTTGCAGCCGTATTATTGCTTACATTGGTTGTGGGCGTTATTGGTGAGTATGCTACTTCGTCTTTACATACATCTTATCAAAGTATGATTGATGACAGAGTCGATAAAATTTTGATTATTAAAGAATTGCAGTATGATGCTGCGAGCCAGACCAAGTATTTTCGCGGGTATCTAGTGACTGGCGATCAGGATGAAATGAACAGTTATCTGAAAGCACGCGAAACCTTTGCAACGACCATGAAGAAGCTGCAATCAACGCCAGCACTGGACAAGCCCAAGCAAATGGCAGCAAAGCTCCAGCAGATGGAGGCTGAATATGCAGATATCGTGAAGGAAATTACCTCATATAAGCAGCAGGGGGATGTCGCGACCTACACGAGATTAGTGGAGGAAAAATGTAAGCCGATGGCACTTGCACTGGAGCAGCAGTCACAGGTCATGGAGCAATACCAGATGGATCTACTGAATCAATCCCAAGTCGAGCAGGGTGAGAAGCTTCAATATGTACAGACGATGATTATCATTGCGATGGCGCTTGCGCTGGTAATCGGGATCGTATTGGCGTATGTAATCACCCGTATGATTGCCCGTCCGGTGGTTCAGGTGGCTCAAGCCGCGCGGCGTATTGCAGAAGGGGATCTGACACAGGAGGATATTCAAATTCGGCAGAAGGATGAGATTGGTGAATTGGCACAGAGCTTTAACGATATGAAACGCCAGCTTCGTTCGCTGCTGCAAGTGATTTATCAGAATGCGCAAGGAGTTACACTGGCTTCGGGTGAGCTGTCCAATGGCTCCGGGCAAGTGGCGGAAGGTACGCGGCAGATGGCGGAGACGGTACGGGGAATCCACGAGTCGGCAGGCAATCAGGTTGAGCGAAATCGTGAAAACCAGCAGGCGGTCAAGGAAAGCGCAGAAGGCGTTCAAAAGATTGCCCAATCCGCATCCATTACCGCAGAGCTGTCCGAGCGGGCGATTCACGAGACAGAGCGCGGCAATGCAGACCTGGAGGAAACGGTTATGCAAATGCGCCATATTCAGGATACGATGGAGGACTCGGTCAAGGTCATTCAGGACTTGGGCGAGCAATCGAAGAGAATCCAAAGTGTAACGCAGTTCATTCGCGATATCGCCAAGCAAACCAATTTGCTGTCATTGAACGCCTCCATTGAAGCGGCCAGAGCCGGGGAATCGGGCAAGGGCTTTGCTGTCGTGGCGGGTGAAGTGAAGAAGCTGGCGGAACAGACAGGTCAAGCATCCCAACAGATTGCTGTCTTTATGGATGCCATGGCGGATACAGTGAACCAGGCCGTAGACTCGATCCAGAAAGGCTCCAGCGAGGTTGAGGCTGGAACAGATCTGATTCATCGCACCGGGCAGACGTTTAGCAAAGTACATGAAGCAGTACAAACGGTCGCTGAGCATACGCAGGAGGTGTCGGCTGCGACCGAAGAATTGTCTGCCATTACCGGGCAACTGCTGGACTCGGAGCAAAAGCTGGTAGGCTTGTCCCGTGAGATTGCAGAGGAATCGGAGTCGGCTGCGGCTGTGTGCGAGGAGCAGCTCGCTTCTATGGAGGTCATCGCAGATTCTGCCGATTCGCTGCGTCATATGGCTGCCGAGCTAATGTCGGAAATACAGCATTTCCGCATTACAAACGATGCAGACGAGAACAACACCTCGGCTTCGACTCATCCAAAGGATACGAATGGCGGGCGCGGCACGTCCACCAGACGTACATCTATGGATAGAATTTCAATTTCGGATACACCGATTCATCCCGCTTCCTGAGCGGGAAGTGTTAGATAACAGAGTCTTCCGGGCATCTAAGCTACAACCAAGAGGACTTGCGCAAATAACACGCAAGTCCTCTTTTTGCTATCTGGCTTCGTATACTCATATACGCTGACTCTTTAAATTCGCCTGGAATCACCATTTTGAACTTAGCCTTTGACCGCTCCAGCGACAACGCCTTTGACGATGTATTTTTGCAGGAAAATAAATACGACGATGGAAGGCAGCACAGCCATCACCATGGCTGTCATGGCATACTGCCAGTCAGACGTATACTGTCCGACGAAGGTATAGGCCGCCAGCGTAAGCGTTTTGGTGCTGGGTGAACCGTTAACCATGAGCAGGGGCAGCAGAAAATCGTTCCAAATCCACATCACGTCGATGATCACAATAGTGGCGGTGACCGATTTCAGCAAGGGGAAAATCACCGAAAAGAAAAGCCGGAAGCCTGAGGCTCCGTCGATTTTGGCGCTTTCGTCAATCTCGTTGGGAATCCCTTTGACAAACCCGTGATAGATAAACACCGCCAGCGGTGCGCCGAAGCCCCAATACAACAGGCCAAGTCCCCAGGTACTGTCCGCCAGATGCAGGTCTTTCGCGAGTCGCAAGACAGTCAGCATAATGGACTGAAACGGGATCAACATTGGCATAATGCACAGCATGTAGATGGCGGAACTCCATTTGCTCTTCGTCCGTGCCAGCTTATAGGCGGCAATGGAGGATACCAGTACGATACCTGCCAGCCCGACCACGGTAATGATCGTGTTATTCAGAAATAAGCGTGGATAGTTAATGAATTTCCATACATATACGTAGTTATCCAGCGAAAGATGCTTGGGCAGCGCAATGACGTCGGTCATGACCTCAGCGAAGCTTTTGAACGAATTGTTAATGGCGAGAAACAGCGGATACAAAAATAACAGCGATAATACAATCATGCCCGCTTCCAGCAAAATACGTCCCATACGTCTGCGTTGCATCAGGCTTCAACCTCCCTGCGTTTGAAAATAGACAATTGGATGATCGTAATGATCAGCACTGCGACGAATAATAACAACGCTTTGGCTGTTCCATAGCCGTACAGATTGTTCTGAAACGTGTCCCGATAAATATCATACGCAATACTGTATGTTGTACCTCCCGGCCCGCCGCCAGTCAGGGATAGAATGACGTCGAACACCTTGATCGAGTTGGTCAGTGCCATGAAGACCGAGATCGTAATGGAAGGTGCCAGCAAGGGTAACGTAATACTAAAGAATCTCCGAATCGGCCCCGCTCCGTCCACAATAGCGGCTTCCTTCAGATCCTCCGGTACGGACTGCAAGCCTGCAATGTAAATGACCATATAAAAGCCAATGGATTGCCAGATAGATACCGCCAAAATGGAAATAAACGCGAGCCCTTCTTGCCCTAGCCAACTGAGCTGGAAGATGCCCCAGCCTGTGCTGTTTCCCAGTGACTCAAAGCCCTGCATAAAGATAAACTTCCAGATAAATCCGACAATCACGAGACTGAGGATATAAGGGATAAAGAAAGCCGCCCGCAGCCACGCCGAGCTTTTCAGCTTCATGTCGAGGACGAGTGCCAGCAAGATAGCCAGCACGTTCACCAGCACAATGTACAGAATGGCATATTTGACCGTAAACCAGGCCGCATGTGCAAAGTTGGCGTCTCCGAGCAGGATTTGTTTGAAATTATCCAGGCCTACAAATTTCGGATGCTTGGATATTCCATTCCACTTGGTCAGGGAATAGCGTATTGTCATCAAAAACGGAATATAAAATGCAATCGTAATGCACAGGATGACGGGCAGTGTGAACAAGCCAAACTCCAATTTACTGCCCTTATCGCCCCGGCTTCCCCTTTTTTTCAGCATAACGCACCTCTTTTTCTCAACATTTTCCGATCTTTCGTTCCAAGCCGTTTGAGATATAATGAAAGTATAGGATAGCCCCTGGGGCCGGACCAATGGATTTAAGAAAACAGTTGAGGGTAAAAATGTGTACGCTTTCAAAAGGGGCGATTTTATCGTGATACCAGAGCGAGCAGGTGTAGTTCTCAGATCCATGTGGAGACGAATAACGCAAAAATTGGTGAACAAGCTTATTTTGCTTTTTACCTCGGTGATCATTCTGGTGGTAGGCTCGCTGACGATTATCTCCTATCAGATGATTGAAAGGGAGTCGGTGAATCATAGCATTGCCAGCACAACGAATAATCTGCTGCTGGTTAATCAGAACCTGGAGGATTATCTGGTTGGGATGCAGCAGTTGGCCCTGCCGCAGCTTCGTTATAACGATATTATGAACGCGATTGCGAATGAAAATCGGGACTATGCTTCCCGAATGGTCATTGAAAATTACTTGCGCAGCATGTTTTATTCCCGCAGTGATCTGGAAGCTATTTATCTGTACGTGGCAGATCGCCATCAATATTATGTGGTGACCCGGGAGACGTACAATATTACGGTGCGCCAAGGGATGAACACGGATATTCCCAAGCTGCCCTGGTATAAGGAGGCGCTGGCGAGCACGGCCAACGAATCGTTCCAATCCTTTGTGGGTTCCCGCTCGGATATGGGGTATGTGGCGCCACAGGCCAGCTTTATGGCGTACCATCGGGTGCTGAGGTCGATTGCATCTCGTCACCCGCAGGCGGTGTTGTCCTTTTATTACAATACGAGCGCTGTGGACGATATCATGAAGAACATTCCACTCGGCAAAGGGGATCATCTCATGCTGCTAAGTCCTAAACGTATTCCCTTTTACGTGGACAGCCTTCCGTTATACGAGCGAATGCGGGACTCGGGGGTGCTGGAACAGATTGGACAGGGAGGGAGCGGACGAGTAACATGGTCGGACAGTAGCGGCAGCCAGGAGTATCTGGTCGTGTATGATGCCGGGAAAAAAGAAGGCTGGCGGCTCGTCAAGCCGATCCCATACCGTCAAATTTACGAAGCGGCTACGACGACACGAAATTGGAGCTACGTGATCGGGATATTGTTTTTAGGGGTGTCTATTATTTTGGTAACGCTGACCTCGAATGCCATTACCAGTCCCTTACACAAGCTGTCCACCCAGATGAAGCGGTTTAGTACCGGGGACTTCGGGGCAACGGCCCTTGTGAAGGGCCATGACGAGATTGCGTATTTGTCGCTGCATTTTAACGAAATGGTCCAAAGAACCGAAGAATTAATTAATGAGCGTTATCGAATGAAGCTGGTCGAGAAAAACGCCATACTCAAGGCGCTGGAGGCTGAAATTAACCCCCATTTTCTGTACAATGCGCTGCAAGCCATATCCACACAGGCATTAAAGCGTGAGATGTTCGATATGGCGGATATGGTCGATGCGTTGGCCCAAACCCTGCGGTATTCCATCAACGGCAAGGATATCGTGGTTGCCCGCGAAGAACTCCAGCATATTGAACGTTATATGGGATTGCAAAAAGCAAGATTCGGGACGAGACTGCGAATCGAGCTGGAGTGGGAGGACACGCTGATGGAGCTGCTAATCCCCAGGTTGTCCGTGCAGACGTTGGTGGAAAATTCGATCAAGCATGCGCTGGAAAAGGTCTCAAGCGATATTCTGATAGTCATTTCAGCCGAATCCAGCTCTACAGATGCCACGATTACTGTACGGGACAACGGCCCGGGGATCTCGGAGGATAAGCTGAGACAGGTGCTGGATTCGTTCGAAGAGAAGTGGGAGGAACGGGAGAGTGAGCATATCGGCCTAAAAAATCTGAATACACGATTGAAGCTACTGTATGGAGATCAGGCGGGACTATCCATACATACGGATGATACGGGAACAGAAATCCAAATGCGCATCCCCCAGGGAGGAAGTAGTCATGTATAACGTATTGATCATTGACGATGAGGAGCCGCTACGCGAAGCTATTCGTATTGTCGGAGACTGGAATAACCTCGGTATCGGGCAGGTGTTTGAGGCGACGAATGGCAGACTTGGACTGGAGCTGCTGGAACGTTACCCAATAGACGTGGTCATGGTGGATATGAAAATGCCGGAGTTGAACGGTATCGAATTTCTTCGTGCCATCGAGAAGGTGTATCCTAATCTGCTGACGATTGTCATTAGTGGCTATGACGATTTTGAATTTACACGGCAAGCGATTCAATCCCGGGTAGTGGATTATTTGCTCAAGCCGATTAATCGGCAGGAATTGAATCAGGCGCTGCGCAAGGCGGTAGATATATTGGAGAGCCGCAAGCAGAGCGAAAGCAAATTCATTAGCCAGAACATTACGCTGAATATGTCACTGCCGAAGCTGAAAGAGAAGCTATATTTGTCCATTCTGGACGGTAGCTTTAAAAGACAGGCAAATGCGGCGTTACTCCCCTTGATCGGTGCAGATCAACCGGGGAACCGCTTTGGGGTGATCGTGCTGCGGTTGCTGAACAGGGACGAGGTCCGCATGACACGTTTTCACGGGGAGACGGATCTGATGGATTTTGCCGTGACGAACGTGTTGGCTCAGACTTCGGATGAACGATTGAGCTGTTTTAGTTTTCCTCATCCGAGACGGGAGCGCGAGGTCGTTTCGATTTGCACATTGTCTCCGGGGCAGGAACAACATATGCCTCTTCTGCTGGCACAAGTGACACAGAAGGCGGTGACGAATCTGCATGGATTGTTTGGCATGGTGGTAGCTGCCGGTGTGGGTAAGCCTTGTACGGACATACTGGAACTGGCATCTGTTTATACGGATGTCAAGGCGCATATCCACAGCACGGACGTATTGAAGCTGACAGGAACATCGGTCATACATGTCGCGCCCCGGCAGGGAATGATGCCAGAAGAAGTGTCGTGGACGGATCGGCTGCTGTTGATCCAGAAGGATGCCCAGACAGGCCAGGCAAATCGAGCAAAGGTACTACTAAACGACCTGCTGAAGCAGTTGGCATCTGGCCCTGCTTTTCGTTTACAGGATGCAGATCGGATGATGGGCGAGCTTCATTTTTTACTGAGAGAAGCGGCTACGGAGCCGGGTGCTTTCCTATCTGTATCTGCATCTGTGTCTGAGCCGGAGGGGGCTTCGGGGGAACAGAGAAAAAGCGTGGCTGAGGGCGATATTGCTGCGGACTTTACGGACTATGCCCAGTATGGACAGCGGCTGCATCGGATGCTGGAGCTTTACATTGCCGGGGTTCAGCATGCTCAAGGGGGGAGTCAGCCCTTTGATATTACGGAGATCAAACGGCATATTGACCGATATTACTTTGAAGATATCAAAATTTCATTTTTTGCCGAAACGTATTTTTTAAGTCGGGAATACTTGATGAAGCTGTTCAAGCAGCAGTTTGGTTACGGCATTCACGAATATGTGCAGAAGGTCAGAATGGACAAGGCGAAGGAGCTGCTGGGAGATTCCAGTCTGAAAATTCAGGAGATTTCCGATATGCTGGGCTACAAGGATAAGAATTATTTCAGCAAGGCTTTTCGTAATTATTATCAGGTGTCACCGTCGGAGTATCGCGTGAGCCTGCAATAAACCACTTTTTTACCCTTAACGCTTCACTAATCTGCCTTTTTAAATCGGACTATATTTTTTAGAATGAGCGCATGGACGTTGATCACGAATAAATGGGGGAGTATCCATGTTAAAGAAGATGATGGCGTTATCCGGCAGTTTGCTTTTGACAGTCGGTTTGTTGAGCGGATGCGGAAGCAGCGGTGACACGGACGCGGCGAAAGGAAATGCTGGCGGCAAAGAAGATTTGAAACCGGTTACAATAAATATGTTCACAGCCTCACCGGAGTATACGGATGCTTTTAACGCGTATATCGAGGAGTATAAGAAGGTCAAGCCTAACGTAAAGATCAATCTGGAAATCATGCAGGCAGACTATAACACGATTCTCAAGTCGAAAATTGCTTCAGGCAGTACACCGGATGTATTCCAGACCACGGCCGGAGGCGATATCGACACGTATGCTGATTATAGCGCCGATCTGACGAATGAGCCGCTGGCGGCAGCCATGACGGATGCCGTTCGAGCGAATATGAGCTCCAGTGACGGTAAAGTGTTGGGCTTCCCGGTGAAGGGCAATCTGTTTGCGCTGATTTACAACAAGGATTTACTCACCAAGGCCGGTGTAACCTCCCCGCCGAAGACGATTGCAGAGATGCAGGACGCAGTCACCAAGCTTGAGGCGAAGGGCATTACACCATTTGCAAATGCATATAAAGAGTGGTGGGTATGGAAGCATATCTTCCAGCACTATGTAGATGCCGCCGCGCAGGATGCAGGTGTAGAGCCGAAGCAGCTCGTCAATGATTTTATTGCAGGCAAAGCGAAAATCAAGGACTATCCGGTGCTGTACAACAACTTCTTTAGCTTTATTGATTTGACGGTGAAGCATGGCACGGATAAGCCGCTGGAACGGGACAGCAATGCGGAAGTGAGTGATTTTGCATCCGGTAAAGCTGCGTTTATGACAGGTAAAGGCGCATGGGATGAGGAAGCGATCAAGAAGATTAATCCTGACCTCAAGATTGGCATCATGGGCTATCCGGTAAGTGACAAGGCTGATCAATCCGTCATCATTACTGGTGCTGACCAAGCGCTGCGTATTAACAAGGATTCGGAAGTAGCCAAGGAGACGATTGAATTTTTTAACTGGCTATACACTTCGGAATACGGTAAGAACTGGTTCTCCCAGGTAGCGAAGGTGATTCCTCCAATTAAGGATGCACCGCTTCCTGATCTGGAAATGCCTAAGGAAATGGGAAGCATTTTGAAAACGTCGAAGTCCGGTGATCTGTCTGTCAACTACTCACTGGATACGTTTCATCAAAAGTTTGGCGAGCTGATGCAGGCTTATATCAGCGGCAACATGAACAAGGATCAGGCAGTTGCTGAGATTGAGAAGGCATGGGTGCAATTAGGTTCAGCACAATAAGATTGGTCTCGCAGAGGCGTCCGTAAGGGCGTCTTTTTGTGTTATAGCTAGGAGGCTGAGAGGGTGTAGACAAAAAAATATTTAATAATATTTAAATATTTACTTGCAAAAAGTTATTGAGTTGTGGATAATAGGTTGTGTGCAATATATCTACGACATACGACATACATAATGACTGCAAGTTGCAAATGTGAGAGATACCCCGTTTGGGGAATCTCTTTATTCCGTTTGGACTATGCCGAATATGATTATAATAGACCGTGTAATTTGGGACGTATTTCCATTTATGTGGCAAGAATAAAAAGGAGATGAACGTTTTGACGAATTCGTTGTTTACACCGTATACACTGAAAGATTTGGAATTAAAAAATCGGGTGGTCATGGCACCGATGTGCCAATACTCGGTGACAGCCAAGGATGGCATTCCAAATGATTGGCATCATGTTCATTACCTGAGCCGTGCTATTGGTGGCACAGGCCTGATTATTATAGAAATGACAGATGTGGAGCCGGATGGACGGATTACAGATTATGATCTGGGCCTTTGGTCAGATGAGCATATCCCGGCTTATAAGAAGCTGGTGGACGGCATTCATGCGCACGGGTCCAAGGTAGGTATCCAGATTGCTCATGCGGGCCGTAAAGCTGAGGATGCAGCAGAGCCAGTGGCTCCTTCGGCAATTGCATACCCGGATGCGAATTATAAACAGCCACGCGAACTTACCACGGAGGAAGTACGTGGCATGGTGCAAAAATTCGCAGACGCTGCCCGGCGTGCGGTTCAAGCGGGCGTGGATACGATCGAACTTCACGGGGCACATGGTTACTTGATTCACCAATTCCATTCGCCAGTCACGAACAAGCGTAACGACGAGTACGGTCAGGAGCTATCCCGTTTTGGCGTTGAAGTCATTCAGGCTGTACGCAAGGAAATGCCTGAAGGCATGCCGTTATTTTTCCGCATCAGCGCGGTCGAATACGTAGATGGCGGATACGATGTGGGTCATACGATTGAGCTGAGCCGGGCGTATCAGGCTGCGGGCGTAGACGTGATCCATGTGAGCACGGGCGGAGAAGGCCCTGCGGGAGCCAGAAAGCCGGGCAACTATCCGGGCTATCAAGTGCCATTTGCACGCCAAATTCGCGAGGCGCTGAACATCCCGGTAGTCGCCGTCGGCGCACTGGATGATCCAGCCTTGGCGCAGTCCGTTATCGGCAATGAGGATGCCGATCTGGTCGCCGTGGGGCGCGGATTGCTGCGCGATCCATATTGGGCGACTCATGCAGCGGTGACATTGCGCGGCGAGAAGCCTTCCATACCTGAACAATATCAACGTGGCTACTGAGGCCTAAGTAATCCCACGTTGTTTATATATAAACAGGGCACCTGCAACGAAGTGTACGCTTCGTCGCAGGTGCCTGTTTTGTTTTATGGACAGATGGTACAGTGTAAGCAATCTTACACGTAGTAGCGGTTATATTTTGTATACTTGTATTATTTAGTGATTAGGAGGTTCAAAAGTGGAATATATTATTGAAACAAAAAAGCTCCGTAAGCAGTTTTATGAAGCAGCTACAATCTAAAGTGATATCCCCACAACAACTAAGAATTCATAGTCCGATTGAGAATACAGCTGCATTAAATAAACATATATATTATTTTTTCTTTATTTTCCATCCTGCTTTTGTCTGCATTATTAGGGATGCTGATTACTGATCGTCCCTTAACAACGGCTATTTGGGTATACCAGATTCAAGTATTTGCTAAGATGTGTGTGATGCATGCGATGTTAATTCCGATTGCCTCTTTTTTCGCTATACGTTGGAAAAGCCTTATGGGGGTCGTGCTCGTAGTTTGTGTTGCTGTATTTTTAAATTTCATTTACAAAAGTGAATGGTATCCGTGGACCGTTCCTATCTTGTTTTCTCCGCATGGTACACTGGGAAGAACGTTCACGAATGTTCCAGGAGGGATCATAAGTATTTGCTTCATTTTTGTGCTTGGGCTTTTTTTGGCATTGAGAAGTTATACTCATATAGAGAAAAAGTAGAATGTGTAAGCAGAAAAAGACGATGAGTGTCCGCATGAGGTGGTTGAATGAAGCTGTAAAATACAGTCGCCGAAGGACGTTTTTACGTGCTATAATTCTATTAATAACAGAATGGCTTAGGTGGGCGGTCGGCTAAGTCTCCCGGAAGGGAGGTGATGCCTGTGGAGGTTAAAGATGCTCTGACATTAATGATGATGTTCGGCACGCTAATTAGTAGCGTTGATCGGGTTAATCGTTACGATTGTTATTGCGTTGAACCAAAACAAAAAGAAATAGACCGCTCTCGAGAAGGGGCTCGGTCTATTTCTAATAGCTAACCTTTTTCAGCCGACCGCTCTTCAAAGCGGCTGTTGCCAAGAGTAGGGATGTTACCAGCATCCTTGCTCTTTTTTAGTATATCCTTCTATCATTTATTTTAGCACAATTGAATAATCGATGTAACTCATTTGGTGAAAACTTTAACTTCCTTTGGAGCGAGGGTCACGGTGATTGAACCGTTGTTAATCTGAATGGAGTCGTTGCTTAATTGGTTGGTCAGGCGAGTGCCGTTGGACAGATTGTCGAAGTTGCCAATCGTGCGGGTTTGACTGTTCCAAGAATTGTTGATAAGTACAATGGCCTCGTCGCCATTTTTAGAGCGCTGGAAGCTGTAAAAGGAGTCGTCCGCCCATTTTTCCTTTTGGCTGCCGTTTTGCAGAGCGGGGTGGCTGTTGCGCACACGGTTCAGCTTAGCGATGTACTGATACAGATCATGATTGGCGTTAAACACAACGTTTTCCCGGTTGGCAGGATCATCTCCGCCACTAAAGCCTTGCTCGGTGCCTTGATAGATGATAGGAATCCCGCGTGAGGTCAAAGTAAAGCCCAAGGCTGCCTTGAGCTGAGGCCATTTGTCATAGTTAACACCCGGTTTGCCAGAGGCGTCATTCAGGAAACGTTTTACATCATGATTGTCGATAAATACGCCGTTGGTCTGAGCATCGCGATAGTGACGATCATCTGAGTAGCGTTCCTTGATTTTCCTCATAGATTGATCGTGTCCGAACACATCCTTGATTGTATAATACATCGGAAAATCCAGTGCGGCATCGAGATACCGGGTGTAATCACCCACATAAGCAGGATCGCCACTGTAAATTTCACCGAGGGTGAAGGTATTGGCGGCCTGGTCAAAATCCTTCAAAAAGCCTTTTGGTACATGCTTGGCGGTGTCCACTCGCAGTCCGTCGATGCCCGACTCGTTCAGCAGCCATTTGATCCAGTTTTTGAGTTCATTCGCTGTATCTGGGTTGTCCTGATTCAGGTCGTCCAATCCGGCAACGTCACCATTTTCGATTTTCCACTGATTGTTTGAGTTGTAATCCGCACCTGTAATGTCGCCATTGTGATGATACCAATTTGCTTTATCAAAAGGAGCCTTGGCGAAGCCGTTCCCCGGTTGGAAATCACCTGTGTGATTCACGACTACGTCCAGCATCACAGCGATATTTTTGTCGTGTGCCTTACCGACCAGCTCTTTGAACTTGTCCATTGTACCGAGATGCCCGTCTACCGCATAAAAATCATACGTATGATAGCCGTGATAAGCGAATTCGCTCTTTTGCATCGTTACCGGAGTAATCCAGATGGCGGTAAACCCCATATTTTTAATGTAGTCGAGTTGGTTAATAATACCTTGAAAATCGCCACCATGCCACTTGCGCTGATCGCTGTTGTTGGAATTGAAGCCACCGTAATTATCGTTGGATGGATCTCCGTTGCTGAATCGGTCTGTCATGATAAAATAAATGCTCTGTTTGCTCCAGTCTGTGTTGAGGGGAGTGGGCTTGGAGAGGGTACCCAGATCTATAGGAGTGAAGGCGCCCGAAGGCGCCTCCGTTTGAATAGTTACTTCAACTCCGTTAGAGTTGGGTGTGTAGGTAGAAGTCCCTACGTTTAAGGATACACCCGAAAGTGCCCCTGTTTGGATAAGTCCTGCAAATTCGTTGAGGTTGGTTGTGTAGGTAGAAGTCCCTACGCTGAGGACGCCCCCCGAAGGCGCCCCCGTTCGGATAGATCCTGCAGCCCCGTTAGAGCCGGGTGTGTAGGTAGAAATTCCAGTGCTGAAAAGGTAGTTTTTCGTGTTGTTGCTGTCCCAGCTGTTATTGCCGTCGTTAAAAGCGGCTTCCAATTGGGAGGCAGAACCGATATCGACGGTAATTTTGGCATAGCCGCTAATCTCGACGTCCTGCATTTTCACACCAGGCACAGCAGTCCAGCTTCCGCCGGCAGGGCGATAGTGAATGTAAGGCGAGTTAAAGCCTTTTTTGTAGTATACCGTTACCTTGTTAGTTGTACCGCCGCCATCCCCGGGAATCGTGCCCGATGGAGCGCCTGATGTGATAGTTCCCGCATTGCCGCTGTTACCGGGCGTGTAAGTAGAAGTGCCCGTGCTAAAGGAGTAGTTTTTGGTGTTGTTACTGTCCCAGTTGTTATTGCCGTCGTTAAAAGCAGCTTCCAATTGGGAGGCAGAACCGATATCGACGGTAATTTTGGCATAGCCGCTAATTTCGGCATCCTGCATTTTCACACCAGGCGCAGCAGTCCAGCTTCCGCCAGCCGGACGGTAGTGAATGTAAGGTGAGTTGAAGCCTTTTTTGTAGTATATAGTTACTTTGTTGCCTGTACCCCCGTCATTATCGCCAGGCTTGGCCTTGCTGATAATATACTGTTTGAATCCATTCATTTCACCAGTTGGTGAGCCGTCGCTGTTGACGAGATTGTTGAGGCGTAAAAGTGTAAAGCCGTGATAACCGAACTTCGTGATTTTCTCCTTGATTTTTTGGAAGCCGCTGCCGCCAGTCGGGAGTGCATTCTCACCATTCAGGCGAACACCCTTGGCATTAGCGATCGAGGAGACGGTATCTACTAATGTGGACGGCAAGGAATAATTCGGTGCTGTGCCACTGTCGTTCATCTCCAGTGCAGTAAAGGTCAAATCCAGATCCGCATCTTTGAACTTCTCGATGAGACGGTTGTAATCATAATATCCACCTGCTTGCTCTGTGCTGTGAGGCATGGCAGGATTGTTCATCTGCCAGTGCAGACCGGAAATCTTGGCTCCGATACGGACACCGAACACGGAATCGAAGTTTTTGTGTGCAGCAGCTCCGATGACGCCCAGATGCTTCTCAAGCACGCTTTGGTACCACGACAGGAAATCCTTCCCATACGCGGAATTATACCCATCGTTCGTGTAAAATCCGCCCCCGTCGGTTGGAGGATTAATTTGGCTAAGGCTGCTTAGCTTGGTACCCCAAGCCGCATTAATCTTGTCCAATGATCCATACTTTTCATTCATGGCCGTGCGGAACGCATTTTTGGCTGTTTCGGTGTAGGCTTGGAATTTGCCCCGTGCAGGATAGCTCCATCCCGCTGCCGGATAGTATGAAGGATACCGCAATTCTCCTGAGGGCCCACCGCTTAAATAAATTTTGGGGATAATGCTTTTGTAGCTAGCAAATGTTTGAGCAAATGAGGCATACAGCTCGTCATATTGTTTGCCAGTTCCGCTCCATAATGGGGAAAGGGCTTCGTTATTCACATAGCCGCTTTCGTCCTTGAACTGCATTTCATCTGCACTGCCCTTGCTCGACAGCCAGCTTGGCAGCGGGATGTTGCAATCATCGCCCACATTTCCGCCGCACTTGTGCGTAGAAATGATGGGAACCCACTTCAGACCTACCTCTTTTACAGCGTCTGCATAGGTCTTGTAATAGCTCCAATCGAACTGGTTATCTCCTGCACTCTCCACATAGCCCCACCAGACATCGGTGGTGATGGCATACACGCCGTTACTTTTCAGCGTTTGCAGTTGCTTTTTGAATGCGCCCCAGTCATTGATTTTCGCCAGCGGTCCCATAACGGAAGCCTGAAAATCATCAGCAACCGCGGCGCTTGCCGTATTGGAGGGTGAGCCAATGAAGGCGGTCAAAGACAGCACAAGGCTTAATAGAATCAGGCACCCTTTGTTCCATATACTTCGATACAAGGTCAAAGCGATCATCCTCCCCAAAGCATAGTCTATTTCGACAACATTCTGTAAACGTTTACAAAATAATTATAAAGCAATCGGTTGCCCAAAAAGAAGAATTTATTGCACTCTCGAAGGGGAGAAATATGACTAATTCGCTAGTGACACCTTGTTATAGACAGACAAATGAATGCTCCTGTATATGATTCCAAACGTGTTTAAGTCAAAAAAAGCATAGGTCTAAAAATCAGACGTATGCCTTTTAGGATTGTGCAAGATAAGCTGGAGACGACATTCCATACAGAAGTAGGTGAATTTGAGAGCTTGGGAGCCTCATTTATGCATGTATGCAGTGTTACACGGAGGACTATTTTAATAAATAGGGCGATTCTTCTGGTCAGCAATGCCGCTTTTACGGTAAAAATACGTATTGATCCGATCCCGCCACTCCTGAGCGTGCTCAGTTTGATGCTCCAGACGCTCTAGCACCTGTGCATAGATCGCCTCATCCAGATGATCCCTCAAACTAACCCATGTGTCTCTAAGGTTGGCCGCACGTTCCGCACCCTCAAAATGTGTATCATAAATGTGCTGAATGACAGTTTGACCAGAGTGGAGTACGTGCGTATAAGGGACATGATGAAAGAACAATAGCAGCTCATCCGGGCAGGTTTCGGTAGATTCATAGATATCCGCTTGGGGAGAACAATATTGCCCGACATAGCCCGTTCCAGTCGTGGTAGTGCGATCCACCCCGATACCACGGCAATCGGCAAAATGGTAGGTGCCCCACATCGAATATTCGTAGCCATCCACATCCGGCCCATAGTGGTGATCAGGACTGACCATCCAGCCGACCCCGAGAGGGGCGGTGTAGGACTCGTAGATATTCCACGAATCGAGCAGCATTTTTTTAATGGCAGGAACTAGATGTTTGCTATTGCCCGTATGGGAACGATTCCTATATCCGCCAAACGTCAGCCGAACCCACTCATCTGCGATTTCGTCTGCGGACAGCTCCGGGTCCCATGCCAACCGTCCGTAGCCGTACAGATTGGACTGGGCGAGCAAATGTCCGGTCCAGTTGGTGTCTGCCCCAATATTGGTTACAGCAGCGATCCCATAGTTAGTGTACTTGGTGGAGGAAGGGGAAGCAGGACTGCCATTGCTACCCAAAGAGCCGCTCACGATTCGCTTGATGGTGGAGCCTTTTCCCTGAGTATAAGTGTCAAAATCCAGAACCTCCTTCCACTGCGGAACAAGGTAGCATAAATGCCGTTGCTGTCCTGTGTATTCTTGGGTAATCTGAAATTCCAGCAGTACCTGAGTGGCTTGCAGCGCCCCGAACAGGGGGGAGACAGGCTCCCGCACCTGAAAATCCATGGGACCGTTTTTGATCTGTAAAATGACATTATCGCGGAACAGCCCATCCAGCGGTTTAAAATAGTCAAAGGCCGCGCGAGCCCGATCCGTCTTGCGGTCGCGCCAATCCTGCTTGCAGTCGTAGACAAAGCAGCGCCAAATAATCCGTCCACCATAAGGCTGCAACGCATCTGCCAGCATGTTGGCTCCATCGGCGTGATGGCGTCCGTAGCTGAATGGACCGGGCCGATTCTCGGAATCGGCTTTGACCACGAAGCCACCCAGATCGGGAACGGCGGCGTAAACCTCCCGGGCTTTGGCCCGCCACCATTCCGCTACACCGGGGTCTAGAGGATCGGCTGTGGTTAGTCCGCCGAGCTGCATAGGGCTGGCATAGTTAATGCTCAAGTAGATTTGGATGCCATAGGCTCGAAATATTGCAGCTAGCCTGGCTACGTCCGATAAATATTTGTCCGTAATCAGCTCGGTTTCTACTTGATGGACATTCACATTGTTAATGGATAACGACTGAATGCCGACAGATGCGAGCAGACGGGCATAGTCCCTAAGGCGGTCCATATTTTTAGTTAAGGCATTATTTTCGTAAAAAATGGATGCCCCCGCATATCCCCGTTCAACACTGCCATCCATGTTATCCCAGTGATTGATCATGCGGATGGGATTAACCGGATTGGACAATACATCCAGAAACGGACCATCCGATGATTCGGATGATTTGCTGGTGGCTTGTAACGGTAGTTCGCCATCCAGTCTTCCTTGTAGCCAGCGCAGCAGATGAAAAACACCGTACAGCACGCCTGGGGCGGTCTGACCGGCGACCGTGACGTACGGCCCTTTTATAGCATCATACGAAGCTGATTGTGCCGGGTTTATCATCTCAGTTCCACGAATTCGGTAGCCTTCTGCGTTCACATCAGCCTGTTCCTCTGCACTAAATCGTTCTGCCACCAGTGGATGGTCTTTAAATGTACCGAGTGCAATAAATGGCACATCTACAGGAACGTCGTTGATCTTCGGCTGCTGTCCGAACATGGAGGTCAATCCGCGTTGTAGCTCATTTGCAGCGGTTTGGAGCACTTCATCCCCTCCGGTGACCACGATAACATTGCACCATGCGGGCCGATTCTCTGCATGACTGCTGCGTGGATAATGGAGCCAAGCGTCATAGCCGTTCTCTTTTTGCACATCCATATGATTGCTCATATTCGATCCTCCTTGTGCAGATGAAGGTCCGTCTCAGGCATGCTGCTCCTGCTCCATATGCTGCGGTAAGGTTAGGCAATTGCTCTTGCCTTCATACAGCCATAAAATAGCGGTGACTCCGCGTGGGTAATATTTGCTGCCGTGGGCAACGCCTGAGAGCATTTGGTCGCTCCAGCACCAATAGGATTCCTCAGGGTGAAGGAGCCAAGAGACATGGGCAGCATCCGCGGCTTGCCCTGCTTCATCCCAAGGGAACTCCAGCAGCTCGCGGGCAATGAACTGGGACAGGTAGATTTTACTCAGCCAAGAGTTGTTACTGGTCGAGGACAGCTTCCAGCCTCCATCTTCGAACAGGCAAACTCCCGGTGCCAGCACCGTTTCCAACTGGCGTCGAAGGGCCTGTATATATCCGCCAAACCGCCCATTGAGTTGAAGGGCCTCCTCGCATCCTGTGAAGTAAGGGAAGATCAGCCCCTCAATAGCGGGGATAATCTGTGAATCATTCCCCTCTTGAATGACCGCAGGGATATATCCCTTATCTGTCATCTGCACCGTGATCGCTACTGCGCATTTGTCCGCCTGTGAGCCAGCTTCCCGTGAAAGGGTATTGAGTCCTTCCGAGGCAAAAAGCTTCTCCAGCGCAATATATACCGCCCAGCATTTGCTGCCCAAATAGATGTTGTTGCGGGACTGCCCCAAAGAAACGTCCAGACTATCGTAGGTCGTAATTTCCGCGCCGCCCTGCGTTCTGGTGCTGTCCAAGCCCATTAAGCCGTTTCGGTGCGACGGATCAGGGTGATCCCGTTGTAACATGCTGGCGAAGCATTCACGCAAAACGGGCAGCATACGTGTCGTAAACGCCCGATCCTGTGTCTGTTCGATATATACCGTGGCGCAGCATAGCCAGTTTACCAGCTCCTCGTGGCTCATGTAGGAGAAGCAGTCGTCAATCCCTGCCAGCTCATACGCGGAGTACCCCGGACGGGAAAATACATTAGCTACGCCCATATCATGCGTAAACGTGATGCCGCCTGGATAGGTCTGTTCCTCGGTCGGGAATCGTACCTCATCGCGGTAGCTGTACCGTTTTACAAACCACTCCAGTTCGTTGCGTACCGTCCACGGGTTCAAAATCAACTCAAAGTAAAGCTGATCTGCCGTTAAATCCAGCGTATTCATCATCCGATATTCGCCTTCATTGACAATCCAGATCGGTTCTCCATCCGCTTGCTGGCTGAGCAATTGGGTACTGCCGTAGTAGCTGTGGATCGCCTGTGCGAGCATAAATTCCTGATCCTTGCTCAAGCCTGCCGACTCGATCCAGTGATTCGCCTGGATACAGGATGCCTTCAGGGCTGTAAAATGCTCCAAGGCATAGCCCGCCACGTCTTCAATATCCGTGAACAGCCGGGTGTAATAATACGCTGTGTCGATACCTGTAGTGACGATGCCGCCCCGGTAAAAACAGACGGCAAAGGAATACGTGCGCTTCTCGCCTGCGGGAACGTCCATCAGGAGCGCAGCCGTTCCACCCAGGCCGAAGGATAAGTTCTCGGCAATCGACTCCCCAAGCAGCTTCTCCAGCGTAAATCCACAGGCAGGTACCGCTTCACTGCTGTTAGTCACAATGGCCGTGCTGCGCCCTTGTCCGACGCCCGTGATTTTTCCCAACGTCCCGACATTCAACCCCGCAGCTTCCCCGCGCGGGTCTTCGCCAACAATGCGCATGCCGCTGTACGGATCACTGCCCTGATAGCCGAAAAAGGCTTTCCGCGCAGCCGTTCCCTGCGTGTTATCAATCGTAAGCTCGGCAAATACCGCCGGAACCAGCGCAGCCCGCAGCTCATCTACATCCGCTTTCCCCGGTTCTGGAACCGGACGGACAGGAGAATACAGCCGGAACGTCAAATCTCCGGCGCTCCATGTATCTGTGCCAGCTTTTAGCTCACGGGTAATGGCTTGATCGGCAAAGGGAACAAGCTGTGGCTCCGTTCGTTTATCCTTTTTCTCCACATCGTATCGGGCGCTTTCGTCCTGTGCGGCTGCAAAAAAGGGGAGCGCCTCATAGACCTCGCCGTCTCTGGATTGCAGCCCGATATATACATTTTCATCCGCGGGCTTGCCTAGCTCCAAGCCGAGTCCACCCCGATTACCCTTGAACCCGAGTGTAAAGCTGGAAAAGGCACCGACAGGTGAGTGTTGCGTGTTATAAAATATATTTTTCGTCATATAATGAAACCCCTTTCAATATAAAGAGTGACTTTCAGATACAAAAGTATTTTGCAGCATCCTCATATAGAGCCTAGCATGCTAAGGTTCAGGGAACCATTGTCAAATCGCGCCATCATTTATCCAAATCGCGCTAAAAACGATATACTGGAGTAAAACCATCAACGTCAGGAGGGGAAGCATGTCGTCACCACGTTTACCGAACCGCCCAGAGCCTACAGACCTTACGGCTACTGGAGAGGAGTACTTTTTTCCCGATGTACGAACGACGGTCAATCTGTTTGCCATCCATACGCGAAGAGTCGGAAGGGAATGGAGCTACCCGCCACATACGCATCCTCAATATGAAATTAATATCGTGCTTGCAGGAGAGCAGGTGATGGTGGTGGATGGCCGCAGCTATACACAACGGCAAGGTGATCTGGTGCTGCTGCGACCGGGAATTGTTCACTCCAGCTACAGCAGCGGGGAGGGCTTTACGTATTTTTGCATGCATTTCGACATTGATGACAAGCTGTTCCTCTCGTTACTGAGCCGACTGGAGCAGGTATTGTTTCCAGCTGAAGGTGCGGTGGCGAGGCAGATAGGACCCGCGCTGGATAAGTTGCTCGAACTTTCCACACCCAATGCAGAACAAGCAGGGGATTCGGTGGCCAAGCGTATGCGGATTCAATCTGCCGTATTTGAGCTGTTCGCTACGTTATGGGAGGCGGTATCCAGCGAAGCGGCGCATCTGCCGGGGCGCGGATACGTGCAGGCTGAGCTTGCCCATCAGATTGCCAGCCGACTTCAAGGCAGGGTGAATCAGCATTTTGGACAAATCGACTCTGTAGAAAAGCATGATGGGATTGAAGGCATTTCATCGGAATTAGGGATTAGCGTTTCCCATTGTAATCGTGTATTTCGTAGTGTTTTTGGTGTATCTCCCCGTGTGTATCTGTCTGGTCTTGTCCTGCACGAGGCTAAGTTGCTATTGGCTGATCCGCAATGGACGGTGCAGCAAATTACCGATATGCTCGGCTATGGAAACATTGCCCATTTTAGCAGGCAGTTCAAACGATGGTCCGGTCAGTCGCCGACATCCTACCGTAAAAGCACTGTGCAGGAAAGCCCATCCGATTAAAAATATGTATACTAATAAAATAGTTATGATATAATCCTCACAAAGGAGCTGAGAATTGTATGATTTTACATCAAAAACGTGTCGTCGTCATTGGCGGCAGTGCAGGTATAGGACTGGCAACAGCAATAGAAGCAGCAAAGCAGGGAGCGAGTATCGTAATTGCTGGGCGTTCTGCGGAGAAATTGGAGCAGGCGAAGAAAGTTATCCCTGCGGAATCGGTGGAAACCTTCCAACTGAATAATCAGAAGGAAGAGGAAGTGCAGGCATTTTTTGAAAAGGTCGGCGCATTCGACCATCTGTTTACACCAGGCGCGAGCTACACACGTGGTCCGATCACGATTGATACGGAAATGGCGAAGACTCCGTTTGAAGGGAAATTCTGGCCGCAATATTTCGCTGCCAAGCATGCGGTTCCGCATATTTCCAAGGAAGGCTCCATCGTCCTCATGTCTGGAGCATTCAGCCAGCGGCCGATGGGCTTTGGCGCTACATACGGGGCGGCTAACGGCGCAATCGAAAGCTTGGGTAAAGCTTTGGCGGTAGAATTGGCTCCGGTACGGGTCAATGTTGTATCTCCCGGCACCATCTGGAGAGATGGCCCCGAGGGCGAACAGCGGGCGCAAGCTTTTGAGGAATACAAGGAAGTAACCTTGCTCCATCGGGTGGGTTATAACGAGGAAATCGCGCATACCGTGTTGTATCTGATGACGAACAAGTTCACCACCGGAAGCGTGCTGTTCCCGGATGGCGGCTACACGCTGATCTAATTCCAAGCCACACGCAATCAACAGGTAGGAAACCTGTTTTCTAAACAAAAACCGGTCTAACACGTAGCATCGTGTTAGCCGGTTTTCTTTGGCTTTAGGGTATCAAGTCCTTCTGTATAGCAGTTCTCTTTACCGTCATAGTTTTACATGGTAATATTCGATTGTTGGATATAATTCAAAGTCATTGTCTGAATAGATGATAAAAAATAAAGTATATATGCAATATAACCTTGTATTTAAGGAGTAGATTACCTATGGACCAAGTGGATCATAAAATTTTGTTATGTCTACAAAACCAGGCACGCATCTCCATGACCGAGCTGGGCAAGGAGGTTGGACTTTCCCAGCCCGCTGTCACGGAAAGAGTAAGGCGCATGGAGGATAAAGGCATTATCACTGGATATCGGGCCATGGTTTCACATGAAAAAGTCGGAAAGCCGATCATGGCCCATGTGCTCGTGCATACGAATCAATGCAATTCATTTGTTGAGTTTTGTCAATCTGCACCTGAGGTCATTGAGTGCCATCGAATTAGCGGTGAGCAAAATTATTTACTTAAGGTTATGGTCGAATCCATGCTTAAGCTGGAGCAATTCGGGGATGAGTGCGGAAAGCACGGTCACTCTACCACGTTAATTGTCTTATCCTCGCCTGTAGAGCTTAAACATGTAACTCCCGCTTTATTAGACCCTTTTTGAGCTGCCGTAAATGGCTTGGCAAAGCTCGGTTGTAAACGGACCCGACATACCTTCAAATGCTGTATTGGTAAAGGCAACAACGCTGAGTCTTTGCGCGGGATCAACGAACCATGAATGACCATAAGCTCCTCCGAGACGCCACGTTCCGGGGGATTCTGCTGTTTCGCCTTCGTCGGGATTTTGGAGTACGGTGAATCCCAGTCCGAAGCCCCGTCCCGGCCAGCCTGCCAAGGAGAGATTCCCGGTCTGGATGGTGCCCATTTCACGTACCCATTCCTCAGAAAGTAATGGATTGCCACCGTTTCGCAGTGTTTCCAGTAGTCGCATAAAGTCTTTTGCGCTGCCAATCATACCCGAGCCGCCAGAGTGGAAAGCCGTCGGATCAAAGGCGCGTGCAGGCTGAAAACGAAGTCCCGCTGTGCCTTCAAACACCTGCGCAACCTCAAGCTCACGCATCCGGCGGGGTTCCAGAGTATCGTTGACATAAGCGGCGGCAAGTCGTTCGGGATCAGCAACCGTGAAGCTAGTGTCTTGCATACCGAGGGGGTCTGTAACGAGCTTTTTAACAGCCTGCTCAAGGGTTGTGCCGCATACGCGACTAATGATAGCGCCGAGTACATCGGTGGCAATGGAATAGCCCCATGCTTTACCCGGTGTATACAACAGAGGCACAGAAGCCAAACGTTGCAAGTTCTCTTCAAGGGTAAGATTTGAAAAATCCATGCCATCTGATACGCCTGCACGTTGATAGGGGCCGCCGCCTTCTTCCTCTAAAAAGCCATAGGTCAGCCCGGCAGTATGTGTGAGCAATTGCCGTACCGTAATGGATGGTTGCTCGCCGCTGATCAAGCGGGGGCGAAAGTCCGGCAACCAGCGTTCAATGGATTCATCGAGTCCAATCTGTCCTTGGGCTGCCAAAACCAAGGCCGCTGTAGATACAATTGGCTTGGATATAGAAGAGAGCCGAAATAAAGCATCCTCGCGCATAAGACGATGTTCTTCTCGATCAGCCAGCCCCGCCGCACGGACGTACACAGGTGAACCATCCATATATATCATGACGACTGCGCCAACCAGGCGCTTCTCGGCAAGGGTTTGATCTATGACTGCATTCACACGTCCGTCCAGACCATCTTGTATCGCTAAAACTCTATTTTCTACACTCATGAATATCTCATCCTCTCTATGATCCAGCGGTTATCGCTTGATGGAACTTAGTTTACAGGATGGAAAGACGACATTACATAAGGTAACAAAGGTATTCAGTGAGTATTCACGTTAAAATAAAATTATTTTAAAAGGATGGCCTTGGATTTAAATGAAAGGGGTTTTACAAGAAGTTATGCTGCATTTTACAGTAACTTTTTAAGTTGAGATACACGTCCTTGTGACACGCCAAGCCATTTTGCATAGTCATATTGTCTGGCATCGGGATGTTTCTGTATGAGCTCCTTCAGGCTTAGCGTGAAGGAGCATGCAAAAAGTTGGCTTGCTTGGTTGTCTTGGGAGGGATTTTGACTGTAATGGCTACAGGTTTTGGAGGGAATAAAGAACCTTATAAACTTCCCGATAAGCCCAAAGAAGCTGCTGTCTCGACATTTTCAGAATATATGAACGCTTCTATGAGTCGCGATTACGATAAGATGCTTTCACTGTCTGATGATTATCGTTTCGTTGATAACGAAGTATGCGGATATGGAGTTACCTCCTATCAAGCATATTCTTGCTTTTGAGGAAGGGAAGTACAAGTTAAAGATGAGGAATGTTGTGGTAAATATGATTCCTTCATCCCCTGACTATAAAACGGTCGAGTATGAGGCTGAGAAGGTAGACGATAATTTAGACGATAATTTTAATTTTTCAATCTTCTAATCAAACGATCCAAAATGTATCCAATAAAAAACCAGAAAACTAGTGTAGTGAAGTAAACAACGGCTATGGGGATGTCTTCTTTTCGCACAAATCGAAATGACTCGTACATCCAGACCAGCGGGCTAATGATAGCCAATAGTATATTATAGTCGTCGTACCCCGTAATATTTACAGTAATCACTAGACATGAGATTAGGACTAACCAAAAACGAAACGATTTCATTGCCTATACCTCCAAACCAATATTGTAACAACGTATTACCACGGACTAGCATAGATGCTTGTCTTTATGAATGTAGCTATCCGCATGCGGGCATCATGAAAGCATTAGGCTATTATAGAGCACGCATGCAAAGTCAATTCGATTTATTTTTGTTCATCAGGGATATCAAAAAAGAAATTTGTTGGATCAACTGGTTTTTGCCCTGGGTTTATTTCTTTCCCATTATTGTCAATGAGATTGTAACTGATTTCTCCAATGGCGGCCATGAAATTAAAATGGTTGATTCGACCTTGGATTGTAGGTTTCTGGCCGTCTTGTTCCAGCAATTTATAAGGCAAAAAGGATAGACCGCTGCTTTCTTTTTTTGTTGAGTCAAAACGTGCTGTCCATATTAATTCACTACGATCGTTGCTAATTTTATAGTATGAAATTACATCCATCTCCTGAATAAAAAACGAATCTGATTTGCCTTCAGGAAAATAATAGTCTGTATTCAGATTTTCATACCCTTTGGGTGTAAATTCTTTTAAATTGCTAACTTTAGGAAGTTTGATTGCTGCTCCTCTGGATACATTAAGCTTATCCGATGTATATTTGCTTTTTATTTCATTGTTTGCTTTCGCTACATAGGCCGTCTGAGATTTTGGATTCCAGGAGACATACGCACCGGATGAATCAGCAATGAATCGGAGAGGGACCATAACCCGTCCGTTTTTCAAAGTAGTGGCAACGGGCAAGCTTATATTTTTTGAACCAAGCGTTGCATTTTTTTGTCCAACTTTCAATAGCGTTTTTTCACCGCTACGGTCTATTGTCACTGTCTTGGTGTTATTATTCCATGTGATGGATACACCAGGTAAACTTTGAACAGCATTTAATGGGACCATGTAAAGTAAGGCTTAAAATAGATATGCAAGCCATTTTCGAGATGGAGTTCATTTTCTATACCTCCGTAATTGTATTTGTTGTTATAGACGAATAAAAAAGCTGAAAGTAGAGGAAAAGCTATAAGATTTGGATAGTGTGTTTTTTGGTCCCACTAATTTGCATAGTCATATTGTCTGGTATCGGTATGCTTTTGAATGAGTTCTCTATGGCCTTCCGATTTATGATATACTCTCGATATATAATTTGAATTGGATGGTGATGGCTGAATGAATCGTACACATGACCTAGGCAAGTTAATCAAACTAACTGGAGATAGAGCTAAACTAGACGCTAAAGCAAATGGCACCTATATTGTCTATAAAACGCCGGATGGTCAGTTTGTTAAAGAGTACAGTAATGGTCAAGTTGAACGAATCAATGAACAGGATATTTATCATGAGTGATCCGTTTGCTACTATGTTTGTATTCGCAGGAAACAACGGAAGTGGTAAGAGTACAATACGTAATCTAATCGTTGATAAACTTGGTGTAAGTGTTAATATCGATCCCGATGCATTAGCACGAGGGATTGATCGTGAAAACCCTGATCGACGCAAAGTATCGGCAGGAAAGGAAGCGATTAAACTAGCGCGGGATTGTATAAGAAATAAACGGGATTTTACCGTAGAGACGACACTTGCTGGTGGCAATGTGATTCGACAAATGCGTGTGGCAAAAGAAAATGGCTTTGAAGTCATCATGTTTTATGTGGGTCTAGGTGATTATCGTCTTAATATCGAGCGAGTTGCTGCACGAGTTCGAAATGGGGGTCACCATATTGATACCGCTGATATTATAAGACGGCATCAGACCTCACTTGGTAATCTACTATCACATCTGAAGCTTATCGATCATTTAATTGTCATTGACAACAGCAGCTCAGATGGCGTGATTGTATTGGAATCAGATAGTGAAACGATAAAACATCATGTGGCATTTTTACCGGATTGGGTTAAAATCATTGATATTCACTTGCAAAATAAAAATACTGATCAAGAATAAACCGACAACTGTATGATTCAGTGATCGGTTTATTCTATATTTACATCGTATTGTGTCCACAATGTCAATGCGATGTGTATTGCACCTCAAAACGGAACCCGTTAGTAATAAACCGTTTTTATTTTTCAATAGACTTTAGCAAGACGATTAACAGCATCCTGATCGTAGCTGCTTCTTGGGATTCTTTTTCTCTACACTTTTTTCACTGGACGTAGCACTGCGTAGCCATATCCTTCCGGGAAATGCCGCTGATAATCCTGCTTCGTTTCCTCATCCCATTCATATCCCATGCTGGTAGGGTCAAAGTTCCAAGCTTTTTCCTCCACAATTCTCATAACCTCTCCATTGTTTTTTAGATAATTGAAGGGCGGGTGAAAAAAAATCAGGTAATCTGATTCGGGGATGTTCTGGCACTCCATACCTGCTGGAATCTCTCCGGCGTAGTCAGCGGCAACCGGTATTCCATAGAGATAGCCCTTTTGACCATCCTGATAGAACCAGCCTGCGGTTTGACCCAATTGTTCGGGCAGTTTGAGATGAGACATGCTTTCCAGTGTTCCGCAAATTTCATCACAATTATGACCGTTTCTCCAGAAATCACCGTAGTTTCGAGAAGAGGTATCCCAGATTCCAATAAATTTGTGTGCTGGTATACGCTCAATTTTGACTTCGGCTTCTTGCAAATGTTCCTTAACCATCTGATCCCGCTCCTTCAAATGATAATGATAAGGAGAGAACACTTCAACACGAATCGCTAACGGAATAGGTCTCGGCCCTCTTTGATATACAGCCGGGGTTACCTCAAAGGCTTTTACAAATGCTCGTGTAAAAGCTTCCTGTGAAGAAAACCCATACTTTATGGCAACGTCGAGGATGCGGGCATTGCTATCCCGGAGTTCAAGGGCTGCACTGCTAATCCTGCGCATCCACACATAATCCCTTAACGTCATTCCTGTAAGAGAATGAAACTGTTTTGTGCAGTAATAAGGGGAGTAGCCTAGCTGATTGGACATTCTCAACAACGATGGTGCTGAAGTATGGTTATCATCAATCCAATCAATCATGAGCTGGACCATTTCGTTCCATTCGTACATGATGGTTCCCTCCTTTCAATTCCATCTTAACAAGCGGAATGCAGGAATATTTGACTTGAGTTGTATGGTATCCTACAGCAAATCAGATTGGCCATGCTTCTTCAGGCACCCCGTATTGTACGAAAATATAATCTCTGGACTCATTGGCTAACTTGCGCAAGCGTTGGATGTCTACATGCAGCATTTTTCCGTTCCGTTTGACAGCTTTCCCAGCCACAAACACTGAATCGACATTGCTCGTGTTTGCGCATTGCACAACAGCACCGATTGGATGATTTACCGGAAACATATTCAGGTCGTTGGTTCGAATCATAATCAGATCGGCTTCTTTTCCCGGAGTTAACGTGCCGATCTTATGATCCAGTCCCAATGCTCGGGCGCCATCAATCGTCGCAAATTCTAAAATGTCCCGTGCTGAAATGGTGAATTTCACCGGCATTTCTCCTGTGGATAAAATCTTTCCATTGATTCTGGAGCGTTCTGCTTGCAAGGCGAACTTCATTTGTGCAAACATGTCTCCACCGGTCGATACTACGACATCGACTCCTAATGAGGGTCTTCCTCCGTTCTCCATAAATAGCCCTGTAGCCGGATAGCCATGTCCCATCATCATTTCGATTTCCGGAGTAACGGAAATGGAGGCGCCCGAATCTGCGATTAGCTTATATTCCTCATAGCTGAGTGTATTGGCATGGGCAAAGTTAAGATCCGATCCGAGCAGTCCAGCCTTATGCAATTTTTCAATCGATCGATCCACCGCACCCCATGTCCCGAACCCTAAATGCATTGTACACAGCACCCCAAGCTCCCGAGCGAATCGAATCTCATCGACTGCTGTTTCCCATGCGCTAAATTCTGGTCCTCTTATGGCTAACCCCATGGTAAGCAACTGGTCATCTGATGAGAAATACTGCTTCTTCACCCGTCTGCTGTCATCGGATTGTCGTATCTGGCTTTCTCTGGACCAATATTCGCCATCACCAGGAACTCCGTGGGCAAAGACCGCTCGTGTTCCCGATTCTTGCAAGCCCCGGATCAGCTCATCCGTATGCTCGGGTGAATTAATCATCGACCAATCTAGTAGCGTGGTAACCCCTGCATCCAACGCTTCCAGCGCGCCCAGCAGATTCGCTATATACCCATCCTGCGGACGTAATTTAGCTCCAATATTGCCATAGTACATACGCCCCAGGTACTTTTCGAGAGACCAATCAGCACCTACATTCCGAACGACAGACTCCCAGGTGTGACGATGTGTATCCACGAATCCCGGCATAACAATCATGTTTGTAGCGTCAACAACTTCACAATCGGATGCTTCCAGCTCCGGTTGAACAGCGATAATTTTTTTCCCCTCGATGAGAATATCCGCTTTTTTAAAATCACCCATTGTCTTATCGAGCGTGAGTACACAGCCGTTTTGGATTAATAAACGATGGTTCATCTCTATATCTCCTTTGTATGTTGTTAGATGACTTATTTCTATGACCTCTCTTAGATCGACATTTAACCTCAGCATGTCATCATTCGATACCCAACGCTCGAAAGTACAATAGATAGACGAACTAAACCGTTTCGATCTCTATACTGCTGATTTGAAATCGCTCTTGGGATTTATGCAAAATGCTCAATCTATATATGTATATTGTAAGCCTGATGATATAAAATCACAGTATATCTTTTCGTGCAGGGACAAGAATATACACCAAAAAGCCTACCTGCCGATCATCTGGCAGATAGACTTTTACACAATAAAACGATATAAACTCCATGTCTTTGGATTTCAATGCCTTTGCGTCGGAGTTTGATAGGGATTAGCGCTCCCATGCTTCTGTGCGAAGCTGCTGCTGGCGGGTAAATAATGCCGGATAAATGAACAGGCTGAGCAGTACGCTGGTCAAAATCGCAGAGGTCATGGTGGTAAATACGATCAGCAGCTGCAAACGGACGGCGGCAATTGGATTGGCACCTGCGATGATCTGTCCGGTCATCATGCCGGGAAGCTGGACCAGCCCCAGCGTTTTCTGACCCTCAATGGTTGGAATCATACTGGAGCGTATGCAATCCTTGAGTATCGGGAAAATAGCTTGTCTCGGCGTGCCGCCTAGTGCCAGAATGAGCATAATTTCAGGCTTGCGCAGCAGCACTTCCGACTTGAGCCGGGATACCAGTAGGCTAGACAAAATCATGGAGCTGCCAATGATCATGCCGCTAATCGTAATCATATATCGGGCTGTCGCCGGAATGATGTGCAGGCCAATCAGAAATGCCTGTGTAACGATTTCCACACAAAGCAGCGTCAGGAACGACTTCCACATCAGGCCGGGAATGAATCTTCCTTTGCGCGCGACATTTTGGGAGGCCACAGTGATCATGAGCAGAATGAATAATACGATAAATCCGTAGCTTTGCATTCCAAAAATCAGATGCAGCACATATCCGATGGCCAGCAACTGAACCGATGCTCTGATCGTGGCGATGATAATATCTCGATCCAGACCGAGCTTGAAGGATTTGGACATGACGATGGCGATGAACACAAAACCGAGAGAAAGAATCAGGGCAACAATCGTCATACCCATTCTCCTGCTATAAACTTGCGGGTTTCATTGTGCTGTGGTGCATGGAAAAAAGTCTCGGTATCCGCTTGCTCCACGAGCTTTCCGTCGATCATCAGCCATGTTTCATGGCCCACTCTGCGGGCTTGTTCCATATGATGCGTAATCCAGATCATTGTCGTTCCCTCTTCTTTGTTCATTTGAAGCAGCAGCTCCTCTACCTCTTTGACAGAGGCCGGATCCAGTGCGGAGGTAATCTCATCCAGCAGTAAAATATCCGGGCGGTTCGCAAGCGTTCGCGCCAAGGCCAAGCGCTGTCTTTGGCCTCCGGATAGCTCCTGCGCCTTTTGCTCCAGTAGATCGCGGGTAAGCCCTACACGCTCTAACAGGTCGCCTGGGTCATGCAGCACCGTGCCATGCAACCGTTCTACGGTCTGAAGATTATATAGAACGGTTCCTTGCAGCATGGGGGCATCCTGAAAAACCAGTGCGACCTTTCGTCTCAGCTCAGGGATTTCCCATTCGGAAAGGGGCTTGCCGAATACGCTGATTTCCCCTTCATCCGGCGTCAGTAGAAGATTACACAGTGAAAGCAGCGTGCTTTTGCCAGACCCGGACGGGCCGACCAGCGTGGTGATTTTGCCGGGAGAGACTCTTGCCGTAATTCCGTTCAGGACAGCACGTTGCTGTTCAGACCCGGTAAAATATTTGGTGATGTTCTTAAATTCAATGGCTGGAAGTGACTTGGACTCCATAGATATAGCTATCTCCTTTGCATGGGATTGAAAAAGTGGTCAGACCCGCTCTATGATCTTGTTTCGTTCATTATATCAGTAAAAGCTGATATGCTTGCAAACCATAACTTCTTTGTATAAACTAACAGAATTAGTTAAAATAGAAATGAGATTCATTATGTATATTTATACGTCAGCATTTTGCATCATTCGATTCCCAACGGTCGAAAGTACAATAGATAGACGAACGTAAATGCCTTACATAGAAATTCGATTAAAGGAGAAATGCTGATGTCACCCAGAAACGGAGTGAAGCTGCACGATATTCTACAGGCTGCCGAGGAGATTGCCAATGAACGGGGGATGGGCGATGTTACGCTCACCACGCTGGCGCAGAAGCTGCACATTCGCCCCCCGTCTTTGTATAACCACGTGGACGGGTTGAACGGACTGCGCCAAGTGCTGGCTCTACACAGCCTGGGACAGTTGGAGGAAGCTTTGATGAGTGCGGCGGTTGGCAGAGCGGGTGACGATGCAATGACCGCTATGGGGAAAGCCTATATGCGATATGCCCGCGAGCGACCCGGTTTGTATGAAGCGATGCTGTATGCAACAGATCGAAATAATCCCGAAGTGAGGCAGGCTGCGGATCGTGTGGCGGAGCTTGTTATTTCTGTTCTGTCCAGCGGTTACGGATTTAAGGAAGAGGATTGTGTTCATGCGGCGAGGGGATTCCGCAGTCTGCTTCACGGTTTTGCCTCGCTCGAACAAAATGGCGGTTTTGGTTTACCCGTGGAAGTGGATCGGAGTATTGAAGTCATGATGAACACTTTTTTGACAGGTCTGCATGTGCAGCAGAAACGGGGATAACATGAGAAGCGAACACGGTTCTCTTTCCTGGTAATGGCTTCTATTCAGTAAAATGTATAATTATCTGTTCTGTGCGGCAAAAAATTGATATACTCGAAAAATACTGCTTAACAGCCGGATGTGGAACCGGTTTTACAGAGGAAATGATTCAAAGGATATTAGGGGGATTGTGGATGCAACAGGTTTTACAGGATGTGATCGGTGTAATTAACGACTTTTTCTGGTCCAAGTTGTTAATTGTCATGCTGATCGCATTGGGACTATTTTTTACGTTCCGCACTAAGGGTCTGCAAGTACGAATGATCGGAGACATGTTCCGGGTCCTCAAAGAATCAAAACGCGGCTCCCGAGACAGCATTTCGCCTTTTCAGGCATTTTGTATCAGCATGGCGGCACGCGTGGGTACGGGTAACATTACGGGGATTGCTCTTGCCATTGCGCTGGGTGGGCCGGGTGCAGTGTTCTGGATGTGGATCATTGCGATCATCGGCTCGGCCTCCAGCTTCGTCGAAAGTACATTAGCCCAAGTATATAAAGTGAAGGACAAAGACGGATTCCGTGGCGGTCCGGCGTATTATATGGAGATCGGATTGAGAAAGCGGTGGATGGGTATCGTCTTTGCGATACTGATTACACTGAGCTTTGGTCTGGTCTTTAACGCGGTGCAGTCCAATACGATTACGCTGGCTTTTGAAAATGCCTTCGGCACGAGTCGGCTGGTTGTGGGTCTGCTGATGGCGGCTGTGTTTGCGGTCATTATTTTTGGGGGTATCAAGCGGATTGCCAAAATGTCGGAATATATCGTCATTGTACTGGCAGTGCTGTATATCGGAATTGCGCTGTTTATTGTAATCATTAATATTCAGCAATTGCCGCAGGTGTTGTCCCTGATCGTACGCAGTGCGTTCGGTTTCGAGCAGGTTGCGGGAGGCTCCCTCGGGGCAGCCTTGATGCACGGCATCAAGCGTGGTTTATTTTCCAATGAAGCAGGGATGGGGAGCGCACCGAATGCGGCAGCTACCGCAGACACCAGCCATCCGGTCAAGCAAGGCTTGATTCAGGCTTTTGGAGTGTTAACGGATACGCTTATTATTTGTACAAGCACGGCAATGATTATTTTGTTATCCGGGGCGTATACGAAGCCGGGACTTAGCGGGATTGAGCTGACCCAGGCGGCTCTTAGTGTGCACATCGGCCCGTGGGCGTCCGGTTTTCTTGCTATCATGGTATTCCTGTTCGCTTTCAGCACATTGATCGGTAACTACTATTACGGTGAAACGAACATCGAGTTTATGAAATCCAAGAAAATCTGGGTATGGCTGTATCGCGCTGCTGTAATTGGCATGGTGATTTTCGGAGCGGTGGCCAAGGTGCAACTGGTGTGGGATTTGGCTGATTTATTTATGGGCATGATGGTTGTCGTCAATCTGATTGCCATTGCCCTTTTATCCCGAGTCGCTTTTGCAGCCTTAAAGGATTATTCACGGCAGAAAAAGGCGGGTCACGACCCTGTGTTCTACAAAGATAGCATTCCGGGGCTGGAGCAAGTGGAGTGCTGGGAGCGGGAAGCCAAGCTGTAAGACAACCTGATCACAAACTCGACATACCAATCTGATTGCGACTTGAACCATACGGGTAAAATACTTCTGTATAATGTAGATGAGAGACTGCGAATACAGGAGGGATATTGTGAACGTACTGGTGATTGGCGCAAATGGAAAAGTAGGAAGACATCTTGTTCGTCTGCTGGGTGAAAATGACTCGCATCGCGTAAAGGCGTTGATCCGCAATCAGGATCAGGCTGAAGCGCTTGAACGTTTGGGTGCGGAAACGGTGATCGCTGATCTCGAAGGAACGGTTGACGAAATTGCCGCAGCCGTAAAGGGTAGCGATGCTATCGTATTCACGGCAGGTTCCGGTGGCAAAACAGGCGCGGACAAAACCCTGCTTATCGACCTCGATGGAGCAGTCAAGGCTATGGAGGCTGCCAAGCAGGCAGGCATTCGCCGCTTCATTATGGTCAGCGCAAGGCATGCGGAGAATCGGGAGCAATGGCCTGAGTCGATTAAGCCGTATTACGTGGCAAAGCATTATGCAGATCGCTTGCTGGAAGCGAGTAATCTGGATTACACGATCCTTCGTCCGGGTGGATTGACAGATGATCCCGGTATCGGAAAGGTCGCTACGGGAGATGATTCTTCCGTTAGCACCATTTCCCGTGAGGATGTAGCGGCAGTAGTGGTAGCGGCACTGGATGAACGGCAGACGTATCACCGTGCGATTAATCTGGCGTCAGGCAGCACGCCCATTGCTGAGGCTATCCAGCAGGGTTGATGGATTTAGGAGCATTCACATCATAGTTGGAGAGAGGCAGACCAGGGATGTTATTCCGGGTCTGCCTTTTGGCGCGATTCAAACCATCTCTGCTGGCTGTCGGACATGGCAACCTGCTTGAACATCCACAGGACTCACTCGAACGGGCCATTCAGGAGATGGAGCGGCAATTTGTGAAGAAATGATTCTGTATTCAGCCAACTTTCAGCCAGAACTCACGATGCCCTCAGCTATGACAGATACAATATGAGGAAAATAGATACAGAGAGAGGTGCATCGGATTTGAACGTGTGGAAAGAGAACCGCCTAAAATATATACTTCTGTTCAGTCTCATATTGTGTGCAGTGGTTAGTGTGGTTTCGTTATGGAGTTATTCTGGCAGCTCGGCATCCCAGTCTGCTGCTATTAGACAGGGCCCGTCCGGCGGATTTGGAGGAGGAGGCGGACCCGGTAGAGGCATGGGAGCGCCGGGGCAACGCCCCTCGAACGGACAGAGCGCTGGAAATCGTGGAGCAGGAAATGTAGGGCAGGATACCAGCTCCAATTCGACATCGACGGATACCATGAACAGCTCTGACGGTAAGAGTCAAGGTACGACAGGCCAATCTGCCGATTCATCCACCCAAGGTACATCGACATCGGGTGATAAAGGTACAATGGCCGGGAAAGACACGTCTACCTCCGGGGGCGGCAGTGCTGTCAGAGACGGGCAACAGCGAGGTCCGGGCGGTATGTCCGGTAACGGCGGCCCTGGTATGGGCGGTGGAAGAGGCGGACATTCTTCATCTGCTTATGCGACTCCGCTGGCGATCTTTGCCGCTTTGTTCTTCGGTGCGTTTGTATTCATTGTGTATCGTTTTCGGGCCAGTGTATGGAAGATCGGGGAACGTAACCGGGGGCTGATGTTATGGACCGTGCTTGGTGTGGGATTCTTTTTAAGAATGGCGATAGCGCCGTGGATATCGGGGCACATGGATTTAATGCTATTCCGGAACTGGGCTACAACAGCAGCGGATAGCTTAACGGGATTTTACACGAACGGATCAAGTGACTATCCGCCGTTCTATATTTATATTTTATATGTGATCGGTAAAATCGGCTCTACGGACGCTTTCAGTCCCTATATGTCCGTGCTGCTACGGCTTCCGAATATATTAGCCGATATCGCGACAGCGTACATGCTGTATCGGTTGGCGAGCAAACGAGTCGGTTTCGGAATCAGCATCGGGCTGGTATTGTTCTATGTATTTAACCCGGCGGTATTTATCAATTCGACCTTCTGGGGACAAGTAGATTCATTCTTTACATTGCTGATTGTGGGTATGGTTGTGTTGTTGGTGGAAAACAGAGTAGGCTGGTCCACCGTATTGTTTACGATAGCGGTGTTGATGAAGCCACAGGGAATTATTTATGGCCCGATTCTGTTCTTCGAGCTGCTGAGACAACGCAAAGTACAACCTTGGCTGCTAGCAATAAGTGGAGCGGTTGTGACGACAATTCTGGTGGTACTGCCATTTTCGTGGGGGCAGGAGCCATTATGGCTGCTTGATTTATACAAAGGAATGGTTGGTGAGTATCCGTATGCTTCTGTGAACGCATATAATTTCTTCGCACTGATCGGTGGCAACTACACGCAGGACACAACGACGTTGTTCCTGTTCAGCTACCACACATGGGGCATGATCGGCATTGTGTTGGTGACTTTGTTTACGTGGTGGATGTATGCACGCAGTGGCAAACCAGAGTTTGTGGCCGCGGCTGCACTGGTGCAGATTGCGGGTGTGTTCACCTTCGCTTCCAGCATGCATGAACGGTATCTGTTCCCGGCCGCGGCGTTGGCAGTGCTGGCGTATCTGTATTTGCGGGACCGGAGATTTTTATGGCTTGCGGGTGGATTCAGTCTCACGATTTTCCTGAACACCTTCGATATTTTCTATAGCTCGAACTCTCAGGACAGCTATGGAGTTATTCTATGTATGACCTCGTTGTTGAACGTGCTGCTGTTTGGGTATCTGGTCAAAGTGGTATGGGATTGCTCCAAGTCCGCCACGATTCAGGCCAAGTCCGCCGAGGACACGGTTGCACCGGAGCTTCCTTCCGGGAAGCACGTATGGGGAGCGTCTCCCCAAGGTGTGAACACAACGATTGAAAGATAGCCCATTATATAGGGTAAAAAAAAGGAAACCGCCCTTTGGCGAAATGGAAGTGGCAGGTATACCAGCTATAAACCATTAAGCCAAAGAAGCGGCTTTTTTGTTGCTCTTCATGCCAGAACAACATTGGATGTGCCTCAATCCATATATTCGTTCAGTTTCTGTACATCGCAAATGGTAATCTCTCGTGTACCCTTAATATGAATAATCCCCAGCTGTTCAAATTTTGCGAATTTGCGACTGATGGTTTCGCGTGTGACACCCACATAATTAGCCATTTCTTCGCGTGAAAGGGGGAGATTTATTTTAATGTAGGAGCCGTCCGGTTTTCCGTATTTATGCCCAAGCTCAAGAATCATATAAGCGATACGGATTTCCGGGTCTTTGGTAGCCAGGCTTTGAGCCAGCTTTTCGGTATGTGCCAAGCGTTTAGTAATGGTTTTGAGCAGCTTCAAAGAGATATCGGGATTGTTGTGAATCAACTGCTCCATATCATCCTTGGTGAGCATACAAATATCAGTATCTTTTAAGGCATACGCACTAAAGTTACTCAGCTCATCGCTGTTAAATATGTTCAACTCGCCAAAAAAATCGCCAGTTGTCAGAATGTGCAGAATTTGTTCTTTGCCCTGAGGTGTCATTTTCAGAAGCTTGACATGCCCGCTTTTAATAATGTACAGCGTATCGGATGCTTGTTCCTCGATAATCAAGGCCTCGCCTTTCTGATATTTCCGGTGTCGGATCATGGAGCTGACCTTACACAAATCTTCGCAGGACAAAGAGGAAAAGATAGGCACTTTGCGGGCACAGGGCTCCTTTTCGCACTGGCAGGGGCAGGACATCTCATTCACATTCATTCACTCCATTCATAAACCGGAAACTAAAAAGTATAGTGCGTTCTTGTTATTCTGTATCATCTATTGGGGCAAAATGGCTTTGATCCTCACCGCAGACTGGACAAACCCAGTCTTCCGGAAGGTCCCCAAACGCTGTACCGGGCATCACGTCTTCATCGGGGTCACCCAAAGCAGGATCATAAATGTATCCACAGGGTTGACATACATATTTTTTCATCTTTAGCTCTCCTTGTCACCCAAAATTTTTGTAAGCTCTGGCGCGTCCGGCTTGAGTCCCTGAATGATGGCTGTTTTGTATGGAAGTGAAGCGAGGGCATCCCCAAAACCGATCACGCCGCAGATAGAGCCGTTTTGTATGAACATTCGTGTATAAGAAGCTTGATTTTCACTGGTCAGGCTGGTGTCGCATTCCTGTTCATCTACTAGGCCAATGGAAAAGAGAGGGGATTCATAGCTGTTCGATAGAGTTACAGGGATGGGACGCTGATAGCTGACGGATGCACCCGCCATATTAGCGCCTGCTATTTTTCCTTGCTCTATAGCACTTTCCCATAATCCATCCACTCTATTCTGAAACTCGGCTACATCACCTGCCGCATATATATTGGCGAAGCTGGTTTCCATCTGTGCATTCACCAGAATGCCGTGTCCAATATCAAGTCCGGTTTGGCGAGCAAGCTCAGTATTAGGTACAATTCCGATAGAATACACGACATGCTCGCAGGGAATAACAGAGCCGTCCTGAAGTTCTACACCTTCTACGTGATCTGTGCCTGTAATACGCTTTACGCCTTGTCCAAGCCTTACCACGGTACCTTGATCGGTAATCCGACGGTTCAAAATAGAAGCGGCCTTCTCATCTAGCTGGCGGGGCATAAGCCGATGCGAGGCTTCCAGAATGGTTACAGCATACCCGGCTTGCTGGAAGGACCAGGCGGTTTCTACCCCTTGAATACCGCCGCCGATAATACATATCCGTTCTCCCTGTCGCAATTCTGTTTTAAGCCTGTCTGCATCTTGTCGAAACCGGATATTGTGAACGTTCCTTAGTGAAGCTCCGTCCAGCAAAAGCTTACGGTTGTGAGCTCCTGTACACAGCAGCAGCTTGTCATAAGCAACGGTTTGTCCGTTTGCTGTTTCGATGGTGCAGTCCTCTGCATGTATCGCGGTGACCTTTATACCGGAATAAACATGAATTCGTTGATTGGCAAACCATTTTTCCTTTTTGATCAGAATTTTGTCGCTGTGCAAGTCAGTGAATAGTCCCTTGGAAAGCTTGACTCTGTTATACGGAAGGGATGCTTCTTCCCCGTAAATAGAAATTTCGGCTAGCTCATCACGATCTCTAATCGCTTTCGCTGCGTTGACGGCGGCAACGCTGCCTCCGATAATAACGTAATGTTTGTTCCCCATTCAGTATCTCTCCTATTCCCTATACGCTACCTTTGTTCAAATGACGCTAAGCAGCAGATCTGAGACAAATTCAGCGGCATTTTTAATTTTCTTCACTTTTTCATCTTCTGTAGGAGAGAAGCGAATGCGTACCGGGAATTCCACATGCGTCATACCAGTCGACTTGATGACATCAGAAGTGCTTTGGACCTTCATATGGGTACCGATTAAGTAATCCTGTACGACTTCAATGGCTTCCCCGCTCCAGCCGTAGGAACCAAAGGCAGCAGCAAGCTTGCCTTCCAGATTCATCTTTTGCATTTTTTGCAGCAGGTCCTCCAGCTTGCCCGTCATGTCGGCATATTTGGTAGAGCTACCGACGAAAACAGCATCCGCTGAGGCAATACTGTTCAATATCTCCGTTTCATCCGCCTTATCTACGTCCCATAGCTCCACCCTGATTTGGTTCTCCAAAAAGCAGTCTTTCAGGATGTTTGCCATTTTTTTAGTATTATTTTTTAATGTGGCATAGACAATCGCTACTTTTTTATCATCCTTGGTTTCGGTACTCATAGAGGCGTACAAATCAATAAACTTGGCAATGTCATGTCGGATCGCGAAGCCGTGGGAAGGAGCAATCATCTCAATATCCAGGTCAGAAACAGCTTCGATTAATGTACGCACATATCTGCGATGCGGATGAATAATAGCCTGATAGTATCCGATAAAGTCTTCGGTAATATCAAAACCGGCCTCATCGGCAAATAGATGCTCTACAGCCACGTGTGTACTGAAAATATCACAAGGGAACAAGATTTTATCTTCTATGCAGTACGTAATCATGGTTTCTTCTGTATGGAGGTAAGGTGTTTCCTTGAACAGCAGCGTCTTGCCTCCAATATCCAGTTGATCCCCGTCCTTGATCACTAGGAAGTTGCGATGCTGAAGCTTGTACATTTGTTGAATTTCCGGAACGGCAATCTCAGTGCAGACAATAGTAGCGTTCGTTGCTTTGGAAGCAAGTGCCGCCAATCCGCCTGAGTGATCTGGTTCCGTGTGATTGACGATAATATATTGAATGTCCAGCGGATCGATCAATTCGGTTACAGCTTCTGCAAATTCTCTGCCGAACGCCATATCTACGGTATCCACAATGGTTGGTTTTCCAGTTTTCAATAGATATGCATTATAGGTTGTACCCTTAGATAGTAGAAGACGATGAAAGGGAACCTCACGATTATCAATTTTTCCTACCCAATAAATATCCTTTGCCAGTTGAAATCCGGGCTTCATAGGAACAACCTCCTGCTTGTTTTTGTTTGTTGTCTAACACAATTCGATTCTAGTTGGATGTGTCGATGAAAAAGAGGATTGAAATCAAATTTTTGAATATTTAAAAATATTTTTTACTTAAATTTATATTTGTGATTGCAATCACAAGGCGAGCGTAATAATCAAATACAATAAGACCATATAGATTGAAACCTGAGAACATGCCAGGTATCTAATCCATCATAGGCAAATCCAATTTCAAACAGGAGAGTGAACCTACATGAAAAAATCTAACCTCATTCAGTTTCAGGAATATAAAGAAGCTGCGTTTACAAAACGAATTGTGCATAAGGAAGCCGACAATGTAATTTTTATTCTCAACTTTACTCCTAATGCTGAGTTGCCAACACATAATCATCCAGGAGCAAATGTATATTTGCTTGTTCTTGAGGGTAACGGTACTGTTACTGTGAATGGTGAAGCAACGGAAATTGTCCAAGGGGACATGATCCATGTTACAGGAGATGAGCGCTTTTCCTATCGCGGTGGTGCGGAGGCGAATTCCAGCCTGCATGTGGTGTTGACCAAAACGCCAAGTGAAAGCTACGCGCAAAATATATAAAGAGGGTACATCACCGTAGCTATATAAATTATAAAAATAAAAAGTGTTAAATTTTTTTACGCATATATTGATAATGAATATCATTATCAAATTAGTTGGAAGAGGTGTTTGTGGCCGATGCAGACAGTAGATTACACACAGGTGCCAGGGCACTGGATATTGGCAAGTCTCGGTAAGCGCGTGCTCAGGCCCGGAGGGTTGAAAACGACACGTTGGATGATAGAAGGGCTTGACGTAACCGGGAAGGATGAGGTTATTGAGTTTGCTCCCGGATTGGGCATAACTGCCCAAATGACACTGCAACTGAATCCCCGCCGTTATATTGCGATTGAACAGAATGAGAAGGCGGCTTCTATCGTGAAAACGTATGTAAGCGGAGCAAACCGGGAAGTGATTATTGCCGATGCTGAACAGGTTCCGTTGCCGGATGCCTCTGCGACGGTGGTATATGGGGAAGCTATGCTGACTATGCAGACAAGGGCCAAGAAAGCACAGATTATTTCGGAAGCCAAGCGACTTCTGAAACCGGGCGGGAAGTATGCTATCCATGAGATGTGTTTTGCTTCAAATCATATTGAGCCTGAGCTCAAAAAGCAGATTAACAAGGATTTGGCTGTAGCCCTGAGAGTTAATGCGACACCGTTGACGGTATCGGAATGGGAACAGCTGCTGAAAGAGGAAGGTTTTAAGGTTCTTAAAATCTATACGGCTCCCATGCATTTACTGCATCTGCCGCGTATCATTCAGGATGAGGGTTGGTTGAGATTTGGCAAAATTGCCATTAACCTTATGCGAAACCGCGCTGCCCGAGCTAGAGTTATGGGTATGCGCAAACAATTTGTAAAGCACGCCGACCATCTGCAAGCGGTCAGTATAATCGCTGAGCGATAGTCTGAAGTCCCGAATAGGAGAATAATGAAGCTTTTTTGGGCAAACAGGAATAAAGGAGACGAAACCCCAACCAGGGATTCGTCTCCTTTTGTGAATTTACTGCTATGTCAGACTAAATTTATTTTGAAGATTTTAATTTTGGTTATAGATTCTGTACAGGAATACGGCAGCCTCGGCACGAGTAGTTGGTGCTTTTGGAGCTATTTTGCCATCTGATCCTGTAATGAGTCCTTCTTGAACCAGCGCTGCCAAGCTTGCAGCAGCATAACCAGCAATATCTGCGCGATCACTGAAGGATTCCAGTGCAGTCGTCGAGGATGTAGCCGCCAGCTTATTTACTTTTTGCAGGGCCTTGTCCGTCAAGACCATCATATCCTGTCTGGATATAGGGGCATTGGGATTAAATTTGTTGTCACCGGAGCCGCCTGCGATACCCAGTTTTTTGGCTATGCCTGCTGCTTCGTAGTAATAGCTTCCTTGCTTAACATCGGCAAAGTTGCTATCGAAGCTTGTAGTCAGTCCCAGTGTTTTCACCAATAGTGTCAGATATTCCGCCCGTGTGATCTTGGCCGCAGGGGAGAATTTAGTATCTGTTGTGCCATTGATGACTCCCTTGGAAGACAGTACCTCAATTTGTTTCTTGGCCCAAGCATATTGGCTCAAATCCTGGAAGGATTTTTCGACATAGGCTACAGCATATTGGCTAAAATGATGAGTGGTAAAGCTGACTTGTCCAGTTAACGCATCATATTTTCCTGAAGTCACCGGAGTAGCATGACCTGCTGCATCTACATATTGGATGACAATATGCTCTGGGTTTTTCAGCTCGGCTGCTGTAGGTGTATAAGGAATAGCAACAGTTGCAGCCGCATTGTTATTACTCCAAGGCAATAGCTTGCCGTTTGCTTTCAGGTTCAGCTCGACGGAAGGGCGAGTACCAATGTCGGACTTCGCTTGTACATCCAGCTTGTTTTTGCTGCCGGAGCTTAATCCCAGCGTAATATTTTGTGCTCCTGCTGCTCCAGCCGTTCCAAGCATGTTACCTGGCAGGGTTACAACTGCGATACCCGTTTTGATTTTAATGGCACGGGAAGCATCCGCTGCGGTTACAAAGCTTGCTGGCAGTGTCAGCTCATAGGATTTCGCTTGATTGGATTCAACCGTGACCTCTACGGTTTTCATTCCTTTGCCATCCGCCTGGGATGTGGCGAAGGCGTTGTTCAGGAAGTCAGAATCCATCGTTATCGTAGCTACACCTGTGCTGGTGTTCAGCTTGGTACTAAATGATTCAATCACGTTCCCTTTGGCATCCAGCACGCGGACAGACGAGGTTATGCTCGGCGTCCCGGTTGTGGAGCTGCCGCTGGAACTGCTACCAGCACCGCTACTAGCAGTACCACTGCCTGTGCTAGTATCAGGGCTAGGATCCGTATCCGTGCTGTCGTCGTCATCTTTGTTGCTGCTTGTGTCAGAAATGTTAATCATCAATATAGCATCGTTGCCCTTATCGAATTGTACTTCCAACGGAAGGTTGCCCTTCGGCTGTGTTGCCAGATACTCTTTCTTAATCGTGAGCACATCCTGGTTTACGGTGTAAGCCGCTTCTCCAATGGATGCCCCTTCCAGCTTGATATCTGTAATAGACGATGCACTGTTCCAGGTGATGGTCGTTTCTACATCTGCCTGATTGCTCGCTTTTTTGTCAAAGCTGGCTGTTTTCGGGCTAATGCTTGCATCTACCTCCACAGGATTTTGGATGGCCCGAATGGTCAATACCGCTTTGTCTCCAAAGTCAAAGAGCAACTCAACACTGACGGTGTCGCCTTCTTTCAGATTTAAGCCGGAAAGGAAGCCTTTTTTCAGCGTCAGAGTATTTCCGTTAACGGTATAATCATGACCTTGGATCAGAGCGTCCCTGTCATAAACAGCTTCTGTGACACTTCGGCTAGGACCTTGGTTCACTCCATAGACTGCTTGTGTGACGCTATGGGCTTCGTTCCAGGTAATTTCCGTGGTCACATCCGTTGGATGGCCAAGGTCAAAGTTGTGGGCTGTTGGACTGATCGTGGCCGGAATGGCCGAAATAATCACTTCACCCGACGCTAGCACCTCTATTTGCCGGATACCGGTTTTGCTTACTCCGGTTTCATCCTTCGCATCTGCATAAACGATATACTTGCCGGCCTGTGGAGTCGGCCACTGGTAGGCATTGCCTGCAGAATAAGTGTCGAGCGTTACAGTCTGCTGTGTACTTTCATTCCACGCCCGGAAGGAGTACGATTTGTTCCCGATCCCGCCAGTAGCCTCAGCACTCAAAGCAATGGTGCCTTCTGAAGCTTCATGATTGGCTTTTAAATGTACGGATAATGGCGTATACACCTTAAATGGAATGGAGTTGCTTCCGGCGTACTCTTCTGCCGCAGAACCCTGCCAACCGTAAAGGGTAAGATCTGTCGTATCATTAAACGCTCCCCAGCCGATGTTGGACACGCCTTCGCCCAAAATCGCCACTCTGAGGTTGGGGGAGCCGACAAAGGCAAAGCCTCCGAGTGTAGTATTACTGTCCAAAATGGCGACTGACTTCAAATGATTGGAGAAAGCGAAAGCCCAGTCGTTAATTTTTGTTAGGTTGCTTCCCAACACAAGTGATTCGATGCCTGTATCGGAAAAAGCAAAGCTTCCGATTTCCGTCAAGCTGTCAGGCAGTTTAACAGATTTCAGATTGCTGGTTCTGCTAAAGGCAGAAGTACCAATGGTCAGCAATCCCTCAGGAAATTGGATGTCTGTAAGGAACTGTGCCTTTTGGAAAGCATAATTACTGATTTCCTTTACGGTCGCCGGAATTTGATAAGAAGCATCCGGCTTAGCCGCAGGGTATAAAATCAAATTGGTTTTGGCTTTATCCAGCAGCACACCATCTTCACTGGCATAAAAATCATTATCTTGTGCAACATTGACACTCTTGACCATCAGTGAGCTGGCAAAAGGATTACCGCCGATGGAGGTCACGCCTTTTCCAATATTCACAATGGACAGCCGCTCGGAGTTGCCCAGTACATTGCTGCCTAGGGACTGCACTTGATCCGGGAAGGTGATTTCCACCAGACTGCTGTTATATTGGAAGGCATAGTCGCCAATTTTTTTGACTCCTTTGCCAAGATCGATACTGGTCAGCTTGAAGTTATAAGCGAATGCATACGCACCCAGCTCTTCTACCCCATCTCCCAATTTCACTTTTTCCAGCTTGTCGGAGTGGGTAAATGCCGCTTTCCCGATCGTTTTGACGCTGTCCGGAATCGTCAGGGAAAGCAAGCTGACGCTGGAATCAAAAGCCTGTTGTCCAATGCTTTGCAGGCCATCCGTAAGCGTGATGGAGCTCAAATGGGCTGCAACATGGAAGGCATAATCTTCGATTTTGGTCACGCTGTCAGGAACCGTATAGGCATCCCGGCCGTGTCCGGCGGGATAGCGGACCAAGGTCGTTTTGTCCTTGTTGAAAAGCACCCCGTCCTGACTTGAGAAGGCTGTATTGCCCACAGACACTTCGATATTTTTTAGGCTTGAGATTTCGGTGCTGTCAAAAGCCTGCTGTCCCATTTGGGTTACGTCCTTCCCGATGGAAACATTGGCCAGCTTCGCATTTTCGGCAAATGCGGCGTAGCCCAAGGTGGTTACACTGTCCGGAATGACAACAGAAGAGATCAGCGTTTCCGCAAAGCCCCTTTGCCCAATAGTGAGCAGCCCGCTGCCCAATTTGACGGAAGCGATACGACTTCCCCAGAAGGCTTCGTCCCCGATGGAAGTGACGGAGTCCGGTATTTCGACGGATCTGATCGCCGAGGAAGAGAAGGCTGCACGGCCAATGGCGTTCAGGTTACCTGGCAGCTTGATTTCTTTCAGACTGGTTGTAAGGTAAAACGCATGGTCGTCAATTTCCGTTACATTGTCCGGAATATTAATGGAAACGAGATTATTGGTTTCCCGGAAGGCTCCCTGATTAATTCGGGTTAAACCATCCGGCAGATGCATCGCTTTCAGAGCTGTGTCACGGGCAAAGGCATTATCGCCGATTTCCGTCACCGTGCTTGGCAGCGTAATTTGTTCAAGCTTGGCGAGATCGGAAAAGCTGCTTTCCCCGATCACTTCCAGTCCCTCCGATAAGGTGACAACTTTAAGCTCCTTGTTATAGGCAAATGCCGCCCTGCCGATTTTTTTCACCGAGGCTGGAATCTTCACGGACAAAATATCTTCATGGTAGGCAAAGGCTTCTTCGCCGATTTCCGTCACATGATCCGGAATGACAATGTGGCCGCCAGAGCCGTTATAGCTCGTCAAAACTCCACTCACGATAGTGAATTCGGAGTTGGAGGCTCCCTCTACCATGATTCGGCTGGTGGCGGATTTCCCCGAGGCTGTTGCTGTGATGGTTGCCGTGCCGGCCGCTTTTGCCTTCACCATTCCATTCTGATCCACACTGGCAACGGACTCATTGGAGCTGGTCCAGGTGATCGGACCGGAAACCACTTCGGGATTGGTTGTGGCTTTCAGGGGCTTGTTCGAGCCAACGGTCAGCTTCAACGCAGCCCGGTTCAGCACAATTCCCTGGCTTCCGATCGGTGTGACCGTAACCTGGCTGGAAGCGGACTTTCCATTAGTTGTGGCGGTAATCTTGACCGTTCCCGCACTTACGCCTGTAACGGCTCCCTCTGTATCTACAGTGGCTATGGCCGGATCAGAGCTTGCCCAGGTAATCGTTTTGTACGTAGCGTTAACTGGCGTAATATTCGCTGTCAGATCCTCGGTTGTACCGACGACTAAGGATAGGGCTTCCTTATCCAGCGTGATGCCCTCCGTTCCAATCGGTTCAAGAACAATACCTGCGCTACTGCTGTTGAATGCATAGTCAAACATGTCTACTTGAATCTTGTCGGTAGGAAGGCCATTATTCGTCAGCTTATCCTTCAGATCGGTGATATCCATGGTCACCGTATTGACGGATGTTCCGTCCGCCAGCTTTTCATCGGCATCCTTGATAGCCACCAGATTGGACAGGGCACCACCATTTTCTGTGGCTAATTGTAACCCGCTGGTATAGTGGTTATCCTTGATAATCATTTTTAAGAACGTCTTACCGTTTTCCTTATAAATGCTGTAATCGGCTAAGGTAGGGCCTGTTTTGTCATAGGCAAAATCAAAGGTCCAGGAATCGGTTCCCTGCCCGTTTGTACCTGCGACTACCCCGGTAACCTTAAAGGCATATATTCCTTCTGGTACCTCGTTATTATTTTGATCCAGTCCGTCAAAGGAAGGCTTATCGCTCAGAAGAGCCTCCGCCCAGCTAACGACACCGGAGCTTACATAATAAAGCGATTTAGGCACGTGCGAATAATCGAATTCCTTGACAATATTCCCGTCTCGGTCTGTAATGGTATATTTCAGGCTTTCCGCATTACGCAAAAGACCTGTTGCCACTCCCAATATTCTGTATGAATTGCCCAGACTTCTAGGCGAAATAGCGAATTTCTCCGGCATGACACCCCACTCCTGACCAAGCGCAATGGCTACTTGGTTTTGGCCCAGAAGATACCCTTGACCGGGGTACAAATTATAAGGGGAACTGCCTTTAATAGAGTATCCATCTTTGCCATATTCCGTACCATCGAAAATGCGAGGTTGTCCCCAATCTCCATAGAAGCCGACGAACGGCATGGAGAGGTTCACGCCTTTTTCCGCATCCAACATGACGAACCCGTCAATAAAGGTTCCATTTTTCGCCGCTTGGTCAAACTGTGCTTTGAGTGCATCCGACAGCGTAATTTTCACGGTAACGCTTGCTGTGCCGCGTGCAGGTACGGTTACTTTTCCGTCCGTTGCACCGCTGTATTGTACTTGGATGCCCTTTTCCGCATAGTCTGTAGACTTCTGCGCAAAGAGGCTCTTGCCATCCTTCGTCACTATTTTTTCCGATAGAGCCGCTGTATTCAGGGCATAAGTCAATGCCTCATCCGATATGCTATGAATATCAAAGGTGAAGGAATAGGCTCCTGTTTTGTTGTAGCCTAGCTCGGCTTTAGGCCGTTCATTGCCTTTTACAGTCAAATAAGCTCCTGTCGTAACTGCTTCGTGCACATTCGCCAAGCCTGCGCCTTGCTTACGTGGGGAGTAGTATTGTTGATCCTCGTCCTTGGCAGGGTGGGCAGTATTCATCAGCAGGGTGTGCACCAGCTTTTCTCGTTCGACCGCATCTGCAATATTCAATTTGTTGATGACATATTGTTTCACTACAGCTTCGGCTCCGGCAATATGAGGAGAAGCCATAGAGGTACCGCTCATCGACTCATATTGATTGCCGGGAACAGTAGAGTAAATATTTTCTCCGGGTGCAGTGATTTCGGGTTTCAGCTTTAAATCCGGTGATACGCCCCATGAAGAAAACTCCGACATCTTGTATCCATCTGGATTAGGCGCATTCGTTCTGAATTTTTCGTCCACTGCCAGCTTTTTATTATCCAGGTTCACAAGGAACTCTCCGTCTTCCTTTGTAATGGAAACGGCTGGAATGTAATAGGAGCTGATATCCATATTGGCTTTGCCAGCTTCATTGTTATAAATAACAGCAGCTACCGCGCCAGCAGCATAGGCAGCCCCGACCTTTTCTTGGAAGCTTATTTGGCCACCACGGGACAATAAGGCGATTTTTCCTTTTAAATCTCCTGCCTTCTGGACATCCTCCGCGGTCCCATAACCAGCGTATACATAGTCGTATGTACGGTTCAACGCCTGTATTTTGGGATCAGCGGCACTGGAGGTATCGTTGAAAACAATTTTTCGATCCCCTGCGAGAATATAAGGGGCGTCCGAAATACCGCTATTCACCATGCTTGCCACGGATAAGGCAGCTTCATAGGTGGAAGGAGCGGCTATGATGGAACTGTCGGGCTCATCGGCAAACGGGAGGTTGGAGCCGGACTGGTTTTGATAAGCGGAGCTGTAGCTGTTGCCGGCAGCGACCACAAGGTTGATTCCAGCGTTCGCAATCCTGCTGTACATGGCATCCTTACTTGCTTCTCCAGCTGTGGAAAAGCCCGCATTGGAGCCAAGACTCATATTGATGACATCTGCGCCCATTTTGACTGAATCGTCCAACGCAGCAATGATGTCAGCATCATTGGTAAATCCGTTGATGTCATCAAACACCTTCATGATCATCAACTGGGCATCAGGTGCAATCCCTTTTACTTTGTCACCATTGGCAGCTATAGTGCCTGCTACATGAGTGCCGTGGGCATTGTCAGAACTGGCTGAGGGAATGACATTGGTGTCCTTGTCAGCATAGTCATAGGCGAAGGGCACCTTGTCATCCATGTAGATATCATCTACATTCACTTTGCCAGCAGACATATCGATACTGTTTAGGATGTCACTGACCTTCTTACGGGTATGTTTTAGGGTCAGTGAGGGAGGCATATTCGTGGAAAAGGCTTCATGCTTCCAATCCAGACCGGTGTCGATAACAGCCACCGTCGTACCTTTTCCTGTATAGCCGGCTGTAATAGCCGCAGGAGAACCGATCATTCCTGAGCTGTTCGCCATGAGAGGCTCTATGGACTGCTTAGGCACGACCTTTTCATAGGTGTTGGCTACCCAGGCGTTTTTCACACCAGGCAATTGTCGAATTTCCTTCAACTGCTGGTAGTCTACTTTTAGCGAAATCGCATTCATAACCATGTAATAATCGTAGATGACTTCCAGTTTGGGGGCGGTCACCTTGCTTAGACCGAAAGTCTTTAAGGAAGATGAATCTTTTGTGGAGAGTGCGCGAATCTGGTTTTTTACCGATTCATGCTGGGTTGTGAGGGTACGCTCGCTGCTTCTTAGAGCATTCAGCTGATTGCCGAAAGCTTTGGGGGAAGCACTGGAAATGAGCGGAGCTCCTTGTAATTCCACAATCACGGTTACTTTCCCTGAGGGTTCGTAGGTGGCTTGTGTTACGTTGGTTTCTTCTGATGCTTCATAGGTTACTTCTGCAACGGATTTCTTGCCGATTCCGCTATGGTTTAAGCTTCCGTTTTCCAGCTTATCCTTAAAAGCAGGCTCACCTAAGCTACTTGCGCTTATACTGGCTATCTGTTCTGTGGTAGCAGGTGCAGGCACAATATTATTCTCATCTGTGGCCACCGCCGCAAAACCTGATCCTGCAGCAAACAGAGTGTTACTTACGAGTGAGGCGATGAGAAAGCCTGCAATCCATTTATTCTTCCAAACCTTTAGCAATCTTGTTCCCTCCTGAAAATATATTGGTATAGTAAAAAAAGATCCATTAGGATCCATTGATGTGCATCACCATTCACCTAAAATGATAATGATTATCATTATCAATATACTTAATAATGATAGAAATAGTCAATATCGAATTTTTAAAATTTAGAGTATTGAAGGATTCGATCGTGTTGTGGAGGTGTGATGCAGGTTGTTTTCAAGCGATTCTCGGAGTCTATGTAATCGGGAAAAGATAGGAAAGGAAAGCTGTGTCGATAGCCGCCTGGCTCAAGCGCTCAAGCGGCTTTTGGGTGCTGCTCATACCCCGGAATACGACATAAACCCGCCATCTACCGGAATCACTGTGCCCGTAACAAAGCCGGATGTCTGTTCATCCACGAGCCACAGCAGGGTGCCAAGCAGATCGTCCGGTACGCCGAAGCGGCGCATGGGGGTGTGGGCAATGATTTTATCCGCACGTTCAGTGAGGGAGCCGTCCTCGCGGGTTAGCAGACTGCGGTTTTGCTCTGTGAGAAAAAAGCCCGGTGCTATAGCGTTGACGCGAATACCCGCTTCAGCCAGATGGACAGCCAGCCATTGTGTGAAGTTGTTAATAGCAGCCTTGGCTGCGCTGTAAGCCGGAACTTTGGTCATCGGGCTGGGAGCACTCATAGAGGAAATGTTCAGCACGACTGCCCCTGAACGTCCTGTCATGCCATGTGCGAATATTTGTGTCGGAATGAGCGTTCCGATAAAATTGACGTCCAGCACCTGGCGAAAACCGGGGATGCTCAGCTCGAAAAAGGTGGTGATATCGGGCTGCGTCAGGTCCTCCAACCGGAATGTCTCGAGGGTGGTATTGGCGCTCGCATGATTCCCTCCGGCTCCGTTGATCAGAATATCACAAGCGCCGAATTGCTTGCGTACCGCCTGTTCGGCCCGCCGAACGCTATCAGCTTCGGTGACGTCACAGGCCACAGCCATCGCTTCTCCGCCTGCGGCCTGAATATCATGGACTACATGCAGGCCCTTTTCTTCCGTTCGGTTCAGAATAGCGACCTTCACGCCTTGCCTTGCCAGCTCGCGGGCCATCGCGCTGCACAGCACTCCGGCACCGCCTGTAACTACTGCTGTTTTGCCTGCCAGTGAAGGGTGTAGAGAAAGTGTGCTCATAGGGTCGACTCCTTCGTATGGACTGATCCGGTCAGCGTGGTTTCCGTCTTGGAAACAGGAGAAATGTGTCTGACCTGGTTACATGTCAATGCATCCCACAGCCCCCATAGATACATAATCCCAAGTGCGCGGTCATACAGTCCATATCCGGGTCTGCATTGCTCTCCCCACAAGTGGCGACCGTGATCCGGTCTGGCGTAGCCCGTAAAGCCAACATCGTGATACGCCTGGACAATGCCCGCAATATCGACGGTTCCATCCTGAGTTCGGTGAGATGTTTCGATAAAATCTCCGTTAGCGGATACACGCACATTGCGGATATGGGCAAACGGAATACGATTCTTGAACTCATAAATCATGGAAACGATTTCATTTTTGGGGTTGGCTCCCAGCGAGCCAGAGCATAGGGTAATCCCGTTCGCGGGACTGTCGTACAGCGCCAGCAGCCTGCGCAAATGAGCCTGGCTTGTGATGATGCGTGGCAGTCCGAATACAGACCATGGCGGATCATCGGGGTGAATAGCCATCCGAATGCCGCTGCGTTCGGCAGCGGGAATAACGGCCTCCAGAAAGTAAGCCAGATTCCGCCACAGGTCTTCCTCCGTGACGTGGGTGTACGCTTCAAACAAAGCCGTCAGATGCTCCAGTCGCTCCGGTTCCCAGCCGGGCATGGTTAACGAGCTATTTTCGTTAATTCGGCGTACCAGTTCGAACGGATCAATCCCTTCAATTCGTGACTTTTCAAAAAAAAGGGCTGTGGAGCCGTCCTCCAGTTCCTTATGCAGATCGGTGCGCAGCCAGTCGAATATGGGCATGAAATTATAGCAGACGACCTTGACGCCGTGCTGCCCGAGCTTTTCCAACGTGCGTATGTAGTTGCTGATATACAAATCGCGTGTCGGCCGTCCGAGCTTGATATCCTCATGCACATTTACACTTTCTACGACCTCATGGTGAAAACCGGCCTGTACAACCTGCTCTCGAAATGCCACAATACGCTCCAAAGGCCATTCTTCTCCGGCTGGAATATCGTGTAGCGCCCACACGATCCCTTCTACCCCCGGAATTTGTCGGATTTGTTCCAGCGTTACCGTATCGTTTCCTTCACCGAACCAACGAAATACCATGCGCATGCTTTGCACCGCTCCATTCGTCATATGATAGGTGTAACAGCAATTTCCATTTCCCGATGTTTCCACATTACCATATTGCTAGAGATAATTGGAATAGTTAACCAAAATAAAATGACGTACAAACCAAAAGGAGGAAGTAGGTTATGAAACTGCATCGAGCCATTGTAGTGGATGATGAAATATTCACTCGCAAAGGACTGCTTCAACTCATGGATTGGGAAGCCTGCGGCTTTGAGGTCGTTGGGGAGGCGGATAACGGTGAGGATGCACTTGAACTGATCGGCAGCGTTCATCCTGATCTGGTCATCACCGATATTCGTATGCCTGTGCTGGACGGATTGGAGCTGATTCGTTGTGTACTCGGACGGGGGACGGATCATCCTGCGTTTATTATCTTGAGCGGCTACAGCGATTTTGCTTATGCACAGCAGGCACTTCGCTACGGGGTTCACGATTTTATGCTCAAGCCGATTGATGAGAAGGACTTTTCGGCTACATTGCGCAGGCTGAATAAAAGGCTGCATCATGAGCAGCAGAATGCACAGCTCTATCAGAGTCGCCGTACAGGTGAGCTGTTGGAGACACTGACGATGAATGGGGAAGATGACGTCGTGGTGACGGCTTGGGAACAGCAGCTACGTCTTGGAGAAGCTGCGCATATGTACTATGTGCTCGTCGAGCTGAATGATCAGCATCCGTGGCGTCCCGATGGCAACGCTGTTCCGCTGTCGCTTTTCCAATTCAGAGAGCTTGTAGAGCAGGCACTTTATCGTTTGATCGACGGTAAGTATCCTCTCTATGTTCATGAGCACCGTAACCGGATTGGCATCATAGTGCCGGATTGCTTTTTGAAGTGCTTTGAATCCAGGGCAGATGCTTTTGTGAAAGCGCTACAACGAGAATTGGAGGAGCTGGAGTTACTGAAAAATCAGATGGGGAACCGGGTCTTTATATACGTGGGGAGCCCTGTTCAACGATTGCAAGATATCCATCGGTCCTATGAACGTGCCAAGGAAGCGGCGCTCCATAAATACATTCATGACCACAGCGGCATTGTCCTGTATCAGGAGGAGGGAATGCCAACGCTTCACTATAGGACGATCCATCAGGATGTACTGGATTGCTTGACGGAGCAGGTAGAGGAGATACGGTTGGAGGAGCTATATTCGACCGTAGATCATCTGTTTTGCAGCTTTCGTGAGCAACATTACGCCCCGGAGGCTGTAAAAATGAACTTGCATCAATGCGTAATCAGCATCGTGCGGGTCATTCAAAATATGCAGGGTGATGAACGCTCGCTTCAGACATTAGAGCCTATGATGGGCTGGCAGGATATGAACCTGTCGCTGGGTGAATTACAACGGCTGTTTACAGCTTTTGCCGAGGAAAGCAGCCGAATGATTGGGGTGTTGCGCAAGGAGCGTCAACAGGGAGGAATTCAGCACATCCGCACCTACATTGAGCAGCATGCGGCAGAGAATATTAACCTGAAAAGTATAGCAGCCCGCTTTTATATGAATCCGGTCTACCTGGGCCAATTGTTCAGAAAAACGTACGGGGTGTACTTTAACGAATTCCTGCTGCAATTGCGGGTTCAGGAGGCTAAACGGTTGCTGCGTCAGACTGATTTGCGCATTTATGAAGTTGCCGAACGCGTGGGCTTTGGCAGCCCGGATTATTTTGTCACCCAATTTGAAAAAATGGTGCAAGCCACACCAAGTGAATATCGCAACAGCCTGAATACCCGTGTGGAGCCGCAAAGGGGCAGCGAATGAGGATGCTACGCTCAACCCTTGATCATGTCCGTCTGCGGGATAAAATGCTGCTGCTGTATTTTCTCTGTGTATTTGTGCCAGTGGTGCTGACCAATCTGATTTTTTACCACGTCACCTCGCAAAATGTGAAGGAACAGCGTATGCAGGATATTTCCCGTGCGCTGGAGCAGATCAAAATTGAGTTTTACCGTGAGTTTGAAGATGCGATGGAAATCTCGTCTATCTTTTATACCGATCATCAGCTAAACGAACTATTGGAGCAAACATACCCCCATCCCGCTGAATATATTGCCGCCTATGATTCATATTTGCGTCGTATGTTAAACAATACTTACAGTCCTGTATACCATTCTGTGGGTGGAATGACGATCTACACAGATAATCCGACTCTACTGGATTCCGGGGGAATCAGCTTTATAGATGAGCGGGTTAAAAGCTTGCCCTGGTATGCCAAAATCCCGCCCGGACGGCAGTCCAAGCCTATATTTGTACGTACTGACGACGGTACGGGCGAACAACTGCATCCCTTTAGCCTGATTCGGCGGATGAACTATTTTTATTCCGAAAATGGCCACGAGAAAATACTGAAAATAGAGCTGCGAATGTCGTCCATTCAAGAGATTTTCCATAATCTGAATTTGCGGGGCAGTCTCTTTCTGCTCAACGAACGGGGGGAAATCGAATATACAACCGATCCCAGGATTGATATCAATCATAAGGTCGTGGCCTATAGCACCCTCCAGCAGCCCAAGGACACTATAGAGTTCAAGACAAATTATGTGCTGACAAGTAATCTCAATGGCTGGAGCATTGTGACTGCGGTGTCGGGCGATGAAGTGCTGTATGAAATGGAGAAATCACGCAATTTTGTGCTGCTGTTAACCTGCATGAATATGCTGCTGCCTACCTTGATCATCATCTGGATTACACGTTCGCTGAACGTGCGCATTCATCGTATTCTGAAGCATATGAAAAAGGTGAAAAATCAGCATTTTGAACTGATTCCCGGTACAGAATCGAGAGATGAAATTGGGCAGCTAACAGGTGAATTTAATCGGATGACGCTGAAAATAAAGCGACTGATTAATGATGTCTATGTGGCGGATATTCAGCGAAAAAATTTGGAGATTCTGCGCAGGCATGCCCAGCTTAATGCACTTCACAGCCAGATCAACCCGCATTTTCTGTTCAATGCGCTGGAGACGATACGTATGCGAAGCCTGATGAAGCATGAGGACGAGACAGCCCGCATTATTCATAATATGGCACGAATTTTCCGCAATTCGTTGGTGTGGAACAAGGATAGGGTCACGTTGCGGGAGGAGCTGGAGCTGATCCGTTGTTTTCTGGAAATTCAGCAATACCGCTTTGGGGAGCGGATACAGTACGAAGTGCAGGCGAGCCCCGAGGACCTGAACTATCTGCTTCCCAAAATGGTTGTGCTTACGCTGGTTGAAAATGCAAGCATTCATGGCATTGAGCCGCTGAAGCATGGGGGGCGCATTGAGATTCATTTTGAGCGTCGGGAGGAGCAGTTGATATTAACCGTGCGGGATGATGGTGTCGGTATGTCGGCGGAACAGGTGCAGCGGTTATATGGATATATGCAAAGTCAAAAGGACATGGGCGAGCGTATAGGTCTGCAAAATGTGATCTATCGTCTCAAGCTTTACTACGGAAGCCGCTTTGAGCTTGATATTCGCAGCGCACCCGGCGAGGGGACAGAGATTCGTATTTTGATTCCGGCGGATCGGGAGTCTTTTAGTTCTTCCGCTCAATGATATCCATATGGTATAATTCCCCTAACAACAGAACGGCTTAGATGGCGCGGTCGGCTAGTCTCCTGCAAAGGAGGTGATGCCTGTGGAGGTTAAAGATACGCTGACATTAATGATGATGTTCGGTACGCTAATTATTGCGTTGATCGGATTGATCGTCACGATTGTCATTGCATTGAACCAAAGCAAAAAGAAATAGACCGCTCCCCGGACAAAGGTTAGCGGTCTATTTCTGCACCTAGTTCAAAGCCACCGCCCTTATAAGCGGCTGTTGTTAAAGAGTAGGGATGTTACCGCATCCTTGCTCTTTTTTATTATAATCTTCTTTGTTTCATTTTATCACAACGTGAATCCTGTTGACAATGGAGTCAAGGGGGATTGCATTAAAAATGGACGTTGGAGCTGGATCGGCGTCTATTTTACTGTGTTGGGCCTGCTTCCTATAGTTTTCTAAGTAACACCTTTAGATTGGCGGGTGAACGAAATTCACGGCATTTTATAAAATGAAAGTGCTTACAATTTAGAGTACGCGGGATTTCCAGTGCTTGAGGTATGTCCGTACAATGTTCACACACATCCGACAAAAGAGGCTGAAAGGGGAAGTATGACATGACAAGCAAAAGGTTCGGGATCATCAGTCTGGTATTCATCATGATGGTATCTATGATCACTGCCTGCTCAGGAAGTGCGGGCAAGGAGCCTGCAACAGGAGATCCTAATGAGAAGGTCACATTCACGTATTTTAATGCCACTGCGGGGAGGGACATCCATACCAATGAAACGCGGATCGGCAAAATTCTGGAGGATCAGACAGGAGTAAACTGGAAGCTGGAGCATTTGGTGGGGGATTCCAATACGAAGATCGGTACGTTCATTGCCAGTAACGATTACCCGGACGCCATTGTGCCTGATGGCACGATTGATAAGCTGCTGGATGCCGGAGCCTTTATTCCGCTAAATGATTTGATTGATAAATATGGTCCGAATATCAAGCGTGTATACGGACCGTATTACAACCTGATGAAGGCGGAGGATGGGAATATCTATTTCCTGCCACTCAGTGCGGTGGTAGGCGATTATTTGCCCGCGCCTAACGTGGAGCAGGGAGCTTTTTGGGTACAGCGCAGGGTGTTGAAGGAGGCGGGATATCCAAAAATAAAAACGCTCGACGAGTATTTGACCCTGATTCGCAACTATGCGAAAAAGCATGCAGACGAGGGCTTGACCGGGTACTTGGCGTTAACCACACAGGATAGGTTTTATGCTCTTACGAACGCGCCGATGCATCTGGCAGGCTATCCGAACGATGGCGGCACGATGATTGATATGAAATCGCACCAGGCGACGGATTATGGGGATGAGGAAATCACGAAGCGGTATCTCAAAGAGCTGAATCAGCTCAATGCAGAGGGCCTGTTCGACAAAGCATCCTTTGTGGACAATTACGATCAATACTTGGGGAAGCTGACCTCGGGCAAGGTGCTGGGTTTCTTCGACTATCGCTGGCAGGCGGGGCAGGCTCTAAATAACCTACAGGAGGCTTCCAAGCAATCGGGCAATGATGATATGGAATATATAGGGCTACCTGTTGTATACGACCAGAATATAAAGGATCAGTACATTGACCCTTCGTCATTCGTTAATAACCGAGGTATTGGAATTACGGTTAGTGCCAAGGACCCGGTACGTATCATCAAGTTTTTTGACAATCTGCTGACCAATGAAAACCAGGTGTTATCCAACTGGGGGATCAAGGGCGAAACCTATGATGTAGATAAAAAAGGGCGCTTTTACCGGACCAAGGAGCAAATTAAGCAGACGGGTCAGGATGCGTTCCGCGAATCATTCGGGTTCAAATATTTTGAATACAGTTGGCCGCGATACGGTAGTGGTTCTACCCTGCCTGACGGCAACTCGGTTGGCCCCGGGCGGCAGCCTGAGGTTGCGCGTATGTCCTACACCGAGGGAGATAAAAAGCTGCTAAAAGCCTATGGTGTAGAGTCCTTCTCGCAAATGTTTTCTGCCCCAGACAAGCGCCCATGGTATCCGGCTTGGAGTATCCCGATTGCCCAAGGTTCACCTGCGCAGCTCTTCCAGCAAAAGAAGGGCGACCTGCAACGCAAATATTTCCCACGTTTAGTGCTATCTGCACCGGGGCAGTTTGAGGCGATTTGGAATGAGTACACTACTGAATTCAACAAGCTGGATGTGAAGGAGTATGAGGAGCTGATTACGAAGGAGGTTGTCAAAAAAATCGAAACTGCTGGTAAAAAATAAAGGAGGAAGCAGCTATGGGCAACACGGCACCTGTCACGACCTCACAGAGCCATTTGCCGCCCTCACGGCGAACTGGCTTTAGAGGATTTATGCACAAGCTGAACCAGCAGCGGGCACTGGTATGGATGTCCATCCCTTTTTTAATCTGGTTGTTTATTTTCAAATATTTGCCTATCTGGGGCTGGACGATTGCTTTTCAGGATTTTAAGCCTGCGCGTAAGCTGCTCGATCAGCAGTGGGTTGGGTTGAAGCATTTCCGTTTTCTGTTTCAGGATGAACACTTTCTGCGGGTGATGCGCAATACGCTGGCGATGAGCTTCATTAATCTGGTGCTGGGCTTTGTAACTGCCATAATATTGGCAATTTTGCTGAATGAGCTTCGTCAGATCGTATTCAAGCGAGTGGTGCAGACGATCAGCTATTTGCCGCATTTTATTTCGTGGGTCGTCGCGGCGAGCATTATCAGTACGGCGCTGTCTGCGGATGGCGGCATTGTCAATGAGGTGCTGATGTGGCTGGGGCTGATCAAGGAGCCTATCCTGTGGCTGGGCGAGGGAAGCTATTTTTGGGGCATTCTCGGTGCATCGGAAGTATGGAAAAATGTCGGCTGGAACACCATCATTTATTTGGCCGCGATGACGATGATTGATCCGTCACAGTATGAGGCGGCTGAGATGGACGGAGCCGGGCGTTTTCAGCGGATTTGGCATGTGACCTTGCCAGGATTAAAGCCTGTGTTCATCATCCTGCTCATTATGAACATCGGCAACCTGCTGGAATCGGGCTTTGAGCCGCAATATTTATTGGGTAACGGCATGAACGTGGATTACTCGGAAAATCTGGATATTTTTGTACTGAAATATGGTATTCAGATGGGTAACTTCTCGCTTTCGATTGCTGCCGGGATGTTTAAAACAGTAGTCAGCTTTATTTTACTGTTTAGTGCCAATCATATTGCGAAGCGGTTAGGGGAGGAGAGGTTGTTCTGAGAAAAAGGGAGTTATGGTGGGGTACGGACGCTTCGCGTGCAGATTGTTCTTCCGATCGCTGTTATCCCCGGATTCCTTTTTATCATAAAACATTAGAGGTTGGAATCCGGGGATAGCTTATGCTTACGATGCGAGTTTTCTTCAGGAAAACTTTTAGCCGAACGCTTTGCTTCTTCAGAACAATTCTGCCCGCTCCGCTGCTACCCGCCATAAAGTCATTTTTTTTAAGAACTGAGGGTGGTGACAGGGGAGAACTTGAGGGAAGGCGCGTGCTCGCGCTTCCTTGTAGTAACTGCACGATCATGACTGGCTCAGCTTCGCTATCGCCATTAGAGCCTGTTTTTAGGACTGAGCTAGTGGTGGTGATAACAGAAGGTGCGTGTTCATGCATACTACAGGTGCAGGTCAGTGGATTTTTAGCAGGCCGCTTCGCGGACCTTATTAAGACCTTATGGACGAACTGGATTACAACTTCTAATAGAGATAATAATCTAATAAATTAACATTTGTTCATATAACAATAGAAATATAACACTCCAAAATATAAGACCAATATCTCCACCAGCAATCGTCCTGATCATCGAACTAGAGTGCTTAAGCTATTTTTTAGAAAGGAGAGGGAGTTATGGACAAAGGAAAAGCGTTGCATGGGCGGTTTCGGGCGCCATCGGATCGGATTTTTGATGCGTGCAATATTGTATTTATGCTATGTCTGATGGTGTTCACGCTGTATCCATTTTTGAATACGCTGGCGGTTTCGCTGAATGAAGCGAATGATTCGATTCGGGGTGGTATTTATTTGTGGCCGCGTGAATTTACGTGGAGTAATTACGAATTTGTATTCAAGGAAGCGACGATTTTTCATGCCACGTTGATTTCTGTGCTGCGTACAGTGGCGGGTACGGTGACCTCGGTGTTCTGTTGTGCGATGGTGGCGTATACGATCAGCCGGCCGGAGTATGTGCTGCGCAAATTTGTCTCGATTGCTTTTATTTTGACGATGTATTTTAACGGTGGATTGATTCCAAACTTTCTCCTGATTCGTGAGCTGGGGATGCTTGGAAGCTTCTGGGTGTATATCGTGCCTGGGCTGATCGGGGTGTTCAATGTGATTGTGATTCGCTCCTTTATTGAAGGCTTACCGGAAGGGATTTTGGAGTCGGCGCGTATAGATGGGGCGGGGGAGTTTGCGACTTTTATGCGTATCGTTTTGCCGCTGTGTGTCCCGGTGCTGGCAACGGTGTCGCTGTTCACGGCGGTGGCGCAATGGAACTCCTGGTTCGATGTGTTTTTGTACAATTCGTCGTATGAGCAGTGGAGCACCCTCCAGTATGAGCTGATGAAAATATTGCAAAATTCCAACACGTCCGTGAACGCTCAGGATTATGCCAGCCAATTCGCAGGCTCGGAAAATCTGGCGAAGTCGGTCACTCCTACTTCCATTCGTGCCACGATGACGATTGTGGCGTCTGTGCCTATTATTTTGGTTTACCCTTTTTTGCAAAAATATTTTGTGAAGGGTATGACTTTGGGTGGTGTCAAGGGATAAGCAAGGACCAGAAATGTGTGAAACTCACTTTCTTATATTTAAAAATATGGGCACGGGAGGGATTGCGTTGAGGTCATTTTTATACAAATCTTTTGGTCTGGTGCTGGTTGGGGTGCTGTTATTGCCAGTGGGGTGGTGGGGCCCGTCTGTAGCGGAGGCGACCCCAACTGTGGAACATTCCCCGCCAGTTGCGGATACGGTTCTGGCGACTGGAAGTGTGAATAAGACCATCGGGACGTATGGATTTGAGCAAGGCAACGGTGAGGGCTGGAAGCCTCGAGGGACTTATACCCAAATCGCGTCCGTCTCAGAAGCTGCATATGGCGGCGTACACAGCCTGAAGGTAACCGCTCGCACGGAGGTTTGGAACGGTGCGGAGCTGGATGTGAAGCCGCTTTTGCAGCCGGATGTGGAATATGAAATTAGCGGATATGTGAAGCTGGACGGCAATGCTGCGAATCCAAGCGTGATAAAGTTGACGATGGAGCAGCAGCAGACAGGCGGGGCTACAGCATGGAAGACAGTAGCACAGGCGGAGACATCAGATACATCGTGGGTCAAACTTCAAGGGACATATACGTTTACCGGGGAGATGGATGCATTGAAGCTGTATGTGGAGAACTCGAATCCCGCGCAGGCCTATTATCTGGATGAGGTGGAAATCAAGCAGGTATCAGAAACGCCAACGGAGCCGACAAGTGGTATCGTATCCGGTTTCGAAGATGGTACGGCTCAAGGCTGGGTATCCCGTATGGGTACCGAGACGGTGCAGGTGTCGAATGTCGATGCACGAACCGGATCGTACAGTCTGTTGACGACAGGCAGACAACAAACATATGCCGGGCCAAAGCTGGACGTGACTGCTACGGTGCAAAAAGGCAGCCGTTACACGGTCAGCGCTTGGGTAAAGCTGGCACCGAGCGAGCAGCAGCCTGCCAAGGTGCGGCTCAGCGTACAGCGCGATCATCAAGGTGAAAGTACGTATGAAACGGTGGTAGGCAAAACGGCGATCACGGCAGGGGGATGGACGCATTTGTCTGGAACGTATACTCTCGCGCATGAGGCAGATACCGTCTCTATGTATTTTGAAACGGCAGAAGGGACGGCTTCCTTTTATGTGGATGATTTTGAGCTGTCGCTTGTTCCCCCGCTGGCGATTGAGAAGGACATTCCCTCTTTGCATGGATTGTATCAGGGACAGTTCAGCCTCGGTACGGCTATTGAAGCTTTCCAGACAGAAGGGGCTTACGGGGAGCTGGTGCAGAAGCATTTTAACAGCGTCGTCGCCGGAAATGCGATGAAGCCGATCTCCTTGCAGCCGTCCGAAGGACAGTTCCATTGGGAGGAAGCGGACCGGATTGTGCAATTTGCACAGCAGCATGGGATTGCTATCCGTTTCCATACACTGGTGTGGCATAACCAGACCGGGGATTGGATGTTTAAGGATAAGAATGGACAGCCGATGACACCGACCGCGGAAAATAAAAAGCTTTTGCTGGATCGGCTGGAGACGCATATTCGTGCTGTTGCAGCCCGTTATAAAAATGTAATCACCGACTGGGATGTGGTGAATGAAGTCATTGATCCCGACCAGCCGGACGGTATGCGCCGTAGCAAGTGGTATCAGATTACCGGCACGGATTATATTGACAAAGCATTCCGTGTCACGAGGGAAGCGGCGGGTCCGAACGCCCGACTGTTCATTAACGATTACAACACGCATGAACCGAAGAAACGGGATTTCCTATACAATTTAGTGCGTGATTTGCTCGCTAAAGGTGTACCGATCGATGGCGTAGGTCACCAATCACATATCCGACTGGAGTTTCCTGCTATTGGCGAGATTGAGCAGTCCATTGAAAAGTTTGCTTCGCTCGGCCTGGATAATCAGATCACGGAGCTGGATATGGGCCTGTATTCTAATGATACAGATCGCTACGAAACGATCCCTGAAGCCATGCTGATCCGGCAGGCTTACCGCTATCGGGCGTTGTTCGATATGTTTTCAAGGCAGCGGGAGCATATCAGTAATGTGACGATTTGGGGTACGGATGATGGAAATACGTGGCTCAGTATGTTCCCGATTGCCCGGCTGGATAAGCCGCTGCTGTTCGACGAACGGTTAAAGGCCAAATATGCCTATTGGGCGCTTGTTGACCCGTCCAAAGTACCGCCGCTGCCAGCAGGGAGCAACGAATAGCAACATAGGTATGGATTAGACGTGGAAACCATTTCTATACGCCAAAAGGCAGGCCGTCTCTGACATGTCACAAGGACACGCGAAGGACGATCTGCCTTTTACCGTAAAATAATACTATATACAGTGAACTAAAGATAAAACCAGTGGAACAGGAACGAAGCAAGCACCATCCGACCGCGTAGTGGCGCCTCATGCACATTTTTATATAGCGCTCTACTCCAGATTGGCGTGTTGACCAAACATAGATTCAGAAGTCAGCTTGCGTAGCTCCATCGTTTTGAGCACCAATGCATCGCCATACAGCAGCAAGGTTTGCTCAAATAGTGAACCCATGGGCTGAATGGTTTGATAATCCTTGTTGGATGGGTCCTTAGGTGCGCCTGGAAGCTTGACGATAATATCAGCCAGCTTGCCAATGGTCGATCCAGGGGAAGTGGTCAGAAGTGCCAGAGAAGCCCCCAGCTTTTTCGCCTTTTCTGCCATCGAGGTCAGACTTTTGGTTTCACCAGAGCCTGAACCGATAATCAGCAAGTCGCCTTCGCCCAAGCCGGGAGTTACCGTTTCCCCGACCACATAAGCCCGAACACCCATATGCATAAGCCGCATCGCCAGCGAACGGATCATGAACCCGGAACGGCCTGCGCCTGCGACGAACACCTTATTCGCTGAGGCAATGGACTGGATCAGTTGCTCTGATTCCTCATCACTGATTAGCTGTGGAACCCATTGCAGCTCCTTGAGCACCTCGGATAAATATTGAGAGGTTTCCATTGGAATTAACCTTGTTTAATGAGCTGTTGCATTTGGGAAGCAACAGCTTTTTTGTCGTCCTCGCCAGTGATCCCGCCGCCCACAATAACCAGATCCGGTTGAGCCTTAACTACCTCAGCCAGTGTGCTCAGCTTAATGCCGCCAGCAACCGCTGTTTTGGAGTTTTTCACGACTTTTTTAACCGTTTGCAGTGCTTCGAACGGGCTTTGTCCTTCAGCTTGCAGATCGTAGCCTGTATGCACGCAGATGTAGTCTACGCCGAGAGCGTCGATTTCTTTCGCGCGTTGCTCCAGGTTTTTAACACCGATCATGTCCACCAGGATTTTTTTGCCGCCTTGTTTTTTCGCTTCTTCTACCGCACCTTTGATCGTTGCATCTTCAGCTACAGCCAGAATCGTAACGATATCTGCGCCAGCTTCGGAAGCTTTCATCACTTCGTAACCGCCTGCATCCATAACTTTCAGGTCAGCCAGCACTTTCAGATTCGGGAATGCTTCTTTCATTGCTTTTACCGCATGAAGTCCTTCATTAATGACAATCGGCGTACCGATTTCTACGATATCAATATACGATTCTACTTCTTTTACCAATGCAATGCCTTGCGGGATATCTACTAAGTCTAAAGCCAATTGAAGTTCCATGTTATTAACTTCACTCCTTTAGTGAATTTGTATTGGATGAACAGGTACATGCTCTGTTGAGTGCTGTGAATACTTTGGTTTCATGCACAGGTTTGATTGTAAGCCCCCGGTATCCGATTGAAAAGTACGCACTATTTCGTAACGTAGTTACCCTGACGATACTATGACTTCTTTTTGACCTCCTTTGGAGGGCCTGATTCACATCTTTGTTATGGATTATTTCTATAGCATGATTCATTTATTCATCGGCTATAAACCATACACGACAATGTTAGGTTGCAAAAGAAACTGCATATCTATGATTGAATTGACTTCAAGTTAGCTTTTGTCTATATTTGTAATATACTGGTATGCTAGAGGAATGACAACGCGGATGCTCCTGATGAGAATACATGGGTAAACGTCATTTTCAGGATAGGGAGGCGGGTTTTAGTGGAAGAGGTCCTGAATCAAAGGGAAGCTATTTATTTGTTGTCGGACAGCCACGAACTCGACAAGGCTTGTGAGTTGTTTAGAATCAGCTACACACATAACGATTGGGATGAAGCGAACAAGGTTGCAGACTATCTGCATGCTTTGGCTGAAAGCCTGTATCACATCCAATTGAGAAATGCTGCGGATGGCAAGCACGAGACATTGAATACCAAACATCCATTGGTATTTTATTATGCATACAGTTATTTGGCTAAATCTATTTATTTTCAGAATAAGGGTAAGTATCAAGAAGCCAGAGAATATATTATGAAGTATGGCGAAATGGGTTGGTTTATGGGGCTGGATGAGAGCGGCCATGAAGAAGTGGAAAGATTTCGTTTTCTCGCCAAAGCCAACCTGTACACGATTGAATTGCTTTCGGGAAAACGGGAGCTTCTGCCCGAATATGTTCAATTTCTTCACGCCAATGATGAGGAACTGCTTCCAGGATTGGTCGGTATTGCCGAAGCAGCTAATTTGAATAATTGGAATATTGACGATCTGCTGAATGATTTTGCCCACGATATTAAGATATTTGAAGGTTATGAAGATAGAGGAAACCGCGTATATTATTTAAAGCTGGTTAACCAATTAGCCATTTATTATTTCAAACAGGAGCAGTACACGGTTGCGTTAAATTATGTTCTTGCTTCTCTGCAATTCTCTCTTAGTGTAGAAGCAGATGCCGATTTCAGGACACTGGTCGCTCTGTTTGAGGCTTATCGAGATTTGGCAACATCGTCACAACAAGAGCAATATCAAACCATTTTATTAAGGGGGCTTCATAATGAAAAAGGCTTTAATCTCGGTAACTATGGTCTTGGTGTTTCTTAGTATTGTGATTCCGGCGGGAACTGTACTGGGTGAGCTAGACCCCGTGAATCCTGCCAATCATGGGGTGTTTTCTGTTACTGTTTAAACTTGATTGGATTGATAAGTCCCGGCAGGGATTTTGTAAATAAAGGGAGCGTACTTTAACGCATGTGAAATGATGCGATAAGTGGCTCCCTTTTTCATGTCAGGATTTTGCAAACTCCTCATGTGTAAACTATGTTATTTTACGATATAGGAAGTCAAGTTCTTCGCCAGATGCTGCATCGTTTCACTCGCTTGTTGCATACGCTCCATTATTTCGGTAAAAGAGTTTACGAGAGTCGCTTGCTCCTGCGAAGAAGCAACAATTTGCTCAATTTCCTCTTCCATCTGACGAACGGAGTTTTGTACATCCTTGAGAGCCGCTTCAATGTCAACCGTCGCTTTTTTGGATTCTACCGAGAGCTTGCGCACTTCTTGAGCGACGATACCAAAGCCTGCTCCTGCTTCTCCGACACGTGCCGCTTCAATGGCAGCATTTAATCCAAGCAGGTTGGTTTGGTCGGAGATTTCTTTGATGAATACAGCGACCTGATTGATTTTACCCGAGTTTTGTACGGCAATTTGGGTGTTCTTCAAAATCTGCTCACTGGTAGCCTGTAGCTCCTCGGAATGCGCTGCTACATGCTGCACCATGTCAATGAGATGCTCGGTGATGGAAAGGTTCTCAGTGACGATTTGATCCAGTTGATTTTTGTTAGTTAAATTATAGGAAGCAGCAAATGCTGCAACGACCTCGCCATTTTCGTCAAACACAGGAATACTGACCATATCAAGAGGATACCCCAGCAGTTCAGCAGGAACGTGGGTCAGGCTGGGCTCGCGCCCATTTTTAAGCATGGAAAAATTTTGGTAGCCCTCGAGCAGCTCTGAGCCAGTTTCAAAGCCGAGCTCCATCCCCTCCGACTCGCTATAAGCCAGAACATGAGTACGGTCTAAGAGGCAAAGGGTTACCTTCTCACGCATAATCTGTTGTATGTAGGGAATGGCTGCTATTAATGCATCTACTGTATTCAAATAGATTACCTACCTTTCTTTACTAAATATATTTTTTATAGCTTTGTATTAATTATCGGTCTTTAGAGTGAAAAAAGTAATAAAAGTATTGAAAATTTTAACGAGTATGAGAGTTTCAGAAAAAAGGCACACCGTTTCCAGCAAGGAAATAATGATGTGCCCTTTCGTTTTATGATGATGCAAAAGCTTCTTGTAATCGGTTCACTCGCCGCGCTGTTCGAATAATTGTACGATTTCGACAATGACCTTGGTTGCAAGCACCATGTTGTCCACAGACACATACTCGAATTTGCCGTGGTAATTCTCCCCACCTGTAAAAATATTCGGTGTAGGCAGTCCCATATAGGACAGCTGTGAACCATCTGTACCGCCGCGAATCGGCTTGATGATCGGATCAATTCCCAGCTTTGTCATCGCTTCATGGGCAACATCCACGATGTGCTTGACGGGCTCGATTTTCTCCTTCATGTTGTAATACTGATCTCTCAGCTCCAGAACGATACGGTTTTCTCCATATGCGGCTTGCAGCTCTTTCACCACGTTCGTTAAGTAAGCCTTCCGGTTTTCAAAGCTTTCACGATCAAAATCACGGATAATATAGTACAGTTTGGCTTGTTCTACCGTACCCTCAAATTCCAGCAAATGATAAAAGCCATCGTATCCATCTGTGTATTCCGGAGCTTCATTCGCAGGCAATCGTCCGTTCAGCTCCATGGCAATTTTGACGGCGTTAATCATTTTGTTTTTGGCTGTACCGGGATGGACATTGGCACCGTGAATGGTAATATGGGCGGCTGCGGCGTTGAAGCTTTCGTATTCCAGTTCTCCGAGCGGTCCACCATCCACTGTATAGGCATATTGGGCCCCAAAAGCAGCTACATCAAACCGTTCCGGTCCTCTTCCAATCTCCTCGTCCGGTGTAAAAGCGACGCGAATCTTGCCATGCGGGATTTCCGGGTGATCCAGCAGATAATGTATGGCTGTCATAATTTCTGCGATCCCGGCTTTGTTATCTGCACCAAGCAATGTAGTACCGTCCGTTGTGATCAGGGTATGACCTTTATATTGGGGCAGTTCGGGGAACTCGCGCGGTGAAAGGTTCACACCCAGCGATGCATTCAGCGTAATATCGCCCCCATCATAATTTTCCGTCAGTTGGGGCTTTACCCCTGCGCCTGTCATTTCGGTAGCGGTATCGAGATGGGCCAAAAAGCCGATAACCGGAACTTCTTTATCCGTATTGGAAGGAAGGGTTGCCATGACATAACCGTTGTCGTCCATCGTTACATCTGTCATGCCAATGGCTTTCAGTTCGTTGACCAGCAGGTTGCCCAGTGAGAGCTGTCCGGGCGTGGTTGGGCAAGTGTTGCTGCTTTCATCGGCTTGGGTATCTACCTGAACATAAGTGGTCAGGCGTTCAATTAGTTCCTGTTTCATACGTATATCCTCCTTGGTGTCATTTCTGATATGAACCATATTTTATCATGATTGGACTTGTTATATGAAAAATTTGGCTTAACCTTCAAAAACGACAGCTTGTGTTGTACAGAGACGACGAGTAAGATAACAGTAAAAGAACGGAAAAATGGAGTAAAACAATCAAAGGAGTATGCAATGCCTACGTTAAAAGATATTGCTCAGGAGGCGGAAGTTTCCATATCAACAGTCTCTCGGGTATTGAATTATGATGAAACACTGTCAGTGTCAGAGGAAACGCGGCGTAAAATTTTTGAAGTTGCCGAACGGATGAAATATACGACTGTTAAACGTAAAAATGGCGGTATCGGGCGTCAGCCTCGCAAAAAGGCCGAGGGGCCGATTCGGCTCGGTATGGTGCGTTGGTTTAGCGCGTATGAAGAATTGGAGGACCCGTATTATTTGTCCATCCGGTTCGGGGTGGAAAAGGAATGCCGCCAAAGCGGGGCGCATCTGGAGCGCATTTTTCGAGGGGAAGACCTGTCCGCACTAAAGACACTGTCCGAAGGGTTGCACGGGTTGATCGTTCTCGGGCACTTTAGCAGCAAGGAAGTGGAGCGTATGCTGGAGCTTCCTGTTCCTTGTGTTTTTCTGGATTACCCGGTAGAGCGTACAGGTGCGGACTATGTCGTCATTGACCTCGCTCGTGCTACGGCGGAAGCGCTGGATTATTTGCTGGACGCAGGCCACCGTCACATCGGATATGTGGGCATGGGGAAGGATGAGGAGGCTCATCCTTCCGACCAGACGGAGCTGGATGCCCGCTATGAGACCTTTTTACGGTATAAAAGGCAACATGCGCTATGTTCATCGAACGATGTTCATGTGTGCGGCGGGACGGCGGCAGACGGCTTTCGTGCGATGGAAGCGGCCATTCTGGCGGGGCCAGAGAACCTGCCTACAGCCTTCTTTGTTGCGAGCGATTCGGTGGCGATTGGTGTATTAAAGGCGCTGGAGCAACATCAAATCGCCGTCCCTGAACGTATTTCAATTGTCGGCTTCAATGATATTCCGACAGCGGAATATTTGACACCGTCGCTGACGACGGTCAAGACGTATACTGAATTGATGGGAGAAACGGGCGTTCAGCTCTTGCTGCATACGGTGCGCAACGGTCCGAATGAGGTTGGTCGCAAGGTCACCATTCCGACCGAACTGATGATTCGTAACAGCAGTGGACCGCCGTTTACCGATTCGATATAGAATGTGCTCTATTGTGTATTTCATGATCTTCACAGCTCCGGATGCCGGGGCTGTTTTTTTGTATGGACAGATGAAAAAACGGAATTGACAAATGCTTTGTAAATGCTTACATTAAAAATATATTTATTTTACCAAGTTTTACTCGTTATTTTTACTTAAATATTTTACTATGGTATCAGATTGAAAAATAAAAGGTTGAGGTGACTGCTCATGCGTACCATTTTGCCGTTGAATGACCAGTGGTTTTACCGTCCCGAGTTTGTTGAGAGTGAAATAAGCGCAGGAATTGATGCGAGTCGGTATGAGCCTATTCTGCTGCCACACACCAATGTAGAGCTGCCGTATAACTATTTTGACGACAAGGCGTTCCAGTTTGTTTCCACGTATAAAAGGGAGTTGAACATTCCGGCAGATACCAAGGGGAAACGGGTGTACGTCGATTTTGAAGGGGTCATGACTTACGCGCAGGTATATCTGAACGGGGTAAAAGCGGGGGAGCATAAAGGTGGCTACACGCCGTTCAGTATTGAATTGACCGGACTTGCGGAATATGGCGGCTCCAACGTGCTAACGGTCATTGTCGATTCCACGGAACGGGATGACATCCCTCCTTTTGGGGCAGTCATTGACTATCTGACCTACGGTGGTATTTACCGCGAGGTGCAGCTGCGAGTTGTCGAGCCTGTGCATCTCGGCACGGTATTCGTGCAGACACCGGAGCCGCTTGCGGCAAGCAAGGCGGTACGCGTGGTCTTGGAGCTGGAGGGAATTAGTGATCAGGAGGACGATTTGACAGTCGCTCTGCGACTGCTGGACGGAGCGAACGTGAAGGCGGAGACCGGGCCGACAGCAGTGACGGCGGCGGAAGTGACGCTGGAGCTGAAAGAACTGAACGGCCTACAGCTTTGGGATATGGATGATCCCAAGCTGTATGAAGCAGAGCTGACGCTGCTGCGGAACGGAGAAGAGCTGGATCGGCTGAATGTGCGCTTCGGCTTCCGCGAAGCCGAATTTCAGCCGGACGGGTTTTACCTGAACGGGCGGAAGCTCAAGCTACTGGGCTTGAATCGCCACCAGTCCTACCCGTACGTCGGGTATGCGATGCCCAAAAGAGCGCAGCGCCGTGATGCGGATGTACTCAAAGAGGAATTGGGCCTGAATATGGTGCGGACATCACATTACCCGCAATCCCGTCATTTTCTGGACCGTTGCGATGAGATTGGATTGCTCGTTTTTGAGGAAATTCCGGGCTGGCAGCATATTGGCGGCCAAGCGTGGAAGGAACAGGTGGTAAAGGACGTAGAGGACATGATTATCCGCGACCGCAATCATCCGTCTATTGTGATCTGGGGCGTGCGGATTAATGAATCGCAGGATGATCATGAGCTGTACGCACGTACCAATGAGCTTGCACGCAAGCTTGATCCGACTCGTGCGACTGGTGGAGTGCGCTATATTGTAGGCAGCGAACTGCTGGAAGATGTGTATACGATGAATGATTTCGTTCATGACGGTGGGCATCAAAAATATTTGGTGAAGGAAATCCGCAATTTTGATACGTATGACGATACAGAAGGTGTAGATGGCGAAACGACAGGTCTGCGCGAGCCGTCCATCGTCACCAAGCTGGATCATCCGGTCCCTTATCTGGTGACGGAATATAACGGGCATATGTACCCGACCAAACGCTTTGATCAGGAGGAACGGATGATGGAGCATGCACTGCGCCATACGCGGGTGCAGAATGCTTCCTATGCCGATGAAGGCATTGCCGGGGCGATCGGCTGGTGCGCTTTTGACTATAATACACACGCGGATTTTGGCTCTGGCGATAAAATCTGCTACCACGGTGTCATGGATATGTTCCGCTTGCCCAAATTCGCAGCGAACGTATATCGCAGTCAGAAGCGGGTCGAGCAGGAAATCATTTTGGAGCCAGTCACTTACTGGTCACGTGGCGAACGGAACATCGGGGGCGTTGTGCCGCTGGTTGTGTTCACCAATTGTGATGAGGTGGAATTCATTTATGGTGACGAGCGCAAGGGCGTCTATCGTCCGAACCAGGAAAAGTATCCGGCGCTTCCGCATCCTCCAGTCGTCGTCGACGAGCTGACAGGCCACTGGGGCATGAAGTGGGAAGATGCCGTGTTCATCGGGTACGTGGACGGTCAAGAGGTCATTCGCAGACGCTATTCCCGTAATCCCGTACCCACGGAGCTGCGTGTAGCTGCGGATGATACAGTGCTGGAGGCGGGCGATTGGGACGTGACGAGAGTTGTGGTGGATGCTCTGGACGAATACGGCAATGTCCTGCCTTTCTATGCTGATCCGGTTTCCGTGGAGGTCGAGGGAGCGGGCGATTTGATCGGCCCTTCAACCTTATCCCTGATTGGTGGACGTATTGCGTTCTGGGTTCGTACAAAGGGAGAGGCGGGTAATATCCGTGTGAAGGTTTCCGCGCCATCCCGTTTTGACCCGCAGGAAGTAAGTATTCGCGTGCAGTAGAGTTAAAATAGAACATTTAACGTTATATGACGTAGGTTATTTCTTCGTTTATTTAAGAAGGGGTTGTCGATCAGGTTCTGCAAAGGATCTGAGAAGGCAACCCTTTTTTGGCCTGTGTATAGGGACTCTAATCTATGAGTCTGTTAATTTGTGTATTATTGCTGAGTCAGTTGACGTTGCGTTGATAGATTGGAAGCATAGAATACACTACCAAGCACAAGGGAGGTGAATCCTATGGCGATTCTATTACCTCAGCAATTCTATTCTCTCGCTGCCAATATTGGTAAATCATACTTTGAAAACTTGAACGGTGGCGCGAATGCTACAATTACCGTTAATAATAACGGTCCGGCTCCGATCAATCTTGTCGTTACTCGTGTCAACGCACCCGTGATCACTTATGTTATCCCTCCAACTAACAGTCTCACGTTGGCTGTTGCTTTACTGCTGGTAGCCGCTCTTCAGACTACCGCAGCTGGAGCAGCTACTGGTACGATCCAGATTGCGACAGCTGATTTTTAAGCTGTAACGACCTGATCCTCTAGCTCTAGTTTGCCGTAAGGTGAGCTAGAGTTTTTTGCTTTGAAAATTTTCTGAAACTTTTTTTAGGTTGTGCCGATATATACATATGGCATAGTAAATACAACATCGAAAAGGAGCATCCCCTTTATGAGCTTTAGCAATCCGGTTTTACGTGATGACATCTTCGTGCGTGAAGATGAAAGAGAAGCTAGCGAACAACGCATGACCATCGGGGGCACGATTAACAAAACGCTGCTCTTGCTGGTTCTGCTGATTATTGCGGGCAGTATCACCTGGTACATGACCTACCAAGGTACAGTAGAGGTATTATCCTTGATCACCGCAGGCTCACTTGGCATGGTTGGCGTAGCACTGGTTATATCCTTTTTTCCAAAATCTGCTTCGTTTCTATCGCCTGTTTACGCGATTCTGAGCGGTTTTGCTTTAGGCGGAATTTCAGCTTTCATGGAATATGACTATCCCGGCATCGTGGCGAATGCGATTTTGCTGACAGTGGGCATTTTGTTTTTGATGCTCTTTATGTATACACAGCGAATCATTAAGGTTACCCGGGGCTTTATCTCCTTCGTTGTCTTGTGTACGTTGGCGATTTTCCTGGTGACGCTGGTCGACTTTATTTTGAACTTTTTCGGGATGAATGTTCCGTATATTCATGAGACAGGCTGGCTTGGTATCGGTATCAGTCTGTTTATCGTTGTGATAGCGGCTTTGAATCTGCTGCTGGATTTTAATTTCATCGAGGAGCAAGCGGATCAAGGCGCACCGAAATATATGGAGTGGTATGGCGCGTTTGCATTGCTGGTGACTTTAGTGTGGCTGTATGTGCGGATTTTGGAGCTGTTGTCCAAATTCAGTAAAAGAGACTAAGTGCCTGCGATTCATGAATAGTTTCACTTCATGTGCAGATAGGTGCAGGATAAGGAGAAGAGGGCGGCTGAGGACCACCTGCTGATGCAAGTGGCCTTTGCTGTTACTCGTTAACACCGTGATTGAAAGGAACAATGGTTGAATTTGAAGAAGGAAAAGAAAGCGGATTTAAAATACTAAAAAATGTCATCAGCATAAATGTAACTACTAATGCTTTTCTCAGGTGAATGCACTCCCTGTATAAATCCATTTAACTGCTGTTTGCAAATAATTCAGAATATAATTTATGGCGACACCATAACGCTGCTGATTTATATTATAGATAGCTAGTTGATTTAGTAATTTCACATAATACACACGATTTCCAAGGTCTTCAAAGCTGGAAAAAGTCTCTAGCTGATCGGGAATATAATAATACTCGTCTATATTCCATTCATTTATGTTTGCTGCTTCGAGGATTTGTTCCACAAAGGTTATCGGGACACAGCAGCTTACCTTTATGAAAACGCGGCTGAGAGTGAAAGAAAGCAGCATTCAGAAAGACTTGCTTTATGCCAGTATCGGCTATTTAGCATTCGGATAGGGGAAGATCAGGCTCAAAATCTACAAGCAGCAGCTAAATTTGAACCTTTTGTCGACCGTTTGGATGAAATTGACCAACTGGATGCCTTGAAAGACTTGGCAAACGTGTATAGATCATTGAGCTTGTGGGATAAGGTCTATAAATTTTCATGCCAAATGTATAAGTTAGGACAAATTCAGTACAATTTGGTTCATAACTCCAAGCGAGAAATAAAACCGGTAAAGAAACTTAGCAGACCTCTGTTTGTATACATAGCTTATGCTGAACTGATGTGTGCACACGCTTGTGATGCAAATGGAGATCATGTACAGGCTTTAGAGCATATACGTGGCTATACTGATCTAAGCTGGGTTAAAGAAACAGATTCAGATACACTCCATTGGCTAGGTAAATTTCAGCAATGGGCCAAAATTAATACTTACGTAAACAGGCTTATGTCTGGAGATGTTAGTGTCCTATCGGACTACGTAGAATATATATCCGGCGAACAACACATTTTTAATGAACTTTTGAATATCGTTGAAGCAGCGAATAAATATAATATTGATGTGGATCACATCATCCATCGCTTTGAACCTAAACTTGCGTCGTATAAGGAACCATCTCCTGCTGAGCCGTTTCTACAGCAACAGCAAGCACGATTTTGGTACAAACTGGCTAAATACAGCTTGAACAAAGGTAGATATCCATACGGTTTCAAAAGTTTAATAAACGCTTATGAAAAAGCTGTTACAATTAACCATGGACTACTTATTGCCAATTGTGTTGGCTTGTTTGAGCGTTTCAAAGCCTATGCCACTCTTGAAATACTGGCTGGGTATGACATGTGGGAAAGAATTGACAAAAAAGATAGCTTTTAACCTTAGTAACAACTAGCTTATTACTGGTATTCGCACTACCAGTTCCAACCGGAATCCCAAGCTCTAACGCAATCCAGGTTCAAGGACATATTGGTACAGCTTAATCAATAAGAATTATTACCTTGGCCAGCCGTTAGGCTGGCTTTTTTTGTTTATTTTGTTGTTTTGGCTAAAAAATGATCATGCTGTATTTGTCCATTATCTTCTAAAATGAAATTCATTAGGAGGTTGAAGACATGAACATAGATGAAACTTTAACGTTAAATCAACAGTTGGAAAGCGCCCGTCAACGGTTGCATGATCTGTACAAGCAGCATGGCTTTGGACATGCTCGCGTACTTGAGCAGGCTATGATTTTGGACGAACTAATTAATCAGTACAATCGTATGTATCAGACTAAGAAGTTACATCACCACTATGTTCAGTCAGAAACCTCAGACACCACATCCTTTGTATGCAAAAATATTCCTCCTCTTAATCCCACATAACAATCATAATTATTCAATAAAATGGATTATTTGAGATAAAAATAAAAACGCAAGCCCATGTAATAAAATATAAAATTTGTTTTTAATTAACTGCAAAGTGTGATATCTGATGGAACAGACTCAGAAAAGGCTATGGTTGTCGGTGGATATATCATTGGATGGATAGGAGAGAATGGACAGAATAATAAATTGACTTTGGAGGAAGTGAATGATTTCATGGCTGCGTATGAGTTGCTTTCTTCAAAACCTATTTAACATTTCAAAAGGCAATAAAAAAAGCCACTCATCATTGAGCGACTTATCTGCCTATGTATTACGTTTATCAGCACGAAAATACCGATATCCGGCTTTTATATTACGCTTTATATACTTATCAGCACCAAATTGACACAGGCGCTTATTTAAAACCCGAAAAAATAAACAGCGATAGGATCTATTCCCGCAAGCGGGATGCAAAACGCTGCGCTCTTGCATAAAAGCATTTGTACCTAGTTACTAGAGAGGAAGAACAAGACCATTTTACTGATTACTGAAAATGGTCGTCAAAGCGCAGAAACTGGACATTACCGGAAAATGGGCAGTTAAACCATAATAAGCTGGCTTTTGCTCACTTTCTTGATATCACTTGTCCCAAATGATCCTTTCACCCAATTTGTCCTCATCCCCAGATTTCATTACATCCCAACATGTATCACAAAAGGATGCGCCCATCGTTGTGTGCTCCGGGTTCGGGTTGGGGTCGTTGCAAAGCATACATATTCCTGGTTTCGGGCTTTTCTTCATGAATATCACCCCCAACAAAAAAAGCGAGCCTCATTGGCTCGCTTTCCCAGCAATTATATTTAAAAATTCGTATTAGTACTAGTCCGAACTCCGAGCTTTCCAGACATGGAACCAGAACCACTACTTAAACTAACATAAAATTTCCCTGAGGACCATGCCTTGCTTGAATTTAATATTTCATCGAATGTTTTACCAGGTTTTACTGTTCCACTGTACTTTTCCGCACCAGATGCACTTCCCTGATTCACAGTAAAAGTTATAGTAGTGTTTCCTGTGTTTCTCAAGTACAATCTTACATATCCATATCCTCCTTTAACGTCAAAATCAGCAGAATCATTAAATCCAGCTACTGGACGATCGACAATTTGTCCATCAGTAGCTTGTGGAGTAATGACATGATCACCAGTTGTTGGTGTAGTCACATCAATCGATGTGTTTGCAGATTGGGAAACTGCTGCTGAGTCAGTTGTAGCTGGTGCAACATCCGTAGTAGCTGCGGCAGAAGCAGTTAATGGAATTGCAAGAGCTAAAGACAAAACAGATACTACAGAAGCTTTTTTAATGTTTTTCATACTCATAAACCCACTCTCTTTAATTTTTTTTACCTGTGTACTTTATCAATCAAATTGATTATGTAAAAAATCTATTTATGCCTTCCTGATCAATGAAGTTTTTACAGGTAATTATTTATTTTCTTTTACATTATAAGTTTTTTTATTGTAATTTTTCAACAAAAAAATGGACAATGATTCCATTATCTTAATAAGGCACGCTACGGAATTGAACCGCGCAAGGGTTCTGACCAGGTTGTTCATGTTTCCGCTGGTTAACTGGTGCCTTGCTGCCTGTGCGTGCCGTAAGGCCCCGGATGGTCTCTGGGGAAAGGAGCTGCTCTCGTCATCGGTCAAAGTTGTTTGTCTTTGTTTTTAACTCTGAGTTGCTGTTCCATTTTTTAAGTATTTCATTCCCGAGGAGTTTGCAAAAATCCAATAAGCGACTTCCAATGAACAATATATAGATCGAATTTTGCAAAATCCTGTCCCAAAAAACTATCCAAAAAAAGCACACAAATTTGGGTGATCAGGCTATGGAGAAACCTCCTGTTTTTGCGAGTAGTAAAAGAACCTGTTTAAAAACTTTATTTTACGTTAAATACATAGAAGTTAGGTAAAACATAAACATAACGATAGTAAGTAAAGGAGTGGGGTCTTCTATGTATCAAGTAGTGCTGGTGAGGCATGGAGAAAGCGTGTATAACCGCCAAAACCTGTTTACAGGCTGGACGGATGTGGACCTGACCGAGCAGGGAACCCATGAAGCCATAGAGGCGGGCCGTATTCTCAAGGAGGCCGGGTATACGTTTGATCTGGCGTTCGCTTCGGTGCTGAAACGATCCATTCGTACGCTGTATCACATTTTGGACGAACTGGATCATTTGTGGATACCCGTACAGAAGTCGTGGAAGCTGAACGAACGCCATTATGGTGCTCTTCAGGGACTCAGCAAGCTGGATTCTGCCGTCCAATACGGCGAGGAGCAGGTTCATATCTGGCGGCGCAGCCTGACGGTACGGCCTCCCATGCTGGATGAACAGGATGAACGCAGTCCTCACAGGGAGGAACGATACCGTAACATTAAGCCGGAAGAGCTGCCGCTTGGGGAAAGTTTGGAGGATACCGTGCATCGGGTCGGTGAGTTTTGGAAGCAGCGGATTGTGCCCTTGGTGCAAAAAAAGGAACGGGTCATTATTTCCGCGCATGGCAACACCCTGCGGGCATTGATCAAGTACATGGAGAATTTGGACGAAACCGCACTGCTGGATTTGAATATTCCGACAGGCATTCCGCTGGTATATGAGCTGGACGAGCATATAGATCCCATTCGGCGCTTCTATCTTGGTGATCCGAGTCATGTGAAGGCGAAAAAACAGGTTGTGGCTAATCAAAGCAAGGTGACGGAGTGATTTTCGATAAAAAAAGAGGACAGGGCGCATCCTCGCATCCTGTCCTCTTTGGGTTGGGTATAAGTTAAGCGTCCACGTCGTCGTCTGCTTCCGGGCTGTCATCCTCGGCGGGAAGCGCCCACACCGATACACTGCCAGCACGAACCGGGAATACGCCGTAGCCATCCTGTTCAATCTGTACGATATGGTCGTGACGGCCCGTCAGATCGGTCCATTGCTCTCCTGCGCGGTGTTTTCCCACAAACATACGCTTCTCTCCGTTGTCGGCGTTGGTGACCACCACGGCACAGCCGGAGCCTTCCAGTTCAGGCACGCCCTGACGAACCCATCCAATCGTATGGGGATCATCCAAATAATCCTTTTGCTCACCATAGGCTTTATGATAGCGGGCGTACAGGAGCGGATCCAGCTCGGCCTGTTTGCCTTTCACGGGCGTTTGCCCTTGAATGCCATAGTAATCGCCGTAGAATACGCAGGGGTAACCGTCCTTGCGCAGCAAGATGAGCGCGTAGGCGCTGGGCTTAAACCAGTCCTCTACCCACGATTCCAGAGCTTCATGGGGCTGGGAATCATGATTATCGACAAAAGTAACGGAGTTCAGGGGATGAGTCTGGACTAGCGTATCCTCGAAAATGGTGCTTAAATCGAAATCCTTTCCACCCAAGGAAGCGCTATGTAGTTTGTAGTGGAGGGATACGTCAAACAGGTCGATTTTATAATCAATGGTGTCCAGAAACTTTTGACATGATTCCAGATCGGGTTTCCAAAACTCGCCTACCATATAAAAGTCCTGTCCGCGCTTTTTGATCATTTCCGTCGCGAACTCCCGTACAAATTCATGATTGATATGCTTGATTGCGTCCAGCCGAAATCCGTTGCATTGTAGGGTATCCACCAGCCATTTGCCCCAGCGGATCATTTCCTTGCGCACTTCCTGATGATTATAGTCAATATTGGCGAACATCAAATAATCATAATTACCGAATTCATCATCTACATGCTCGCTCCAGCTTTTATTTTTGCCTAAAATACGATAAATTCCCGTTCGGTCCTGACTTGCATCGTAATCGGTTCCGTTAAAATGCTCAAAATTCCATTGAAATGTGGAATACTGACCCTGACGACCGGGGAACGTAAATTTAGTCCAGCCTTCGATATCGAACGGCTCGGAAATGACCTCATTGCGGTTATCCGGGTTGACCTCGACGACCTTGAATACTTCGGTTTCATCCGCGCCAGCTTTATGGTTCATGACCAGATCGACATAGACGGCTACACCGTGGCGAACGCAGGCAGCAATAGCCTCCAGCAGATCTTCCCTTGTACCGTATTTGGTGCGCACCGCACCTTTTTGATCAAACTCACCCAGATCGTAAAGGTCATAGACGCCGTATCCCGTATCCTCGGGGGATTGGCCCTTGGTGACAGGTGGAATCCATATCGCGTCAATTCCTTTGGCCTTCAATTCCGGTGCCAGGCGAGCAAGTTTCTTCCAGTGGGAGCCGTCAGCCTCGACGTTCCACTCGAAAAACTGCATCATCGTATGGTTCCTTTTCATCATGCGTCCCTCCTTCATATATAACAAGTTACCCACCAAGCAAGGGGGGCTAAACGTCAGGCGGTTAATAAGCTGCCGAACGAAGAACAGGGATCGCTGTATAACGTATGCCAAATGATTAAAATTTGTTATACCTTGAGAGTATATATATTCGATAGCTAGAAAAGGGAACGTGAAAACGGTAGAATGAATTTAACTTAACAAAAGTTCGGGTTTCAAGTATTCGGTAAACGTGAGCAACGGGGAAAGGAGGGGCGGACATGACGGAATCGCAGTCAATCAGGAACGAAGCGGGTAAACCGCTGATGAAAAAATGTACGTATTGTCAGGAGCTGAAGCCTTTAACGGAATTTCAGCGCAGAACCGGTCGCCGGTCCGGTCCTTATTCCCGGCGTGGTCCTTGTCGTTCCTGCCGGGGGCTAGCGGCGCAAGAACGTGCGTCTGCGTCCGCTCCTTCCGGCGAGGGGACGGCTTCCCTGGCATCGCATGGCGCTGGGGATGAGGCAACCGTGCAAGGCATGGAGCCGTCCGCACAGCCTGATGTGCAGCCTCAGCCGCCCCGCAGGAAGCCAGTCACGGATAAAGCCCGTGAGCGTCATCGGCAGCGTGTTCGACATTTGCTCAGCAGGCTGAAGCCTGCGGATACCAAGGTTCTGCGGCTCAACCGTAACGGCATGATTCGGTTAAGGGGCAAAACCGATCAGGGGAGACGTTGGCATCAGGAGATTGAATTTGATCTGGCGGTTACCCTGGTTAGAGAGCGTATGGCAGTGGTTGTTAATCCGTACACCATCCGCAGACTCTACAGCAATAAGGAATTCCGTCAATATGTGCTCAAGCGTGATCGCTATACCTGCTTTTTCTGCGGGGGTTACGGCGATACCATTGATCATTTGCTGCCCCGTGCCAAAGGGGGACACACGACGCCTGTCAATTGCGTATGTGCTTGCAACGAATGCAATCAATTTAAGGCGGCCCGTGATGTCGATGAATTCATCGAATCTGGTGTGCCGTTGCCATCTCATGGTGATGCAGATGCTCCTGAGGACTCCCTATGAACGCAGGGCACTCCCGCGAATCAGACCGCAAGCGCCCGCGTCGTGGGAGTCCTGCGCATCAATGATGAACGTATCGGGATTGGCCTCAATGCGTTGGTCTGTTTAGGCATCGTATCAAACCTCCGTATACATATTTTGTGGTGATTTTCATGTGATCGCGATATGAGATTCACTCTCTCTATTACCCTTGCATGCTATGATATGACCCTTTTTTTGCGGAAAATTGGACAAAAAACGAGCTTATTCTAATTTTTATCTAAAATAACAATAAAAATTTTGTAGAAATTTGTGCAAATTTAAAATTTCTTCGACGATTGTATTGTAAACAGTGTAATATAGAGGTATAGGGTTCCGTTTCGGCCTGTTGTTGTCACGGAGAAGCGCTTCGTGGGATATTCCGCAGCAGTAACAACAGAATACCGTCTGAGCAATATACAATTGGCGTCTGCGATAAATCAGTCTTGCCCTTTAGGGTATAGGCCGGTTTTAGCTGTGCTTCTTGCATGTTTAAGGGCGTGAATTCAATGAACGTTTTATTGCTAGAGTTTATGGATACAGGTTACGAGAAAGGAATGGACTTCTATTTTCACAGTAAAGGAGGACGTTCACGCATGTCTGAAAACCAACAAGAGGTGGCTGTAACACAAGAAGCTACTAAAGAGTCTCGGGATGTATTGGACCAATTGATGAAACCGGAGGTTCAGCAATCGCTGACCGTACTGGTTGAGAATCTGCCCAAGTTGACTGAGATGGTTACTTTGATGACCGACGCTTATGATGTAGCCCGTAGTTTGGCAACCGACCCTGTATTTATCGGCGATATGAAAAGTTCCATGGGAGAGTTTGTGAAGCCTGTTACAGAGTCGGCTAAAGGCTTGGCTTCTGCTGCCATTGAAGCAGGAGACCGCGTACAAACTACAGACGGCAGTGTAGGTCTGTTTGGCCTGCTCAAAATGCTTAAAGATCCAAATGTACAAAAAACGCTGCGTTTCAGCCAGGCTTTCCTGGATATTCTGAATGAGCGCCAACGCGAGAGCAAATAATTACCTGATCAAGAACGGAGGATGGACATGTCGAAGCAAATTTTGATCTTGGGCGGCGGATACGGCGGCTTGCTGGCCGCTCTGACAGCACGCCAGCATCTGGACGCTAGCCAAGCAACCATTACAGTGGTAAACCGCTTTGCGTCGCACCAAATTATTACGGAGCTGCACCGTTTGGCGGCAGGTACAATTGCCGAGAAAGCTGTTGCGCTTCCTTTGGAGAAACTGCTGCGTAACAAAGAAATTATCCTGAAAGTGGATACCGTTTCGGAAATCAAACCGGACGATAAAAAAGTATCCCTGGCCAGTGGAGCTACGTTGAGCTATGATGCTCTCGTTATTTCCCTGGGCAGCGAAACGGCTTACTTCGGTATTCCGGGGCTGCAAGAACACAGCTTCACGCTGAAATCAGTGGCAGAAGCGAATCGCATTCGCGCACACGTAGAAGCTCGTCTGGATGCCTACAAGCAATCCGGCAACAAAGCGGACGCTACAATCGTTATCGGTGGTGGCGGTCTGACTGGTGTCGAGCTGGTGGGCGAATATGCTGACAAGCTGCCTGCGGTTTGTCGTGAAAAAGGCATTAACTACGAAGATATTAACCTGTATTGCGTAGAAGCGGGACCATCTATTTTGGCAGGCTTCCCTCAAGCACTGGTCGATCGTGCAGTAACAAGCCTTGAAAAACGTGGCGTTCAAATCGTAGCTGGTGTTCCAATTACGGAAATGAAAGCCGACGAAGTTCTGCTCAAAGACGGACGTTCGATCCAAACGAACACCCTGATCTGGACAGGCGGCGTACAAGGCAACGCACTGGTTGGCGCATCCGGTATCGAAGTGAACCGTGGCCGCGCAACCGTGAACGGTGCACTGCAATCCACTTCCCATGAAGACATCTTCCTCGCTGGCGACAGCGCAGTGGTGTTCCCTGGTGAAGGCGAGCGTCCATACCCTCCAACTGCTCAGTTGGCTTGGCAAATGGGCGAAACCGTTGGTTATAACATTTTTGCTTACTTCAACGGAGCGAAAATGGAAAACTTTAACCCAGTATTCTCCGGTACGCTGGGCAGCTTGGGCAGAACAGACGCGATCGGTACGGTAGGCGCGAACGGCACCCAACTGAAAGGCGCTGTAGCTACTTTGATGAAGGAAGGCAGTAACATCCGTTACCTGTCCCACATCAAAGGACTTTTTGCATTGGCCTATTAATATTCCTTACATTTTATATGCTTGATTGGAAGAGAGCGCTGTTCTGCGCTCTCTTTTCTGTTGCATCTTTTTTTGATATGTAATTCAACCTTCTATATGTCATGATGTGTAAAAAGATATGTTCTTTATTTAGTCATCAATTGTAAATTATGGTTGAAAATACGCATTTGTAGAGGTATGCTAGTTTTGAAAAATAACTAGGAGGTTTGTGTATGTTTAGGAAAAAAAAGTTTTTAGGCATGGGATTAGCAACTATTCTCATGTGCTCCTCACTTTCGGGAAGCCTCGCCTATGCGGAATCGAAAACTAGTACGTACGACGCTTCATTTTTTGAAAATCTCAAACAGCGGGCCATAGTCCATGAGCTTCAAGAACACAAGATCGCTGTTAATCCGAAAGCATCTATTGCTGAACTGCTGAATACAGCGGATAGTACATCACTAAAGAGTAAGAATAATAGTGATCTACAACAAAATCTGGAGAAGCTTAACAAAGCGGAATACATATATCTTACGCTCGATGGAGAAGTATACAGCTCAGAAAAAGGTTATGTAGGTATGGCGGATAAGGTTGAATCGAAAGAAGATAGTGTTACGGATGCTACTTATACGGAAACAAACTCTTTGAGTGAATCAAGCAACAATCATGATGTTTCCATATCAAGTAAAAATAATCCCACTCCATCACAAGTGAGTGGGGGGACAACGGGAACCTTCTCAAGGACTCAATTGAAATATGACGGATTCGATGGTGTGACTGGGAATTTTTGGCTACCTTATGTTCATCGCTTGGGAGATGGAGAGCAGCCATGGTTCTACTTCGGATTCGACTCAACAAAAGGACGAGGAGTTGAAGGGGGATTTTCTTACCAGACTGGTCGGAAAGTTTGGCAGGGCTATGTTAGAAACAGTAATCGGTATGAATATTCTTACGGAACATGGTCAGAAGGAGCAGAAATCAGACCTATGAAATTTTACATTGACCCTACTTCTGCCGATTCCTATCTAATAGTTGGCTCCGAGAAAATTGTCGCTATGATGACTTTTTTTAATGATTCTGATTTTCCTTCGATGTCTCTCAAAAGAGTTTTTTCAATAGCGAAAAATAACTTTGATGGGAACAATATTTATGGAGCGATAAGTGGGGATTTTTATAATTTACTAGTTTCCAAGGTGAACTCAGATTATTACTATTCTTGGGGAAATTACCCTGAATATTCATTGTGGGACGGGGAAAAATGGTATGGAACTATTGCTTGGCCTACTTATTATATTAAGTACTATGATCCCGACACTAAGATGGCTAGTTGGATTGAAAACCAAAATAGATAATTAGCACATCTTTATGGATGGTAACTACGTTATAAAGTTTATAGGAGAACAGTATGAAAACTAATTTTTTTATATGTTGTCTAATTACTTTATTGTGTTTAAATCCAATAATAGGGGACGCAACTGCTAAATCTCAAGAAGTTCCTATTCATTTTAAAGTAAACAATTTTTACATCCTTTATACTCAACCTGCAACACCTTTTTTGGATCAGAAAGGGAGATTGCTGATCCCACTCAAAGCGGTAAAAGATTTACTGGGAGGTAAGTTGGCGTACAATGCCATGAATAAAATGGCAACGGTAAATTTATTGGGGCGTAGCGTAGTGGTTACCATTGGATCAAGAGATATTTTTATCAATGGTGAGCCTGTAACAATGGATACCGTACCTGTTATAAAAGAGGATGCTATGTTTCTCCCTATTTCGGTGTTGGTTAAGGATACGGATGTCAAGATGCAATGGGACGCCCAGCGGGGCTTACTGAAGCTTGAACATGACAGCTTCAATAAAAGTCAGGTGCTTCTCAGCTTTTTGGGACAAGATCTTGCGGAGGTAACAAATAAGGAAGCCTTTGACCTGCACAGTTATGAATGGAATGGCGTAGGAAAGCTGAAAATTCACGCAAACTATGATGAAAGCTTGAAATTTTCCGAGAAACAAGTGGACATCCGCCCTTTAATAATGTATGGGAAAACATACACTATGGATCCTTACACCAAATCGTTATCAAAGAGCAAGATTCAATTTACTGGAGTAGGGAAGCTGACGTTAAAACGCGATTTTGGGGAAATGCGTGAAAAAATGCAATATATTATTGCAGTGGGACGGCTTATTGATTAGAGCGAAGAGTGAAATGTACTGTACTACTTAACCTCTTCGTATATGATAAAGAGAGACTGGGTCAATAATGATCCGGTCTCTCTTTATATGATTATAATATGAACAAGTCATAATCTTAGAAGGTAATGATTTGACTGCTGTTCCCTTTATTGCGTACGTATCTCACGACTTTGGATACAGACTCATTGTCTTTAAGATAGTCAATAACGTCGTCTGTCAGGTTGTTTCTTTGACTGTTATAGAATTTATTCCAATCAGATGAATTTACATATACATCTACTCTAGCTTCACTGCTGTTGCCTGTTACTTCGAAATCAAAGCTAATACCAGGATAGCTGCTGTATCTATCGAACAATCTACGTTGGATCGCGCCTGCATCCAAGGAAGAAGATACATTCTTCAAAGTAACATCGCCTCTGCTGTTGGTTGTAAAGGTCGCCAATTTATCGTTATTGCTTGAATTCTTAACCGTACCGTCAACATCGGCATTTTTATACTCTTTCAAAATATCTTCCACGATGTCCTCTAGGTAGCTATCCTTTCTGCTGTCGGATAGGTCATCCCATCTGGGATTTTTCATTTCGATAGTCATGGTAATATTGTTTTATTGCCACTGAGCGAGATATCAGAGTTGTTTTTGTATTCATCGCTGTGATCATCGTTCAGTTCCTTTTGAAGATCTTTCAAGGAGCTAGAGCTATTTTTGCTTGCGTCATCTTTTAACGTCTGATTGTCTTTTTGCAATTGAGCGATGGTAGCGTCTTTAGTCATGTTCACTGCTTTCGCCGTGTTCAGTTCATGAGTCAGTGTCGTAATCTGGTTGTTCAGCGCTGTAGAGGATATACTGGGTGGTAAAGTAACTTACAATACAGCGAACAAAACCGCTTCGGTTGATCTTTTGGGCCGTAATGTAATGGCAACGATCGGATCACCCAACATATCAGTTAACGGTGAGCCGGTGACAATGGATACAGTCCCCATCATGAAGAATAATGCGATGTTTTTGCCGATATCCATCCTGTTGAAAGATACAGATGCGAAGATGGACTGGGATCCCAAGCGTGGCTTATTGAAACTAAGGCATGATAGCTTTACGGAAAGTCCAGTTCTTATGAAATTTAAGGGACAAGACTTGGCCCAGGTCATAGATGCGAATGCGTTTGATCTTACTTCCTTTGATTGGGATCGCAAGAAAGGCATATTGGATATTTATGCTATGTACGAGGGCGGCTTATCGCCTGCTTCCAAGCAAATCGACTTTAATCCTCTGATTGTTTATAGTAAAGGAACCTATAGTGTAAATCCTTATTCTAGACCCAGTATGTTTTACAAAGTGAAAATCACCACTCCTGGTAATTTGGTTTATACAAGAAATATAGATACGACCAATGCGGACAAAGATTATGTAAAATATATTACTTCCGTAGGAAGGTTGATTAACTGATTGTTCGGATTTCTAAAAATTCCAGTTATGAAAAAGAAGACAGGGAAGCTACTTTCCTTGTCTTCTTTTCTGTCAAGAAAGTCTATTTTTAGACTCCCTCTTATTTCTAGTATTTATTCAACTTAGTAGTTAAATGTCGCCAGTGTACTGTTGTTTTCGTTCGAATGAACAATACCTTTTACACGTGATACATTTTTATTTCTAATGTCCGAAATAATATCTTCTTGGATTCTATTCTTTTGGTAGTAAGTTAGACTATTCCAATCATCCGTTTTAACATAAGCATCTACAGTAACTTCACTGGAGTCGCCCTTTACGCTAAAGTCTATAGAAACATTATTGTATTTGCGGTCAAAGTCGTTGAGTAATACTCTTTTGAGTTCGCTCAGATCAACTTTAGAGGATAATTTTTCCAGATCAACATTTCCTTTGCTATCGGCTTCAAAGGTTACAAGTTTGTTTCCATTATTGGAGTTTTTGACGGTTCCTTCAATATCAGCGTCTTTAAAGGTTTTCAAAATATCATTCGAAATATCTTCAAGATAAGACTCTTGTCTACTACTCGAAATATCGTTCCATCTACTTTCTGTCAACTCAATAGTCACAGTAATATCGTTTTTATCACCTTTCAAGGTAATATCTGCATTGGCATTATTTTTATCGCGATAGTCTCTATTCAATTGGCGCTCCAGATCCTTCAAGGTGCTGGAGCTGCTTTTGTTTGCGTCATCTTTTAACGTCTGATTGTCTTTTTGCAATTGAGCGATGGTAGCGTCTTTAGTTGTGTTCGCTGCTTTCGCTGTGTTCAGTTCCTGAGTCAGCGTCGTAATCTGGTTGTTCAATGCTGTAACTGTAGATTGATCAATCGGAACGCCTTTGTCAGCAATGACTACGCGTTTGTTGGTACCGTCCCAATCTACTTTTTTATCCAAAGCTGTACCTGCCAGACGAAGCGGGAGATAAGTCACGCCATCCAGCATAAATGGTTCTGTTTTTGCATCATAAGGAACCTCAGTTCCGTTGTAGATGATTTTGATATTGTTATAAACTGCTTGGATCGGCTTAGTCACTTGCGCGGCATATGTGGATTGGCTGAAAAGAGCCCCCGATATGGCCAAGGCGGATACGGCAGTGATAATGACAGGCTTTTTCATGGATTTCAATGATTTCATTCGTTGGTCTACCCCTTTATTTGAGAATTATAGCCTAGTTCATAGACTAGAGTAACATTAATGACTACAAAATCCAACACGTTTGGAGGGATATTAGCAGATGTGCTTATATTGGTTAGACGCAACAGCAACAGTAAAAGTTGCCCTGTTTTCGTAAAAGTTTTTTGAAAATTTGTCGAACAAAACAAGTCAAACAAAATAAGCCCGCTGCACAAGACAGCGAGGCTTATTCGAAAAATAGTGCGTCAAAGCTTATAACCAAAGCACGAATTATTTGCCGTCCTTCAGCTTGCCTGCTGTTTCCTGAAGATGGCCTTTGGCCTTATCCAGTTTACCTTCGGCTTGAAGTGATTTATTATCCGTGGCATTCCCGATTTGATCCTTGATTTCACCTTTGGCTTTGTTAACATTACCTTTGATTTTATCGCTGATTCCGTTATCCTTCATGTTGTAGCCCTCCTTATGTGATCGAAATTTCATTCAGCATGCTGTAGTTAGTCTTTACCCGAGCGAGGGTGATGCGAAACGGAAAGCTGTGCGACATACAAGGGTATAATGATGGATACAGGCCAAATCAGAACGTGAAATGAGGAGTGGGCGTATGCTAAAAATTTTGTTATTTATTTTTGTTATTCAAATTATTTACGTATCTGCGTATACACTGCGTATGATTTTGACGCTGAAAGGACAGAAGTACGTTGCTGCGCTCATAAGTACTGTAGAAGTTACGATCTATGTGCTGGGCCTGAACATGGTGCTTAAGTATTTGGATCAGGTGGCAAGTCTCGCGGTTTACGCCATCGGCTATGCGCTTGGTATTCTCATTGGAGCATGGATTGAGGAAAAAATAGCGCTCGGCTACGTAACCGTCAAGGTGATCAGCAATGAGGTCAACGGAGGTATCGCCAATGCGCTGCGTGACAAAGGGTACGGTGTTACAGCCTGGCTGGGCAGCGGGCGGGATGGAGATCGGCTGGTGATGGAAATTTTGGCTAAGCGAAAAAATCAGAACAAGCTGTACCAATCCATTCTGGATATTGATCCCAAGGCCTTTGTCATTACAGTGGAGCCGAAGCAGTTTCATGGCGGCTTCTGGACCAAGGCGATCCGCAAGTAAACATTTTGGAAAAATACGCATATTTTTCAGATGATGGAGCATATTAATACCCGCACAGGAGGGATTTAACAATATGCCAACAGGAACAGTCAAATGGTTTAATGCAGATAAAGGCTTCGGCTTTATCGAGACAGAGGGCCAGGATATTTTTGTCCACTACAGTGCTATCGACGGCGAAGGCTTCAAGACGCTGGACGAAGGCCAGCATGTGGAATTTAATGTGGTGGAAAGCCAGCGCGGGCCGCAGGCGGAGCATGTCACCAAGACCAGCTAAAACGGGTCAGGACGAGCTGATCAGAGGAGCCTCTTTGCCGCTTCGTTGGGCGGGGCTCCCTTCTAATGTAGGGGATTACCCCATAAAACCGAGGGGGGAATGTAGATGTACAGGCGCCAGGCTCCGGAGATTATCCCAGAGGAAGATACGGCGATTTGGTCGTGTACCAGCGAGGGTTGCAACGGCTGGATGCGGACGGATTTCACCTTTTTGAGCGAACCGGTTTGTCCGTTCTGCCAAGCCTCCATGGGACAGGAAACGCGGATGCTCCCGATTCTCAATCGAACGGGCAACTCTTTTGTGGCCCAACGCTCCTGAGTAAAGGCGAGTATGTTGACCACGTGTGTAGAATCTATGAACATCAAAAGCCGCTCCAGCGACATGCTGAGCGGCTTTTGGTTGTGAAGCTTTGAGAATGGGCCAATTGTCCAAAACACACATCGATCACGGCCTCTCCATGCGCTGCACGGAATCACGATACACGATGTGACCTTGTACAAGGACCCGGCCAAAACGACTGCCGGGATGGCTTATTTTTTTCATCATGGATTCAATGGCAGTACGGGCCATCTGTTCAATGTCCACTCCAACGGTGGTCAGCTGCGGAACAATAAGGGTGGCATATACATCGTTGTCGAAGCCAACCACAGAGCAATCTTCAGGCACGCGGTATCCCAGAGCAATGAGCTTTTGCACCAGGTTGTACGCGACCTGGTCACAGTTGCATACGAAGGCGGTCGGCAGTGGCTGGGGCAGCTCCATATCAACGTATACACCCTCGTCGTCCCGGTCGCTGAGCACCCACTCGTTACGCAGGGGCAGCCTGTGCTCCAGCAAGGATTTATAGTAGCCGAGGAAACGGTCCTGAATGCTACTGGTGGAGTGGAGATTACCCACATATGCAATGTCCCGATGTCCCTGGGCGATCAAATAGTTGGTCAGCTCGTAGGCTCCGTAAAAATTATCGGTTACTACGGAGTCGATATCGGCATGCTCATCATAAAAATCAAGAAACATTTTGGGCAGGTCCATGGACTGCACTAGCTCAATATATGGCTTACTCACTTGTCCCAGAAGAATGAAGCCATCCACCTTGCGATCGTAATAGATACGTGGCAGATTAAGCTGTTCTTCGTCTTCGCGATGGAGGATGTGAAGAATGCCGTAGTAGCCGTATTGCTCAAGTTCCCGCGAAATTTGCTGATAGATGTGCAGATAAAACGATTGGCCGGGGCCGGTAAAACGCTCGGGAATGACAACACCAATGTTATAGGTGAGGCCCTCCTTCATGGACTTGGCAGCGGTATTGAAACGGTAGCCCATTTCGCCCGCAAGCGTCTTGATGCGCTCCTTTAGCTCATCGCTAACTCCATCCTTGTCATTGAGCGCCTTCGACACGGTCACGCTGCTAACCCCCAGCTTTTCTGCAATATCCCGCATCGTTACGTTGCTCTTCATTTCCTGTTCCGCCTTCCAATTTAAAAAAGATCAACATCAGCAGCGTAGCCGCCCTGTCGAGAAAAATCAGCAGCATAGCTGCCCTGTAAACATAAAGAGTAGCAGCATAGCTGCCCAGTAAAGATAAAGAGTAGCAGCGTAGCTGCCCAGTAAAGATAAAGAGTAGCAGCATAGCTGCCCAGAGAACAACCATTAGCCTGCGGATAACAGTTGTTCTCTGGATAGTATACATGGTTCCGCAGGCAGGATAAAGCTTGCGGCTTATGTCCGCTGCGAAGAATGAGGGCGTGCTTGCAACAGCGCCTCATTGCGCTGAATCAGCTCACGTCGGACAGCGGCGCTGCCGAGTGAACGCAGTGGGTCAGGCGGTGTGTTGAACGTGTAGTCCTCCAAGCGGGCGACGGTCGTTGTTGCCACGTGGATACGGGTATCACTGGAGGCGTAGTAAATAAAGACTTCATTTTGCTCGTTAACCAATGCTCCATTGCAAAAAATAACGTTCGAGACATCCCCGACACGCTCTTCATCATAGGGGGCTATAAAATGCCCGCCGGGCTTGGCGATGACGCACGAAGGGTCCTCCAGGTTGGTGGCAAAGGTGTACAGCACATATCGCAAACCAGCGGCGGTATTGCGTACGCCATGAGCGATATGAATCCAGCCGCGGCTGGTCTTGATCGGAGCGGGCCCCTGCCCGTTCTTGGCTTCGTACACCGTATGATAGCAGCGCTCGTCAATCACTGTTTCGCTCTCAATCACAGGCTGTGTAATATCCTCGCACAGACCGAAGGCAATGCCACCGCCCGAGCCGGTGGAAATAAATCCATCCTGCGGACGAGTGTAAAAGGCGTATTGGCCGTTCACGAATTCGGGGTGCAGGACAACGTTACGCTGTTGCGGTGATCGGGTGGAGATATTCGGTAGACGGGTCCATGTGCGAAGATCGCGGGTGCGGACCAGTCCGGCCTGAGCGACAGCGCTGGAGGTGTCGTGTGCTGGTGCGTCAGGGTCCTTTTTCTCCGAACAATAAATACCGTAGATCCAGCCGTCCTCATGCTTCACCAGCCGCATATCGTACATATTCGTTTCATCTGGGTCGATATCGTCCCATATCAATGGGGCATCGATGAACCGGAACTGGTCAATACCGTTGTCGCTCTCGGCCAGGGCGAAAAACGATTTCCGATCCAGCCCCTCGGTGCGGGAAACCAGAATATATTTGCCCTCATGATAGATTGCGCCCGGGTTTAACGCTGCATTCACGCCCAGACGCTCCATGAAAAACGGGTTCGTCTGCTCGTTCAAATCAAACCGCCAGTGCAGCGGGACGTGATGACGTGTGAGTACAGGGTAACAGTAGCGTTCGTAGATGCCATTGTAAAAGGTGGTGTTGACCTCATTCAGGCGTGTAATCAGTTCCTCTTGCTGCGCAAGCAGCTTATTGTATTGAGTATGAATCATTTCGTTCCCATCCTTTCCAGCATTTCAATGCAAAATCGACTATTGTGATAAGGGCATTTCCAAGGTCCTGCAACTTCTTTTGGATCAGGCTTGCCATCCGCTTGAACGGACCAGAACCATTCACCTCCAGGTCGTGGATCTACGATATACTGCCGAGTGTAGGCCCACAAATCCCGTACAATCTGTAAGAAACGTTCGTCCTGTGTTCGTTGATACGCATTGTAAAAGCCGACGATTCCTTCTGCCTGTACCCACCATATGCGCGAGGTGTCTACCCGATCGCCTTCCCGTTCGTTGATCAGTGAACCATCTGGCTGAACAGCACGTTCGGCTACCGCATGGGCGATATCCACCACCATGTCTACATATTCCGGGGGATGGTGCCCCAGTACGTTCATAGCTTCCTCAATCAGCCAACTGGCTTCAATGTCGTGACCGTACGAGGTCAGGTCGAGCAGAGAGCGCCAGTCACTGTCGAAAAATACCCCCAACCGCCGGGTGGAAGCATCGTAAACACGACTGTATAAAATGTCCAGTACATTCACCAGTGCATCTCGCACGCTTTCATCTGGCCATACGCGCAGTAATTGGGTATACGCTTCCAGAACATGAATATGTGTATTCATGGTGATATGCGCAGTAACCCCGTTTTCGCTGAGCAGCTCATTAGGCTGTGTGTTCCACATACGGTCAAATTGTTCACCATATGCTTGGCGGGTGCGATCATATCCTTTTTGCTCCAGCAGGTGAAACAGCTCCTTAGCTAGTGGCAGTGCATCGGGGTCGCCCGTTGCCCGCGCATATTCGGACAAGGCATAAATGGCGAATGCCTGTGCATAGACGTGCTTGCAGGTGTCGGCAGGACGGCCCGTATGATCTGCCATCCAGTACATTCCTCCATATACCGGGTCTATCAGGTGCTCTTGCAGGAACAGGAAAGCGTGTCGTGCGGCATCCTTATAGATGCGTTCCCCGGTCACACGGGCTGCCGCCGAGAATGACCAGAGTAACCGTGCAGTGGCAATCCCGCCCTTGTCCGCCTTCGTATGGATGTGCAGATCGACATCCACCTCACCATAAAATCCACCGTGCGCTTCATCCTTCAACCTTAGCCAGAACGGGAGTATATGATCCTTCCATTCCTGTCTGATCTCATGTAGCAACGTGTCCAAGAGGCAAAACCCTCCTTTGTAAATTCTATTAGGTTATCGGTAACTTTATTTAAAATCATAATCACGTATTTCAAAGCTGTCAACTCTCCTGAAACATAACCGTTACCCCAAGGCTAATGGTTATGTTTCAGGGCAGCTATGCTGCTATCGTTATTACTTTGTGTGGGAAGCACTATCCGAATTGTATTGGCATTATGGAGCTTTTATAGCTCTGCTTATATATTCACAAAATAATAAAATTGACATAGTAAGCGTTATCATAATAAAATGATTTCGTTAGTTTAACGATAACCTTATTTTAAAAATCGGGAGGGGTCGTTTTATGAAGTTGTCCAAGGTTTTGGTGCCGTTACTATCGGTGCTATTGTTAGCGGGGTTGTTTGCAGGGTGTACCCCAAAAGGATCAGATACGCCAGCAGCCAGCTCTGATCCGAAGGATATGGAAGGTGAAATCACGGTCATTACACAACGGACAGATATTGTGGATACGGTGTTTCAGGATTACGCCAAGGAATTTAACAAGCTTTATCCGAAGGTGAAGGTCAATTTTCAGGCATTAGCCGATTATGAGAGCCAAATTAAAATTCGGATGGGCACCAGGGATTACGGAGATGTTTTGCTTATTCCTACCAGCATTCCCATTGCAGAACTACCCGAATTTTTCGAACCGCTAGGCACTTATGAGGAGATGAAGAGCAAGTATGCCGGTATTGAAGAACGTATGGTGGACAATAATGTCTACGGTATTCCGGTAGCAATGACGTATTCTGGTGTGATTTATAACAAAAATGTGTTCAAGGATGCGGGGATCACGCAACTTCCTAAAACCCCGGATCAATTTTTGAAAGCGCTACAGCAGATTAAGGACAAAACCAAGGCAGTGCCGCTGTTTACGAACTATGCCTCCGGGTGGGCACTGACCCAGTGGGAAGCTGATTTGGCTACAGTGGCGGGTACGAAGGAATATGTGAATGTCACACAGCCGAGTACAGACGACAATTTTACGAAGGGTCAGCCTCACTATGAGCTGTATAAGATCATGTACGATGCCGCTAAAAATGGTCTGATCGAAAAAGACCCAACCACCACGGATTGGGAAACCTCCAAGGCGGATCTGGCTCAAGGCAAAATCGGTACGATGGTACTCGGCTCCTGGGCCATTGACCAGATCAAAAGCACAGCTACCAACAAGGATGATATCGGCTTTATGCCGTTTCCAACAAATGCCTCCAAGGTGCTTGTTCCGCTGGCAGGTGATTACAACCTCGGTATTAACGTAAACAGTGAAAATAAAGCGGCGGCTCGTGCCTGGGTGGACTGGTTTACTGAGAAGTCCAATTATGCCGTAGAGCAGGCGGGCAGTATTAGTCCGCTACAGGGTGCGAAATTACCTGAGATTTTGAAGCAATACGGAGATCAGGGAGTTGTCTTTGAAACGCTCACTCCTTCGCCAAAAGGACAGGAAGGGATTGTCAATAAAATCGACACAAAGGGAGAAATCGGTTTGTGGCAGCCGGACTTCAAGAAACGCATTATTGAGGCAGCGGTCGGTAACCGCCCGGAATCGTATGACACCATTATGAAGGATCTGAACGACGCATGGGTGAAGGCGCGTGCCGAAGTGGCTGCGAAGGAAGCCGAATAGTCATCTGAACTGACGATTAGAAAGGATCGACGTAGCAGTCGATGGACGGATAGCCAGGAGGTGCAGCATGTTTAAATTTTCGAATCTCAGCTACTCCAAACAAAGAATGGCGATTATTGCAGCCTTTTCATTTATTCCGCTGGCGCTGCTGGTCACTTTTGCGTACTTGCCAGTGATCAACATGTTCAAATACAGCTTTTCGGACTGGAACGGCTATAGTAAGCGTCTTGAATATGTGGGCTTTGAAAACTATATCAAAATCTTTACCGACCCCGAGTATTTCTCGGTGTTTAAGGTCAGTCTGTATTACTTTGTCGCTACGTTTGTACAGATGGGGCTGGCCCTTTATTTTGCAACCATTCTCAGCTTTCAAACCTGGTTTAAAAATGTGTTTAAGGGCATTTTATTTTTCCCTTCCCTGATGAACGGGGTGGCCATTGGTTTTATTTTTCTGTTCTTCTTCAAGCCGGACGGCACGCTGGATACGCTACTTCAGGCACTGGGGCTGGGTTCGTATATCAAGCTGTGGCTGGGCAACCCGGAGATTATTAATATTTCACTGGCTGGCACGTCGATCTGGAGATACATGGGCTTTAACTTTATTGTGTTTCTCGGTGCGATTTCCTCCATATCAAGTGATCTGTATGAAGCGTCTGATATGGACGGGGCCAACCGCTGGCATCAGTTTCGGTACATTATTTTGCCGAGTATCAAGCGGATTTTGCAGCTGAATCTCATCTTGGCGATTAGCGGTGCGATCAGTGCATTCGATATTCCGTATATTATGACTGGCGGCTCCAATGGCAGTAAAACGTTCGTCATTCAGACGATTGACGTGGCGTTCAATGTACAGCAAGGTCGGTCTGGCCTCGGCGATGGCGGTTATTTTGCTGCTGATTGTGATCGTGGTTACGCTGCTGCAACGTTTGCTGATTCGGGGAGAGGAGGATTAACCGTGTATATGTTAAAAAGAATGCTGGCGAACAGCATCAAGTATGCCGCGCTTTTGCTGGGTGCGTTCGTCGCACTACTTCCGATTGTCGTGATTTTCTTTGCTTCCTTGAAAACAAAGGCTGAATATGCGGCTACCAGTCCTCTGACTCCTCCGGACAATTGGTTCAATTGGGCCAACTATGCCAAAGCCTTTGTGAACGGCAACATGCTGACCGGATTTGTGAACACGGGCTTTATTCTGATCATTTCGATCATCGGCGCGACGTTGACCGGCTCTATGATCGCGTATATTTTGAATCGTTTTAAATTTAAAGGCAAAAGTCTCATGCTGGGTGCGTTTTTGCTCGCAACCCTCATTCCGGGGGTAACGACACAGGTATCGACATTCCAGATTATCAATAAGCTGGAACTGTTTAACACGCCTTGGGCAGCCATTTTGCTGTATTTGGGAACCGATATTATTGCGGTGTATATTTTTCTGCAATTTCTGGATTCCATTGCGGTGGCACTGGACGAATCGGCCATGCTGGATGGTGCCTCCTATCTGACCATCTACTGGCGCATTATTTTGCCCCTGCTCAAGCCCGCCATTGTGACGGTCATTATTATCAAAGGGGTTAATATTTACAACGATTTTTACACCCCGTTTCTGTATATGCCGAAAACAAGCCTTCAGGTCATTTCGACGGCGTTGTTCAAGTTTAAAGGGCCGTATGGCTCGCAATGGGAAGTGATCAGCGCGGGTATAATCATTGCTATTATTCCGACGTTAATTGCATTTTTGGCATTACAAAAATATATCTATAACGGATTTGCACAGGGTTCAGTGAAATAGAAAAAACGATAAAATCAAGTGTCTCGGTGAGAGGAGAGCATATGTATGAGTAAATTGAATGTGGATTTGGATGCAGGTAACGTACGAATTGTGGGAGACAGTCTGCCGGAAATGCCGTGGCAAGATAAGCCTGAAGGCAGTGAGGCTCCGGTATGGAGACATACTGAGAATCCGGTCATTGGGCGGAATCCGGTGCCGGGCATTGCCCGTATTTTCAACAGTGCAGTAGCTCCGTATGAGGGGCGGTTTGTGGGGGTGTTTCGGGCGGAAACGATTAATGGACGCCCGCATTTGCATCTGGGCTGGAGTGACGATGGGTTGGCTTGGGACATTGAAACGGAACGTTTGCATTTGGTCGATGAGGAAGGAAATGATTACCAACCCAATTATGCCTACGATCCGCGTCTGGTCCGAGTGGAGGACACGTATTATATCATCTGGTGTACAGATTTTTACGGTGCGGCGTTGGGTATGGCGCAAACGAAGGATTTTAAAAGCTTTGTGCGATTGGAAAATCCGTTCCTGCCGTTTAACCGCAACGGTGTGCTATTACCTCGTAAGCTAAACGGAAACTATGTGTTGCTATCCCGTCCGAGCGACAGCGGTCATACGCCGTTCGGCGATATTTTTCTCAGTGAAAGCCCGGATCTGGTGTATTGGGGCAAGCATCGTCATGTGATGAGCAAGGGCGGACAGGGCTGGTGGCAATCGGTGAAGATTGGCGGCGGGCCAGCTCCGATTGAGACGACCGATGGCTGGTTGATGTTCTACCACGGGGTGACGGGCACGTGTAATGGGCTGGTATACAGCATGGGAGTAGCCGTTCTTGACCTGGATGATCCATCTAAGGTTAAATATCGTTCCTCCAATTTCGTGCTGACCCCAGAGGAATGGTACGAGGAGCGGGGCTTTGTGCCGAATGTGGTATTCCCGTGTGCTACGCTGCATGATGCGGACACCGGACGGATTGCAATTTACTATGGAGCCGCCGATACGTATGTAGGTGTCGCATACACGACAGTATCCGACATTATGAAGTATGTCATCGCAACGGATGAAGTGGTCGCAGACGACCATGAGTCGGGCCGGATGTAGGAGGGAACTTGAATGCCGGAGGATATGTCTTTACAGCAATTGCAGTCGTATACGGGCAGTAGTCCGAAGCCGCCGGATTTTGATGCGTACTGGGAACGGGCGCTACAGGAGATGGAGCGGCAGCCGCTGGATTATACGCTGGAGCCAGCCGATTTTGTCTCTCCGCTGGTGGAGTGCTTTCATCTGTATTTTACAGGAGTAGGCGGAGCGAAGGTTCATGGAAAGCTCGTCCGACCCAAGCATTTTACAGAAAAAGGTCCGGCTTTGGCGATGTTTCACGGATATTCCTGTGACAGTGGCGACTGGTTCGATAAAGTGAGCTATGCGGCACATGGATTTACCGTGCTGGCTCTGGACTGTCGAGGGCAAGGCGGTTTGTCTGAGGACAACTTGCAGGTTCAGGGAACGACGATTCGTGGGCATATCATCCGGGGAATCGACGACCCGAACCCGGATCGGCTCTATTACCGCAATGTATTTCTGGATACGGTACAGACGGTGCGCATTCTGATGTCGATGGAGCAGGTAGACCCCGATCAAATCGGCGCATTCGGCTGCTCCCAAGGGGGAGCATTGACAGTTGCTTGCGCAGCATTGGAGCCACGTGTACGTGTAGCGGTTCCGGTATATCCGTTCCTGTCGGACTATAAAAGAGCCTGGGCGCTGGATGCCACCACGTCTGCATATGAGGAGCTGGTGTATTATTTTCGCTGGTTCGATCCGAACCATGTGCGCGAGGAAGAGTTATTTCACCGACTAGGCTACATCGACATTCAACATTTGGCAGATCGTATTTGTGGTCGGGTGCTATTTGTGACGGGGCTGTCGGATACGGTTTGCCCGCCTTCCACGCAGTATGCGGTGTACAATAAAATCGTATCGGACAAGGAAATGCTCCTGTATCACGAATACGGCCATGAATACTTACCGTATCTATCGGATCGTGCTATGAGTGAATTTTTACAGCTTTAAGGGGTTGAACTTCGGGTTAGGCTCCTTTATAGTAATGTCTATAACCTTCGTGATGCGTGATCAATGAATGTCCCATTTGTATAACCTCAATAATATGGTTTGAGGGTCTCTACCAGGAACCGATAAATCCTGATTACAAAAAATGTGCGTCTTGTACATTTCTTGTGGTCAGGATTTTTTTGCGTATATCGAGGGATTTACATGATAGCAAAGGAGCTTATGTAATGAACTTTAAAGTAGTTATCTTAACGATTGCGACCTTTACGGTCGGGCTGGTGGAGTTAATTATCGGTGGCGTTCTGCCCCAGATTGCGCAGGATTTGAATGTCTCCGTAAGCACGGCGGGACAGCTTATTATGATCTACGCGCTTGTCTATGCTATCGCCGGGCCGACTTTATTGGCGCTGACCGCCAGAATTGAACGAAAACGACTGTATTTATGGTCGATGTTTATTTTTATTCTGGGAAGCCTCTTGGCCTTCTGGAGTCCGAATTATGCGGTCTTATTTATATCCCGTATCGTTACCGCCGCAAGTGGATCGCTGATTGTGACGCTATCGCTGACGATTGCCGTCAAAGTGGTGTCCAAGGCTTATCAGGCCCGGGTTCTCGGTGTGATCTCCATGGGGGTTAGCTCGTCCATCGTGCTTGGTATTCCAGCCGGGGTGCTGATTGGAAATGCATTTGGCTGGCGGGTGCTGTTCCTGATTATCGCCGTGTTGACGGTAGTTGCTATGATCGTCATGAACTTGTTTATGGAGCGGATTCCGACGGAACATGTCGTGCCGATGCGCGAGCAACTGAAATCCTTGAAAAATGTGAAGGTGATTAGTGCGCATCTGGTGACTACGCTAACGTTGGCGGGTCATTACACACTGTACGCGTATTTCACTCCATTTATGGAGAATATGATGGGTTTGAACGCATCGTGGATTAGTATCGCCTATTTTGTATTTGGACTTTCGGCTGTTGGGGGCGGTTTTATTGGCGGCTCTTTGGCGGATCGGTTTGGCACAGCGAAGAGTATTTTGATCATTGTGGGCGTATTTATCGCCGTGATGTTCTTGCTGCCATTCTCGGTTCACTCGATGTATGTATTTGCGCCGTTGCTGATCATCTGGGGAATATTGAGCTGGGCCTTGTCCCCGCCGATGCAGAGCTATCTCATCGAAAATGCCCCCGAATCAGGCAGTATTCAGCAAAGCTTCAATTTCTCCGCTCTCCAGATCGGGATTGCCCTCGGCTCAGCCTTGGGCGGTGCGGTAATTGAGAATAGTGAATCAGTTGCCACGAATGCATGGGTAGGCGGGGCTTTTGTGATTGTTGCTTTTGTATGCGGCGTATTTTCGATTACGAGAAGCGGAGCATCGCAAACAGTTAGTGGGCATTCCCCCCTTTTATAAGGCGAGAAAATATGCTATACTACACACAATTATGAAGAAGGAGGTGAGGTAGGTGAATCACGAGATGCTGAACAACCGTATTAGCCAGCTGCCGATTGCTATGGCTGGCATTGTGCATGCTTTTCCATTCAACGGGAGAAGTCTGTCCAATTTTAATCATACGGTTGTAAACATCGCGAGAAGACGCCTACCTTAACTCGAACGGATTGCTGTATCATCCAAAGAGTCGCGGGCTACTAGCTCCTGCGGCTCTTTTTGTGTTGCGCGGGTAAGGGTCTTCCTAAATAAAGGAGAGCCTAGACATGTATATTGTGAACGGTCAACAATTGAAAAAATACCACGGTGCCAATCTGATTCTGGACGGTGCATCGTTTGATATTCATACGGGGGAAAAGGTGGGACTCATCGGTCGCAACGGAAGCGGTAAAACCACCCTGTTACGCCTTATTGCGCGTTTGTCCCGACCGGATGAAGGACAGCTCGTCATCGCCAAGGATACGAAAATCGGCTATTTGCCGCAAATCCCGGCGGAGTTTGAACACCTGAGCGTGTATGAAACGCTGGCTTACGCCTATCGTGAGCTGAAGGATTGCCGCAATCAGATGAGCGAGCTGGAGCGTGAAATGTCCGATCCGGTAGTCGCTGCGGATGCGCATCGTTTGGAGAAGCTGCTGCAATCGTATGCCGCCTTGCAGGAACGGTTTGAGCGAAGCGGCGGCTATGAAATGGATGCGAATATCGACCAGGTAGCCGACGGGCTGCGTATCCCCAAAGCCATGTATACGCGCAGCTTCGGTTCGTTGTCCGGCGGGGAGAAAACGAAAATTGCACTCGCGTCCCAGTTGATCGGACACCCGGATCTGTTGCTGCTGGATGAGCCGACCAACCATTTGGATTTAAAAGGTCTGGAATGGCTGGAGCAATTTTTGCAAGGCTATATGGGCGCGTGTGTGGTTGTATCCCATGATCGTTATTTTCTGGATCGCGTTGCCGTCAAGATGATTGAGCTGGAGGATGGCGAGGCGTTTACGTACTATACGAATTACAGTGGCTACGTCAAGGAGAAGGAAGAACGGCTGCTGCTGCAATTCGAGGACTACAAGGAACAGCAAAAGCGGATCAAGAAGATGAAAGAGGCCATTCGGCGTTTTGAAGAGTGGGGACGCAATGGGGATAACGAAAAGTTTTTTAAAAAAGCGAACTCGATCCGTAAGGCATTAGAGCGCATGGAACTGGTGAAGCGGCCTGTACTGGACCCTCAGGGTGCCGAGTTTCACTTAAAGCTGGACGATCGCTCGGGTCGCAGGGTGCTGCAATTTGAAGAAATCGTCAAAGCCTATGGAGAGCGCCAGATATTAAAAGGGGCTACAGGCAGTCTGGAATTCGGTGAAAAGGTCGCTCTGCTGGGAGATAACGGTTCGGGAAAAACGACGCTGCTCAAGCTGCTGCTTGGTCAGGAGAGTGCCGATGCAGGCATGGTGCAATGGGGCGCACGCGTGGAGTATGGATATTTGGCGCAGCAGGAAAGAGAGCGGGACAGTCGTGCGACCGTGCTTGTGTACTTCAAGGAAGAAGCGGGTGTGGAGGAAGGCGAGGCACGAGGGCTGCTAGCGAAGTATTTGTTCTACGGAGCAGATGTGTTTAAGCCTGTTAGCATGCTGTCCGGTGGAGAATGGTCCCGCTTGCGGCTGGCGTTGCTGGTCATGAAAAAGCCGAACTTGCTGGTGCTGGATGAGCCGACCAACCATTTGGACATCGACTCACGCGAGGCACTGGAGGAAGCGCTGGACAGCTACACAGGAACCGTGCTGGCGATTTCGCACGACCGTTATTTTGTGAATAAGCTGGCTGGGCGCGTCTGGGAGCTGGAGGACGGAAAGCTGGCCTCTTATCTGGGCGGCTTCGATGAATACCGGGCGAAGAAGCGGGAGCTGGAACACGCCCGCTTCCTGAGCACAGGAGATGCCGGGGGGCGCACGGCATCCGGAAGCAGAGCCGCATCAGGTGGCGGCTCAGGCCTGGGCGGGGCTGCATCTGCCAGTGCAGCCAGCAACGGAACGGCTTCGGCTGCGCGGACAGGAGCGCCTGCCGAGGCCGATGCGAGCCGCACGCGTCCGGGTGCGGCAGGCCGTTTGGACTCGTCCGCCGCAGGTGGCGGGTCGTCCGCTGGCACGGGGGCACGCGGAGCGAAGGCCGCGAAGCCATCCCGCACGCCCGCCGTATCCAGCGAGCGGCTGGAGCGGGCGATTGCCGCCAAGGAAGCGGAATTGGCGGCGGCGGATGCCGAGCTGGAACAGCTCGGCGCGAGCGACGACACGATGCGCATGGCGGAGCTGTGGGATGCGCATGAGCGACTGCAAGCGGAGCTGGACACGCTGCTCGGCGAGTGGATTGAACTGGCGTAGGTGGCGGGATGGTCACTGGATGAGCATTGCTAGAGCAACAAAGGTATAATTTTATACAAAGCATAGCCCTGAGGTAGAACGTTCGCCGCAGGGCTATTTGGGTACGGTTTATAGAAACAGCGAATGATAATTAATAGCCATATATTAATATAAATGAATATTTATAAATTATATTCATGCATTTGGTATATACCTTTTTCATTTTGCAACATGTGATATTCTTGTGTCTATAGAGATATTATACAACCTTGTTAAAAGAAGTTTTGGTTGCCAACAAAGAACATACATATAAATTGTCCACGTAGTATATGGCAATATTTCGAGTGGGTGACGATCTGGTCGGGGTGTTGTTCATATAAATCCTTCTTTACGTTGTAAAGAAGGAAAATCATTCGACGGGCGAATTTTTGGCAGCTCGTTGAAAATGAAAGGTACGACTAAAAACGAAAGGGGGAGAATGCAATGGCTAACAATTTATTTGATCTGGATGTTCAAGTAAACAAATCTCAAGGTTCTGTGGAACCTCAAGTATTGAGCATTGTGGCATGTTCTAGCGGATGCGGTAGCGGCAAAACAGCTGCCAGTTGTGTTGCAACCTGCGGAAACAAATGCTTTACCAACGTTGGTTCACTTTGTTAATCCAAGTGTTGCCTTTATAAAATAATGAATGGCTATTGTATATTAATAATCAAGCAAAAGAAGAAGGGACCTAGAAATCCCTTCTTCTTCCTTGAAAAAAACATGGATTTTTCAGCTGTGAAACGGTTGGAAACATCCTTTATATCGGTTTGGTAATGGAGGAAAACATATGTCTGATGCCTTATTGGAAGTCCAGCAGGTAACCAAAAAAATGGGGAAACGAGATTTGTTAAATAACATTTCCTTCGAGCTTGAAAGAGGGAAGATATATGGTTTCATCGGACCGAATGGAGCCGGGAAAACGACGATGATGCGGATTATGACAGGACTCATGCAGCCAACTAGCGGCTTTGTAAGGATTGCCTCTTACGATGTGCAGACGGACCGGGAAAAGGCGTTGTCTAAAGTAGGCGCTATCATTGAATCCCCGGTCTTTTTTGATTATATGACAGGCAGACAGGTATTGCGTAATTTGTCTCGGCTGCACATGGAAATTAAATCTTCGGATCGGGAGAATCATATTGAGGAGCTACTAAAAAGGGTGGGGCTGGAATCGCGGGGAGATGACAAGGTCAAAGCTTATTCTCTGGGGATGAAGCAGCGGCTCGGTATTGCCCAATCTATGCTGGGTAGCCCGGAGCTCCTTCTGCTTGATGAGCCATCCAATGGTCTTGATCCTATGGGAATGCGAGAGCTGAGAGATATTATTCTTCGTTTGCGCGATTCAGCGAATTATGCTTTTTTTATCTCCAGTCATCTGCTGGATGAATTGCAGCAAATGTGTGACGAGCTGATTGTCATCAAAGAGGGAACGCTAGTTTGGAAGGGGCCTGCTGATCAACTGGTTGAGGAAGGTCAACGGCTAGAGGATGCCTTTATAGGGCTTATGGGACTATGAAGCTACTCATTTACAGCGAGTTTGAAAGATTGTGGAAAAGGAAATGGTTCTTGCTCCTGATTTTATGTACACCCGTGTTGGCTTATTCTACAGGGGGATATTTTCTACGCATTATGAAGGTTCCTATGGAGGTATTATCTAAAAGCTTTATGGTTACAGGCTTGCGTGAAAATTTGTATTTAGTATGCAATATTGCCGTAGCTGCCTTGGTTGCTGCTGTGTATACAGAAGAATTTCGGAGTGGGCAGATGCGTTTGCTATTTATGCGTCGATTTACCCGTGGCCAGATATTTTGGAGCAAGCTATTCGTGGTTAACATCTCTATTTTGCTTCTTCTAGTGGTTTTTGCGGTATCCTCGCAGGTGATCGTTGAAGTATGGAGATCCTCATACGATCTAGGCGATACTAGTTTTCTAGGGAATAAATGGATCTACGTATTCGAATATTACGGTTGGGCGTTTGCTTCGCTACTCGCTATAAGCTCCCTCTATTCCTTTATTGCTATGTGCAGCAAAAGTGTAACGTATGCGATTGGTGCCTGTATGACTTACAATCTGGGTGCCTTGCTGTTTGATGGATTATACCTAAAATTAGCTTCCCTTGCCCCTCATACTTCATATTTACACGATGTCATTGCTTTTTTGCTTATTCCTTATATGCAATATACAGGGCTGGATGGATCGCTGGAGGGAAATGGGTCTGTAAATGGGGCGATTACCACAGTTGTCGCTTTTTATTTAATCTTTTTTACGTGGGCCGCATACCGTCGTTTTGCTGCCGGTGATTATTTGTATTAGGAGGATCTTTGTATGCTGGGAATTTGGCGAAGTGAAATGGAACGGATATGGAATCGAAAATCCACAATTTTATTATATATAGCTTTTGTACTTATCGTTATTGCAAACATTTGGAGCCTGAAAATAACAGATACAATGAGGTTCCGGTTCGGGGAAGGGATTGTTGCTGTTAACAATTTGAACTTGCCGTGGCTCATGATGAGTGAAGTTTCCTTATTTCTGATCACGGCGATGTTACCCATTTTGTATGTGGATCAGTTAAGCGGGGATATTCATTCTGGTGCGTATCGCTTATACGTATTGCGGCCGTACCGGCGTTTTCAATTCTGGTTGGGTAAGCTGCTCGCATTATCAGTTACGACGATATTTTTTACAGGAACGACCCTGCTTATAGGTGTGTTTGCCGGGTGGATGTTGTTCCCGAACGCCGCTACCTTTTTTAAATACGGTTCGACATTACCCTCCACCTCAACGGAAGCTGTCTCATACACCCTTGCGTTTTATCTGTTGCTCACGCTGGTTTGTCTGGCAAAGCTCATGCTGAGTAGTGTCGTGTGCTTGTTCATCTCCAGACCTTTGTTTGCCTTTATTGCCATTTTGGCTTTATCTATGTTTCTCTACCCCATTTTCAAGCCGCTTGTGGTATTGATGGACCCTTTTCAGCAAATTCTGCTTGCGTTAAGAGTGGATGGTTCCTTCAAATTCTGGATGTGTTTAGGTATGACTGTACTACTGTGCTCCATCGTTAGTTTCACTCGTTGGCAAAAAAAGGTTATCTAGAAGCTTGGTTTAGAACGGAGGTTTCACATGAAGACGAAAGAAAACCTTTATAAAACCTTAGATTTCTTTATGCTCCGTACCCCGGTGCTGCCTATAGAAGAGTTTGCAAAATGCTTTCCAACCTGTGTCGGAGAAGATGAGAATGTCAGAGAGGTCACATTGCATCATCTATCCGAATGGTCCAGCAACCCATTCATACGTGAAGCACTGGCAGCTTCCAGCCCTACGTTGCTTGAATCTTTATTACATATTAGCAACCCGGACAATTCGCGCAAACAGGGACAGGTCATCAAAGCCTTCATGCGCTATATCATCAGAATGATGACACGACCCACACCGTTCGGCTTGTTATCGGGGGTCACATACGGGCAATTCACGGAACAATCACAGCTTTGTTTACGAGGGACGGATACTTATCAAAAGCGTGCAAGACCCGACATGGAGTGGCTGCTGAAAGTGATGGAGCTGATCGAAGGCCGTCAAGAGGTGGTACGTCAGTTAAGGATTCAGCGTAACACCTTAATTTACCGTCAGGGCAACCGTGCTAAAATTCCCTATACGACAAGGCATGGAAGTATGGTTGACGGTGAAGATCAGAGTGTGTCCGTTCGTACGACCCAAGTGTTTGATTGTGTGATGGACGTAAGCTCGGTCCCCATCCCTTATCTGGAACTGGTCGATCATCTCCAAAAGGAATTTGTGGGTGCTAGTCCTGAAACGATTGACCGTTATGTGTGGCAGCTATTTGAGCAAGAATTTCTGATTTCTGAGCTTATTCCTCCTACGACGACTCCTGACCCGCTAAATCATATACTATCCACCTTGAAACACGTAACGGGTATGGATGAATTCAAACAAAAGCTTATTTACATTGCAGATGCTATTCATGAATATAATGGTTTACCTATCGGTCAGGGAGAAGAATTTCTGGCTGAATTAAGACGCTACATGGACGATATGTTCAGTGTGAAATCCAGTTTGCAAATCGACCTGTCTATGGAGGATCGAGGGATGTCCCTTCCGCACGCCATTCGTAAAGATGTTGAGCGTGTTGCTGACTTGTTGACCAAGCTTTCGACGCGTGAAAACAGACCCTTGGACGAATTTTGTGTGGAATTTCTGGAGAAGTACGGGCCGTACCGAGAGGTTCCCTTGCTGGAGCTGCTGGATGAGGATACGGGCTTAGGGGCTCCTGCAGGCTACAAGCATCCCCTGAGCCGCCGAGTGCGACTAGAGAATATGTCTCCATCCAAGTCGAGAACGCATTATGAAAAACTTTTATTTCAATGGTTCGTGTCCTGCATTCATGAAGGAAAGAATGAAGTCGTGCTGACAGATGCCATGATAGACGAAATTGTAAAGGGGCAGGAGCAGGGGGAATGGCTCGCAGCACCTTCTATGGAATTGATCTTTCAGCTTTCTGCCTCGGACCAACTGGCTGTGGATCGCGGCGAATATACCTTGCTGTTAGGACCTAACCAGGGGTCTGATGGGGCGGGGAAGACATTCGGGAGATTTTTGGACCTGTTTGGGCAGCCTTTTGCGGACCTATTCTCTCAAATTCAGCTAGAAGAGCAACGATTACAGCCTGAAAAGTTGCTGGCTGAGATATCCTACTTGCCTAGCTCGGGAAGAACGGCGAATGTGGTGTTAACGCAGCACACCCGGCCTTATGAAATTGCAATAGGAACCAATCACATCATGCCAGAGGAACGGCAAATTCATGTTTCGGACCTCGCCGTAGGAGTACGGAACGACCATTTCTATTTGAAGTCGATGAGCCGCAATCGTGAGATCATTGCCAGAGCCGGACATATGCTCAATGCGGAATTGACCCCTAACATATACCGCTTTCTCTTGGAGGTCAGCGACGACGGTTACCGACATTGGTCGCCTATGGAGTGGGGGTTCGTCGCGCACGCTCCTTTTACTCCGCGTCTAAGATATGAGCATATTATTCTTCACCCGGCGACATGGAGAATGATATGTGATTCAACACTGAATGCATCCAAGGACGCGGGGCTTTTTGAGAAGTGGGTGCGTCAGTTCCAAAAAAAATGGAGTCTGCCGCGTTATGTGTACATGATTGAATTAGATAATCGCATTCTGCTGGATATGGAACACCCGCTGCATTTGGAGCAGATTTGCAAGGAGCTTCAATCCAAAGGCAAAGTCACTCTGATTGAGCATATAGGTGCAGTCGAAGATATGCCCGTTTCTCGCAGCGGTAGCCGTGTAGCGGCCGAATTTGTGTTTCCGCTAGTGCGTCGCAACCAGGTTGTTGATGCGTATCGTTTTGGAGAAGAAGTGGCTGCTTCTCTATATATAGATCAGGAGGAAACCAATCATCACCCCACAGAAGTGGCCTTTGCTTATTTGCCGGGTAGCCGCTGGTTCTATGCGAAGCTATATGGTATGAACAGTCGGCAGGATGAGTTTATTGGTGGGTACTGGGAGGAATTTGTGCGCCAGCAACAAGATAGTAGTGTGATCCTTCAGGGCTACTTTATCCGCTATGCTGATCCAGATAAGCATATTCGCGTTCGGTTCGAACAGTCGGAGAATCGGGAGGGCAATGCGTTCCTTTCCCTGTTCCATCAATGGACAGAGACGCTTTTGCATGAAGGATTGATATCCAGAGTGGTCATTGATACCTATGAACCTGAAATAGAGCGTTACGGCGGGAAGGAGCCTATGGCGTGCGCGGAGCGAATGTTTTCCTGCGACAGTGAGGTAGCGGCTAGGCTTGTACATCTGATCCGGTTCAACCAGACCTCCTTGCAGCAGGATGTGATCGCAATCCTAAGCGTCATTAACCTCCTGTCTCAGTTTGGGTACAGCGAGGAAGATACCTTCAACCTCCTGAATCAGCATTTTGACGTCAAAGAGTATTTGAATGATTTCCGCAAGGAAAGAAAGTTCTTTTTACAATGGATGGCATCGGATCAGGAAAATCTAAATTCGATTCAATCCAGCCGTGACTCCATAGAGAGTATTTTTAACATGAGAAAAGAAGCAGTAGCGCGGTATAACCGAGTGATCCATGAACAGGAAGCGAAGGGGGAAGCCACCAATACAAGAGATGATATCGTATATAGTGTGATCCATATGCATCTAAACCGATTACTAGGGATAGACAGGGATCGGGAGCGTAAGGTGATGATTATGGCCAGACATGCGATGCACAGCTTGATTCAGTATCGGTGGAATTGTCAATGAGCAGCGTGCAGGAAAGTACAAAGCTTGAGGTTGAGTCCATCTGGAGGTCCATACGACAAGGTTTAAAGCTTTTTGGACTGGTATTTGGCATGAATAAGCCATATATGGTTTCCAGTATTTTTTTGCACATCGTCCAAGGCTTGATGCCTGTTCTTACATTGATTATTATGCAAAATCTGCTCAATAGCATTGTTTCTTCCAGCCCACAGGGCATCTCCCTGATTATGCTTCAATTTGGTCTGTTTATAGCCATTCATGTATTAAAAAGTGTGGTGACGATGAGTCAAAGCTATGTAGAGGGCACGCTTGAAGCTGTACTGTCCAAGTTCCTGAATATTATGATCGGAGAAAAGTCAGGTTCCTTGGGACTGGCGGATTATGAAAATTCGGAGATCAACGATCAGCTAAAGCGGGCTTCTCAAGAGGCTTCTTATCGTCCGTATCAGTTATACACACAAATGGCAGGCATTATATCGAGCTTGGTTACCATGCTGTCTTCTGCAACGCTACTTTTCCTATGGAAATGGTGGGTTGTCGTCATTCTTTTTATAATCTCTTTGGTATCTGTGTATTCCATTTTCAAATTAAATAAAGAACAGTTTGAAATTTACATGAATCGTACCCCGTTATATCGGGAGTCCTGGTATATGACCTATTTGCTGACCAATGATCGTGCGGTCAAGGAAGTGAAAATGTTTAATCTGGGACCTTATTTGCTGAAAAGATACGGGGCTTTATTACAACGATTTTTTGTAGAGGACAGACGAATATTGGGCAAAAGGGTTAGGATTACGTTTCTGTATAGCCTACTGGAGCTGACGGTTTTGTTATGGGTCGTATGGCTGGCGATTCGGGAAACCTTTGAGCAAAAATTATTAATAGGCAGTTTATACGGCTACATTCAAGCTATTATGCTGACCCAAAGCCAGATGCAGGCCTTGATTCAAGGGATTGTCCAATTTTCGCAAAATAATCTGTATATGGAGCAGTTATTTCTATTTTTACAGTTACCCACATCGGATCCGGTTCGTCGTCAACAGGAACAGGCGCTTCCGATCCGCCCAGAATGCAGTACCGGCTTTGGTATTGAGCAAATTTCAATAGAAGGCGTTTCTTTTACCTATCCCGGTCAAACCGAGCCGTCCATTCGGGATATTCATTTAACAATGGATAAAGGCCAGACCATAGCCATTGTAGGGAAAAATGGTTCAGGGAAATCAACGCTCATGAAGGTGCTGATGCAGCTCTATTCGGATTACAGCGGTGTGCTCAAATTGAATGGGCGTCCTGTTCAAGATTACGATCTGGAACAGATTCAGGAGAAAATAGGCGTAGTATTTCAGGATTTTATGCATTATGAAATGTCTGCTCGTCACAATATCGGCTTTGGTTCGCTGGAGCATATGGGGCAGGATGAGGAGCTAATGCATGCTGCCGAATACGCAGCTATAGACCGCATTATAACCCAATTGCCACAGGGCTTGGACACACAGCTTGGAAAATGGTTCGAGGATGGCTACCAGCTCTCGGGAGGCCAGTGGCAGCGGGTGGCTATCGCAAGGGCCTTTTTACGGAAAGCGGATGTGTATATTTTGGATGAACCTAGTTCTTTTTTGGACCCGGTGGCAGAGAGGGACTTGCTCGTCTTGTTTCTGGATTTAATGAAAGACAGCATCGGAATTTTTATTACTCATCGCATTTCCTCAGCACGTCTGGCTCAGAAAATTGTGGTGATGGATAATGGTTTAATTGTGGAGCAGGGGACCCATAGGGAATTGATCTTACTGGATGGGTTGTATGCAGAGATGTATAGGATTCAGGCCAGTTCGTTCAGTGAAGAAGATTCCTTAATCGAAGCCGGAGGGAGAGTTTCAGGATGACGACGATTTCATATACATGCGACAGTTGGATACCCGTCGAGGGGGAAATGAAAGATAGGATATCTGCGGTCTTGCTGGAGATTGCCGAGCGTTATAGAGACCCGGAGCAGGTTCGTTTATGGATGAAAAAAGTACCTCCGATCGAATCTGACGGAATGAAGATTGAGCGTTGGTCAGATGAAAGCTTGGGAAGCGGGTTTACGGGCATATGTTTGCTGATGGGTCAGTTGGATCGACTCTATCCCGAGGATGGCTGGGATAGGGTAGGACATCAATATCTGGAGCGGATTCGTTTGGTCATGGAACAGCAAGGTATCCATGATCTGTCGCTGTATAGTGGGTTAGCAGGTATTTTGCTGGCCATTCGCTCCTTATCGAGAAAGGGTACGCGCTATCAAGGGATGCTGGACACTCTCGCCTCCTGGTTCGAAGAATCCGCGCTGCATAGTGTGGCTTTATGCCAAGAGCAATGGGAAAAAGGACAGCTACAAATGAGTCAGTATGACGCCATATCAGGTTTTACGGGGATAGGACGCATCGCCATGTTATTTTCTGACCGCCCCACTATGTGTACGGTATGGAACCAGACCATTGAGTTGTTTCAAGTGATGTGCAGCGACCGAATTAGGAATGGCCATTCTGTACCTGGCTGGCACATTTCTTCAGAACATCAGTTTCAGGAGAATGAAAAGCTACAATATCCTCAGGGGAATTTCAATTTAGGACTTTCGCATGGTATTGCAGGTCCCTTATGTTTTCTGAGTCTATCTGCTCTACATGGAGCGGACTCCCTTCTTTTAGTGAACGATATACATAAACTGGCCAAGTTTATACATCATTGGCGTGTTCAGGATAAAGAGGGCATAATTTGGCCTGGTCGGGTTTCTTTTGAGGAGTGGCTGGATGACCAACCTTTGCCGGACAGCGCTCAAAATCATCGTGATTCTTGGTGCTACGGTGTACCAGGCATTGCACGTTCGATCTGGCTGGCAGGACAAGCAGTTCAAAATGAAGAATGGATTGAAACGGGACTCAGTGCATATTTGGATATAGAAAAACGGCTTTATCGCAACGGGGGATTAACCTCTGCCACATTGTGTCATGGTGTCGGAGGATTGCTGCAATTGGTTCAGCGTATGTATTCAGATACCGGACATGAGCAGCTAGGTGCGATGCGGAATAGGCTACTGGAAGATGTATTAAATATGTTCGATTCTGAATCGCTGTTTGGTTTTTATGATCACAGTCTACTGGCTGGAAGAATGGAAGAAGTGGATGAGGCTGGTTTTCTGAATGGCAGTGCGGGTGTTGCTTTGGTGTTGGCTTCATTGATTGGGGGAGAAAATCCGGAGTGGGACGCTGCTTTTTTAATTCGCTAAAACGGAGATATAAGCTTTAATCGATAAAAAGGAAGATCCAATCGACCATTAGCGGGTCGCTGGATCTTCCTTTTTGAATACCAATACCTCGTGAGCCTCAGTCAGACCTTAGTACACCGAAGCTGTCTTCGAAGTGTTCTTGATGCCGTTGGCATCATTCAATATGATATTGCCCCATGCCGTCGGCGTTTTCCAGTCGCTGCTGTTCACAAGGTCAAGCCATGCGTTCTCGCTGTTGTTGCCCGTCCAGGACCAGGCCAGATAGCCGATGCCTCTGGCTTGGGATTGCTTCATGACCTCATAAGGGTTCACAGTAGTGCCCAGATTGTTGTTGCCATTGTTGTAGTTGTAGCCAAACTCGCCCACGATGACAGCCAGCCCCTTGTCCTTCATAGCTTGCAGCTCGGAGCCGATCTTGCTGGAATCATTGTAGTTGGCGTACATATGGACGGAGAACAGCAAATTATGGTTGGGATCATGCTGTAGCAGCTCAACGCCATGGGCCTTAATCGGGGAGGCATATTGTCCCCAGCCGGAGCCGTCGATCACAATCGTATTCGGCAAGCCTGCGTTGCGCAGGGTGGTGATCGCCGTTTTGTAAGCGTCTCGCCACGCGGCATCGGTGAGGTTGTGGTCACCCCACTCATTCGCGATATTCACGAGGACATACTTCTGGTTATCGGCCAGTACCTTTTTCACCGCTGGTTGAGCGAAATAACGGGCCATATCGTTCAAACGGTTGGCGTCATTGCTGCCCGTAACATCGTGCAGTTCAACGACAGAGATCAGCTTGAGCTGTTTGGCACGGTTGATAATTTCCTCCAGTCTTTGCGCCGATCCATTCGTCTGCCACACAATGCGAACGGTGTTGGACTTCGTCGCCGCAATGGTATCCAATGCCTGATAGGCCTGTGTATCGAACCAGATATGAGGGTTATTCACTCCACGCATGACAAGGGTATTCCCGTTCGCATCCTTCAGACTGGTTCCGCTTACATAAAACCCCGAGGCAGCAAATGATGTACCTCCATTCAACAAACCCATGCTGGAAAAAAGCAGAAGCACTACAGCGAATACCAGCACCTTTTTGCCATATAACCGCCAATCTCTCACAAACCAACGCCTCCTCTTCTATAGTCAAGTTAATCCTATGTTGAAAATGAATACATATTACACCTATTGTGATGTTGGAATGACATATCGTTTCTTTTACATAGACTTCGGGTATTAATTGTCTAGTCACGCAATAGATTGACATAGGGGAAAAGGAGGTATGAGTATGTGGAAATGGGGCAAGAGGCTGTCATTACTAGCTTCGATACTTCTAATGGCGAATATTGTAAGCGCATGCAATAAGGATGACGCGTCAGGCAAGGTGAAGATTGAATTTTTCCAGAACAAGCCGGAGGCCAAAGGTTCCTTCGATAAGCTGATCTCCCGATTCAATCAGGAGCATCCCGGCATTGAAGTGACACAGGTCAACCCGCCGGAGGCAGAGACGGTGTTGCTGACCCGGGTTGTCAAAAACGATGTACCTGACATTGTGGGGCTTGGGGCCACCGATACTTATTCCATTTTGGCGCAGAGCGGTATTTTTACGGATTTGGCGAATACGGATCTGCCGCATACCGTGGACCCAATCTACCTCAAAATGCTCAAGGATGTGACCGGGGCCGATCCGGTGTACGGAATCCCTTATGCCGCCAATGCAAATGGTGTGATGTACAACAAAACACTTTTTAAGGAAATGGGATTACAGGTGCCCAAAACGTGGGACGAACTGATCGCAACGGCACAAAAGATCAAGGCCGCAGGCAAAATCCCATTCTATTTTACATATAAAGATGATTGGCAGACGAATCTTCCCTTCAATGCACTTGGCCCGAATCTGGTGGGCATTGATTTTTTCCTGCAACGACGTGCAAATCAGGTCACCTTTCAGGACAAGTACCGCGAGGTGGCGGAAAAGCAGCTGGAGCTGCTGAAATACGGACATGGCGATAATTTTGGCAAAAACTATGCGGACGGGAACCGTGCCTTTGCTAATGGGCAGGGGTTTATGTACATCCAGGGCTCATGGGCGATATCTGAAATCCGCAAGGCGAATCCGAAGGTGGAGCTTGGATTCTTCCCGTTACCGACAGGGAACGATGAACAGGCGGTCAAGCTGGTGTCCGGTATAGATACACTGTTAGCCGTGTCGGAGAGCACTCCGCATAAAAAAGAGGCCGAGGAGTTTATTGCCTTCCTGCTGAAGCCGGAGAACAGCAAGCAGTATATTACAGAGCAGACGCTGTTTTCAGCGGTGAAGGGAGTCACGCAGGATGATCCGAGTGTAGCGGAGCTGCTGCCGTATTTTAAAGCCGGACGTGTGATTGATTTTGCCGATCATTATATTCCGAAAGCCGTACAGTTAAATTCCATTGTGCAGGCCTTCCTGCAAAACGGAGACATCGACGCTTATTTGGCGAAGCTGGACAGTGAATGGAATAAGGTAGCTAACCGCCGATAGGGGAGGAGGATAAGGCATGAATAAGCGACTAACGGCTTTCTATTGGATGACCGTGCCGGCTGTCCTGTTGTTTTTTATATTTTTGACATTGCCTGCTTTGCAGGGCTTTTATTATTCGCTCACGAACTGGAACGGCTTTGGTCATCAATATCACTTTGTCGGGTTCAAAAACTATGTCAATCTGTTTCAGGACGATAATGTGGGGAACGCATACTGGTTTACCTTCAAGTTTGCCATTGTGGTTACGATTGCGATTAATGTCCTCAGTTTACTGATTGCGCTGGGGCTGAATGCTAAAATACGGTTCCGTAACTTTTTCCGGGGTATTTATTTTCTGCCTAATATTTTGAGTGTGCTGATTGTCGGGTACATATTCAATTACTTGTTTTCGAACGTGTTTACGATTTGGGGGCAAAATTTAGGTATTACCTCATTGTCGACGAATATTTTGGGCAGCGAGCAGTTGGCTTGGGTGGGGGTTGTGATCGTAGCCGTATGGCAGGGGATTGCCTTCAATACGATTCTGTATCTGGCCGGGCTGCAAACCATTCCAACAAGTCTGTATGAGGCATCCAATCTGGACGGTGCAGGCAAATGGCGCGAATTCTGGAGTATTACGTTTCCGCTGATTGCCCCGTTTTTTACGATCAACATGGTATTGGCGATGAAAAATTCTCTCATGGTGTTCGACCAAATCGTGGCCTTGACGAACGGCGGGCCGGGGCGGGCGACACAGTCGATATCACACTTGATCTATACAGGGGGCTTTAGAGGCGGGGAATTTGCTTATCAGTCGGCTAACTCTGTCATTTATTTTATTGTGATTGCGATGATTTCCATCTTGCAGCTGCGATTCCTCCAGAGAAGGGAGATGGATAACTGATGAGAACGAGCAGACGTACCAACTGGCCTGTGCTGCTTTTGGTGGCGTTGGGGACGATATTTATCCTGTTTCCCCTCTATATGACGGTGACGATTGCGCTTAAAAATCCCGAGCAGATGGCGCATTCTGCCTTTGCCTTTCCGACCGAGCTGCATTGGGGGAATTTTAGCCGTGCGGTGGAAATGACCAACTTTTTCAGTACTTTTCAGAATAGTGTGATGGTCACGACATCGACGGTAGTGTTGACGCTGCTGACCAATTCCATGGTCGCTTATGCGATTGCGCGTAATATGCAGCGACGCTTTTTTAAGGGGTTATATTTTTATTTTGTGAGCGCGATGTTCATTCCGTTCCCGATCATTATGCTGCCGATTGTCAAATTGGCCTCGGGACTTCATATGACCAATCTGTTTGGTCTGATTATGCTGCATACGGTGTACGGGCTGGCGTTTAACGTGTTCGTCTATGTCGGCTACATCCGTTCCATTCCGGTGGCGCTGGAAGAGGCGGCTACGGTAGACGGGGCGACGACATGGGGCACGTTCTGGCGAATTATTTTCCCGTTGATGGCACCGATTAGTGCTACCGTTGGGATACTCACCTGCCTGTCCACCTATAACGATTTTCTGCTGCCGCTCATTATTATCAGCGACCCGGAGCAGTACACGCTGCCGCTCGTTCAGTATGTGTTCCAGGGACAGTTCAATACAGACTTTAATCTGGCCTTTGCCTCGTACCTGATGGCCTTGCTGCCGATGATTATCGTTTATCTGATTGCACAAAAATGGATCATCAACGGCGTTACGCAAGGCTCCGTGAAGTAAGCGGAAATAGAATAACTCCAAGAAACACTGAAGCTCACTGGGGAAACATAAAGATGTCCCATTTACCGCAGCTCACACAGGTATATGGGACATCCTTTTTATAGCATTACTATTTAGATGCTTTACTTTGGGTCGTCAGAGGCTGTAAAGGTACAGTTATCTCTGCTTCGGGGGCATCTGTTGTATAGAAGAACATATAGATAGAAGCCTCGCTTCCCTTGAAATTCTTATAGACATCCACCGCTTTGTTATTGCCGTCCCCTGTAAAATTAGCCGAGATCGGTTTACCCAAAATCCGTTCTTTACCTAGGCCAATATGGGTCTGGTTGATCCCGCCAAAACGAGCGTCCTCGCTTTCAGTTTCTACGAACAAGTCCGCCCCTTGCTTGTAGTAGGTCCACTTCACAGGATAACCGCCGATTTGTGTAGTTAGCGTCTGTTTTTGTTCAGAAATATCAGTTAGACGCTGTGGCGTTTTGTCATCCGAATGGATCGTAACCTTGTATTTACCCGTAAACGTAATCGGTGTATCCTTGGTAATCACAAGATCGGAGGGTCGTTCAAAACGGATGGTGGTCAGATCAGGAGTACTACTGGGTGATGACCATTTGTTACCCTCCAACGTTTTACCGTTTACGGAAAGGAAGTATTTTTGATAAGGTATATCGGCGAATTTCTTCTTGCCTCTGATCGTGAGACGGATTTGCGTAGGTGTGACAACCATCTGTTCCATTGTGAAATTCGGATTTCCTTTCTCCAAAGGAATATTCAGAACGGTTTTAATGGTTCCGCTTTCCATCCGCTTTTTGCTTAATTGCAGATCAAAATTTATCGGTTCATCTATACTTTTCTCGGTTTTGGCATATTGCAGCTTGTAAGTAATTTGCCCTTCCGGTATATGTTCTCGGATAAAATATTGCTGTGCTGTATACTCCCCGTTATCTCCGGGTTTGCCAAAAGCCCCTCCAGGCTGCGACATCACAGGCTCTCCGCCTTTGTAGGCAATGATTTGCGGATTATCCCACCTCTTGGGTATCGACGAATCGAAGGTAATCGCCGAGGACAGCATCAGTTTATCCTTCCCTTGTTCAAATACCTGCACCTTCATATCTTGTAAACCGTCACGATCCAGTGTGAAAGTTTGTATTTTGGGAGATTGGGTATCAAGCGGTAAATCCAACTCCTGTATGCTGTCAAGCTCTACATGTTCTACGGTCAGCCGCATGTTCTCTGTGTCCTGCTGCGGTGTCCAGTCACTTTCAAAGTACCCGTTGTACCGTTGATTTTTCGGGTCCCATTGTTGAAAGTTATACTCCCCTTCACTGTTTTTCCCCGTGGCGTTTTTAAGTGTTATGCCTTTGACATTCCAAAACTCGTTGTCTGCCCGTTTTCCGACCTCCAGGCTGTACAGGATCACGGTCCGGTTTTCATCGACAATAGCTGTATGTAGCGTTAGCTTCACACCGTCTCTGGTTACAGACTGCTCCAGCGGTTGCCCAAGGTCTTGATTTAGAGCCGTCTGAATGCCGCTTCTTCCGTGTAACAGATTGTCCCAATTATAATGGATGGCGGCATAGACGGGAACTGCAACCAGAAGTGCACTCAGAGAAGCGGTAACCGTTATTTTGCGCCAATTTTTGTGTCGGCGTGGAGTAACGGCTTCGGAATGGTCCGTCGTGGTAGGCGCAGTATACCCTGCCTGTTCCATACGGCTCCACATGTTCTCGAAATCGGGATAGGGAACTCCCGCATCTTCATTTAGTTTATGCTTCAAGGTTTCTTCTGTTTTGCTCATAGCTGTCTCCTTCCCACTCGGGAATCTGTACGCCTGCATCCCGCAGTATTCGTTCCATTAGCCGAAGTCCTTTGTGCGTCCTTGATTTGACAGTCCCCACTGGGATTGCCAGCAGCTCAGATATTTCCCCTAAAGTAAAATCATGCATATATCGGAGTGTTAGCACAGCGCGGATTTTGGCTGGAAGACGATTCATATAAACAGCCCATTCCTCTGCGGATTCGCGCTCCTCCACCAGCCTGTCCACGGGCTTGCTTTCGGTCCCGGTGAATAAATAGGGATTAGCCGACACCTTCATATGCAAGCTGTTTCGGCGTTTAAGGTAATTCAGACAATGGTTTACTGTAATTTTCATAATCCAGGCTTTTAGGTGTTCGATATGTTCGCGATTGCTGCGAAACAAAGTGATAAACACTTCCTGAGTTAAATCTTCTGCATCCGATGCATTATGTACCATATAGTAGCAGGTCCGGTATACATCCCGTTGATACAGATCAAACAAATCTCGATTGCTCTCCAATATGTGCCCTCCTTTCCTGTGCAGGTTACCTGTATAACAACTGCCGCTCCAAAAAGGTTCATTTGTTGTGAAAATTAAACGTCTGCGTCGATGTATTTCGCTTTTCTTCAAATGTACCATGTTTTTCTGTACCATTATTTTCAGGTTGCTTGCTCATCCATTAATGATGTAATGGTAAAACGCAAAAGAAGCCTGTAAATCTCAAAAACTGCAGATTTACAGGCTTCTTATATTTTCCGAAGTTCTAGACACGAAGGAATGAACAGTCCTTTACGCGGAGGTACATCGACGGACAGCGTGCGGATATACTTCCGCTTAGTCAGCCACCCGCACGAGTGTTCTGCCCTGCGAGCGGGCTGCCAGGATGTCCTCCAGCGCGTTTGGCAGGTCAGCCAGTCTGATTTCGCGCTCGACAAGCTGCTCCAGCCGTTCCGGCTTCCAGTCGCTGCCGAGCCGCTTCCAGATCGCTACGCGTGTTTCATAAGGGCAGAAGACGGAGTCTATGCCCAGCAGGCTGACACCGCGCAAGATAAACGGCAGCACCGTGGTAGGCAGCTTGGTGCCTGCCGTCAGACCGCTCACGGCAACGGAACCGTTGTAGGCGACTTGGCTGAGCAGCGAAGCGAGCGGCTTTCCGCCTACGGGATCAATGGCCGCTTGCCAGAGCTGCTTGCCGAGCGGCCGGATGCTCTCCGCGCCGTCGTAGACCTCATCGCGCGAGATCACCTCAGCCGCTCCGAGCGCCTTGAGGTAGTCGTGCGCCTCGGCTTTGCCGCTACTGGCTACAACATGGTAGCCCCTCTTGCCCAGCAGGGCAATCGCGGCTCCGCCTACGCCACCCGTTGCTCCGGTGACGAGCACCTTACCTTGATCCGGCGTAACGCCGTTTTGCTCCAGCCGATGTAACGACAGGGCCGCGGTAAAGCCAGCTGTCCCATAAATCATGGCTTCTCTTGGCGTAAGTCCGTCTGGAAGAGGAACCACCCAGTCTGCAGGCACACGCGCATATTCGCTGAATCCCCCGAATTGAGACACACCGAATCCGTATCCGGTAACGAGAACGGCTTGTCCTTCGCTGAAACGGCTATCCTCCGAAAAGACGACGGTTCCCGAGCAATCTATGCCGGGCACGAACGGATAGGCTTTGACAATATTGCCATCCTTGCGGGCGGCAAGCCCGTCTTTATAATTGATGCTGGAATAAGCGACACGAATCAATACTTCTCCAGCAGGTAAACTGCCAGTTTCCAGAGAGCGTACCTCTGCTTGAACTTCACCGTCCTGCGTCTGATCAACGACAAGGGCTTGAAATGATTGAGTCATTTGTAAAAGCCTCCTTTATTGCAATATAAGCCTTTGATGGCGGAACATTTTAGTATACTTCACAAATCGTGCATAAGCAGTATACAACCATCCGCGCAGCCTGTCAGCGGCAATGCTCACAGGCCCATATTCTATTATACCCTTCTGCGTTTCAATAAAGTTCGATAATCAGTTGTGAAGAAGGTGATAAATGAATTCTTACGCGTTTTGCAAATCATTTTACACAAACGGGATGTATTTTCAGAAAGACTGTGCTAACATACCCTTTGTTCGTTAAATAATTCTATGAAGAAAGGTGAATGAATGACAACCAGAGCACTAAAAAAAGGGTCAGTATTGTCCGAAGCCAAGGAACTGAATTTGTTCCATTTGACATGGCCCATTTTCCTCGAATTGTTCCTGTTTATGCTGATGGGCAGCGTCGATACGTTCATGATCAGTTCTGTATCTGATAATGCCGTGTCGGGTGTAGGCGCGTCCAACCAAATTATTTCAATTGCTATCCTTGTACTGGAGGTTATCGGCAACGGCGCTGCTATCGTCGTAGCTCAATATATCGGTTCTAAGAAGCTTGTCGAAGCGGCCCAGGTTACGGGTACGGCCATTACCTTGAATTTGATGGTAGGTCTTTTGCTTAGCGTGATTTTTCTTGTATTTGGTACTCATATGCTGCAATGGCTTAACGTCCAGGGAGATATTCTGGTTTATGCAGAATCCTATATGAGTATCGTCGGGGGTGCCATTTTCCTTCAGGCATTGATCAACGCGCTGGCGGCGACGATTCGTACACATGGTTTTACCAAGGAAACGATGTATGTATCCATGCTGATGAACGTGATCCACGTGGTCGGTAACTATGTTTTGATTTTCGGACATTGGGGAATGCCTGCGCTCGGCGTAGAGGGGGCAGCTATTTCTACGGTAGGAAGCCGCTTTATTTGTCTCTTGATCTTCTTCTGGCTGATGTACCGCGTAACCGAGGTACGTGTCGAATGGAAATATTACGTTCAATTATCCAAAAAGTTTATCGCTAAAATTTTGCGCATTGGTGTACCATCCGCGCTGGAGTCCATCATGTATCAGTCGTGTCAGCTCATCTTTACACTGTACGTGACCTATCTGGGTGCAGAAGCGATGGCAACCCGTCAATATGCCAATAACATTTCGAGCTATATCTACTTGTTCAGTATGGCGGTCGGCATGGGTACAGCCATCGTGGTCGGAAGGCTGGTCGGAGCGAGACAGAAGGATACAGCTTATAAACGTGTAATGAGTAGTGTAAAATGGGCGCTTCTGGTGACTGTGATTATTGATGTGATTATTATCTTTTTCCGCGTGCCATTGCTCAGCCTGTTCACCGAAAACCCTGAGATTATTCGCTTGGGAGCGCAGGTGATTTTACTTAGCATTCTGTTGGAAACCGGTCGGACGACGAATATCGTTATTATTAACTCGTTGCGTGCTGCTGGAGATGCCAAGTTCCCGGTCTTTATAGGACTGATCTCCATGGTCTGCATGAGCTTGCCACTCGGTTATCTGCTTGTGTTCAAGCTGGATATGGGACTTGCTGGTGTGTGGTTGGCGATTGCCGCAGATGAATGGACTCGTGCCTTCATTATGTATGCCCGCTGGAGAAGCCGTTTGTGGGAAAAGCATGCGCTGGTGGAGCACGATACACCAGATCAGCCAGCAACCCCAATTCCGGTACACTGATTCGAGGATCATTTATGATTATGTGGAGGTAGTTCAAGAGAGCATCTTGAACTGCCTCTTTTTGCTGTATGGAGAGAAAATACCAGTTAATAATGGCATTCATAAATCAGCATTTTGCATAATTCGATTCCCAACGCTCGAAAGTACAATATATAGACGAACTAAACCTTTTCGATCTATATATTGCTGATTTAAAATCGCTTTTGGGATTTATGCAAAATACTCAAATGGAAGTATGGTAAATTTACTAAAAAAAAGATATACTTTTGTTGCACTAATGCAGTGCATGCAGTACATGAAGGACAAGGAGCGTATCCATGAAGAAACCGACGATTGAAGATGTTGCCCAGAAGGCGGGAGTGTCTAAAAGCACCGTCTCGCAGTTTCTGAACAAACGATATAAATACATGAGCGACCAGACCAGAGACCGGATTGCCGAGGTCATTCGGGAATTAAATTATCAGCCCAACGGGCTGGCCCGCAGTTTAAAACAGAACCGGACGTTTATGGTGGGTGTCATTGTAGCCAACATTGATTACACGCTGTCGATCCAGTCCATTCGGGCTATTGAGGAGGAATTGCAGCGTTTTGGCATTCAGGTAATCATCTGTAACGCCGACGAAAACCCGGACAAGGAGAGCCAGTATATTGAGATGCTCAAGGCTCGTCAGGTGGACGGATTGATTATTTTCCCGACAGGCAAGCATGCGGATATTTACAACCAGCTCATTCGTGAAAAGTACCCGTTGGTGTTTTTGGATCGTCTGGTAGACGGTGTGAACACGCGCAGCCTGTTGCTGGATAACGAAATGGCGGTCAAGCTGGCGATTCAGGAGCTGGTGGCCCATAAGCATGAACGGATCGCGCTGATTACCCTGCCGCTGGGACTGAACCGGATTACTCCAAGGGTAGAGCGGTTGAGCGGGTACAAAAAGGCGCTGGAAGAGCGTGGCTTGCCCTTTCGGGAAGAGTACATGCGCAGTGTGTCGAAGGAGGATATTCAGCAGACGCTGGAGGAGCTATTTCAGTTGCCAGAGCCGCCGACTGCGCTGTTGGCCGGGAACGATATCGTGCTGGCAGAGGTGCTGAAATATGTGAATGCCCGACGTAAACGCATTCCGGCCGAGCTGTCCATTATCGGAATTGACGATGCAGAGTTTGCCCATATTTACAATCCGCCGATTACGACCATTACGCAGCCGATTGCGGATATGGGAAAGCAGGCTGCAAAGACTCTGTTGTCCAGCATCGAGGAGGGCGGCGAATCGGTTCCGATCATTTACCGCTTTGTGCCTGATTTAAACCGGGGTGAATCCGTCAAAACGTTGTAGGTGAACTTCTAATATCACATCATAAAAAAATAACCCGTATTCCTGTCTGCGTTATAAGCCTGCATATACTTGCTCAGGCCGCGCATAAGTGAATACGGGTTATTTGAGTTATCTCCGAAGCTTCCTAACTCACCCTTGTTGAGCTTGTGGAACCAGCGCTGAAGGAAAAGGCAGGGGTAAGAAACCTGCCTAATTCGTGCTGGCGCTGAGCAAAAAGGACTCCAGCTCGGATCGCGTAGGATAGCCGTCCATGTCTCCGGCTGACATGACAGCCAGTGCGCCGAGGGCGTTGCCGCGTTTGACCGCTTCGGCCAGGGGCAAGCCCTCCAGCAGTGCGCTGATGACGCCAGCGGCAAAGCCGTCGCCCGCCCCAACGGTATCGACGACATGCTCCACTCGGAAGCGTTTCACATATCCTTCTGCATCGGCGGATTTGTAATACGCTCCTTCTGTCCCCAGCTTGATGATGACCAGCGAAGTACCACGGTCAAGGTAGAAGGAAGCGATATCCTCAGGTGAGGTGTAGCCTGTCAATATTTTACCTTCATGAATGCCTGGCAGAAGCCAGTCGCAGCCCTCAGATGCCTCGTTAATAGCCTCTACCATCGTTTGCGTATCAGGCCATAACTTGGGTCTGAGGTTCGGATCGAAGGATACGGTTTTTCCTGCCTTTTTCATAAACTGCCGCGCATGTCGGGCGAAGTCACGACATTCGGGAGAAAGGGCGACAGAAATACCTGTAAAGTGCAGATGGCGTGCCCCGGCAAAGTATGCCTCGTTAAAATCGGCGATGCTTAATGTGGAAGCGGCAGAGTGTCTGCGAAAATACTCGACCTCCGGATCTCCGCTTGTGACTTTGGATTTAATCAGCATCCCGGTAGAGTGGTCTTTGGTAAACATGACGTTCTGGGTGTCGATCCCCTCCTGACGCAGTGCCCCGGCAATGAACCTGCCGAATGCATCCTCGCCTAATTTGGTCACGAGCCCCGCTCGTAGTCCCAACCGCGCCAAACCGGCCGAAACATTCGTCTCCGCCCCGGCCAGCGCTTTGGTGAACGAACGCACCTCATCCAGAGAGCCTGCCTCATTGGCGTAAAACATGGCCATCGGTTCTCCGAAGGTAACAGCATCCAATGTTGCGGTCATTCTAAATTCCTCCTTTGTTTAGTAAACTAAATCTGTAAGCGTATGCACCAATTGAATAAATTGAAATTATCACATAAATCGGTTTTTCACAATGAGGAAGTTGATATATTTGTTAAAAACTTTTTGGATAATGTAGATAAATAAATATGATTTTGTTTATCAAAAGGTAAAAAGAGTGTAAAAGTTCGCGAATATTAAGGTTTTTTCAAGGAATAGTGAAGAATTGGGTTGACACCCCCATAGATAATTATTACAATTCTAGCTAAGAAGTAGAGTTAGAAACCGCTTTTATAACAATTCCATTGATAAAAAAGTTTATCTAAACAGGAGGAATGTTTTTATGGAAATGCGTTATTCAACTCATCCCGAACATGCCAAGCATTTTACGACTGAAGAACTGCGTCAGCACTATTTGATACAGGAACTGTTTGTGCCTGAGGAAGTTAAGCTGGTTTATACGCATGAAGATCGTGTCATTATCGGGGGCATTCATCCCGTGAATAAATCCGTTGCGCTGGAAGGCAGCGATCAAATCAAGGCGGAAACCTTTTTGGAGCGCCGGGAACTGGGTATTTTTAATGTTGGCGGCAGCGGTACTGTAAAGGTAGACGGTGAAACCTACGAGTTGAACACGAAAGACTGTCTCTACGTAGGCAGAGGGGGCAAGGAGTTGATCTTTGAAAGCGATTCCAGCTCGAAACCTGCAAAATTTTACATTGTGTCGGCGCTGGCTCATACCACGTATCCGACAACGAAGCAGTCTTTTGCCGATGTGCCGTCTGAAAGTCTGGGCGCGCAGGAAACAGCCAATAACCGCACCTTGCGCCGCTTTATCCATGATGAAGGCATTCAGAGCTGTCAGCTGGTTATGGGGATGACGACACTGGAAAACGGAAGCGTATGGAACTCCATGCCGACACATGTCCATGATCGTCGTATGGAAGTGTATTTCTACTTTGAGCTGGATGAGAACGCCAGAATGTTCCACATGATGGGTGAGCCGAATGAGACGCGCCATCTGGTGATGAAGAATGATGAAGCGGTTATTTCGCCACCTTGGTCTATTCACTGTGGTGCGGCTACTGGCAGCTACACCTTCATTTGGGGCATGGCCGGCGAAAATAAAACTTACAAAGACATGGATCAGGTAGCCATGAGCGAGCTGCGTTAATCCGGTATATTGGAGCGGGGTACTGCAAGCGGCTAATGGAATATAGCCATCCCATTCGTGGAAAGGATCAGGAACATGACGAAAAAGAAAGTTTTAGAGCATATCACTTCGGTTGGTGTTGTCGCAGTCATTCGGGGAAACACAGCGGAGGAAGCGTACCAAATGTCCAAAGCCTGTATTGAAGGCGGTTTGGACAATATTGAGCTTACGTTTACCACGCCGGATGCGGATCAGGTGATTCGCAGATTGAGAGACGAATTTAAGAACCGGGCTGTTATTGGTGCGGGAACCGTACTAGAGCCGCTGACAGCGAGAATTGCTATTTTGGCTGGAGCAGAGTTCGTGGTGAGTCCTTCTTTTGAAGAAGAAACGGCGAAGCTGTGTAATTTGTACGCGATTCCCTATATGCCCGGTTGCATGACGCTGAATGAAATTAAGGAAGCGATGAAGCTGGGCAGTGATGTCGTGAAGCTGTTCCCTGGTAGTGCCATGGGTGCGGATTTTGTCAAGGCGGTCAAAGGGCCAATGCCTCATGTGCAAATTATGCCAACGGGCGGCGTCGATCTGGATAACATGGAAACATGGCTGCGCAACGGAAGTGTCGCAGTGGGCATCGGGGGAAACCTGACGGCTCCGGCCAAGGATGGTCGCTACGATCTGATCACAGAGAACGCTGCGCGTTATGTGGCTAAATATAAGGAAGTTCGTGCAGCGCTGTAGGATTCAGTAGAGGTATATATTTTAAACTAAAATATGATGGAGGCGTGGACATGGGTCTGGACAATTTTTCATTGGATTTTTTCAGTCTGAAAGGTAAAACGGCTATTGTAACGGGAGGCAACAGTGGTTTGGGTCAGGGCTATTCAGTAGCTCTAGCCAAAGCGGGCGCTGACCTGTTCATTGTAGCCAACAATGATGATTATGAAGAAACAAGACGTTTGCTCGAACCTACAGGTGTGAAGGTTGTCTTTCATGAGGCGGATCTGACGCAAAGAGAATCTATTACAAAGATTGTAGAAGAAGGCGTTAAGGCATTCGGTAAAATCGATATTCTCGTAAACAACGCAGGTACGATTCGTCGCGCTCCTTTGCTGGAGTACAAAGATGAGGATTGGGATGCGGTAATGGAAATCAACCTGAATGCTGTCTATCACCTGAGTCAGGAAGTAGCAAAGGTGATGGTTGAGCAAAAAAGCGGGAAAATTATCAATGTTGCTTCCATGCTTGCTTTTCAGGGTGGAAAGTTCGTTCCGCCGTATACAGCAAGTAAGCACGCAGTGGCTGGCTTGACCAAGGCGTTTGCCAACGAGCTGGCGGTTCATAACGTTCAGATTAATGCGATTGCCCCTGGTTATATTGCTACGGCGAACACAGCTCCAATCCGTGCGGATGAGAGCCGCAATCAGGAAATCTTGTCGCGTATTCCTGCGGGACGCTGGGGTGATCCGTCCGATTTGATGGGGGTAGTTGTTTTCCTCGCAAGTCAGGGCTCCGATTACATGAACGGTCATATTTTGGCAGTGGATGGCGGCTGGCTGGTACGTTAAGCGGCACTGGATGCATCTAAGTCATGGACCGAAAGCTGCCTCAAAAGGAAAGCATCCTTTTGGGCAGCTTTTGTTTGTTTGGCTGTAGCTGTGGTTATCGCTGAATTGAAGATTTGGAGTGCTACGCTTATCCGTCCTATGCATATGGCATAAATGCCATTATAATTTAATGAGATAGAAATTGCTCAGGCTCCAGCCGTACACTCGGTTGGAGCCTTTGAGCATAACACAGAAGGATTGGAGAATGGAGAGATGAATTCACAGCAACACCAAAGAGCTTTGGTATACAAATCCTTGTGGCATGCCGGTCCATGGGTGCTTGGTGCAGGGGTAATTTTGGTAGGTGCAAATTTACGTGCCTCTATTACTTCGGTAGGGCCACTTGTCGGCATGATTAAGGATTCCTTGCATATTTCGAATACACTGAGCGGCTTGTTAACCACATTACCGCTGCTTGCTTTTGCACTGTTGTCGCCTTTTGTAGCTAATCTGTCGCGCCGCTTCGGGTCCGCCCGTGTCATTTTTGGGGCATTACTGCTCTTGACCGCAGGTATTGTAGTGCGCTCTACGTTGGGAGTGACTGCATTATTTGCCGGGACGGCCATGCTGGGGCTGGCTATTGCAGTGTGTAATGTTTTGCTGCCCAGTCTAATCAAGGAAGAGTTCCCCCGCAACAGCGGACTGATGACCGGGGTGTATTCAGTCTCTATGAACGTGGTTGCTGCAACGGCATCCGGATTGAGCGTACCGTTGGCTCTGAGCGGAGGTATGGGCTGGCGCGGTTCTTTGGGAATATGGAGCATTGTGGGTGTGGTGGGTATTTTACTCTGGGTTCCCCAGCTTCTCAAGGCGCGCAAAACAGTCAATAAAGCGGCGGTGTCCGCCCGAACTGTGAGTGTGTATAAATCGTCTTTGGCCTGGAAGGTGACGTTGTTTATGGGGTTGCAATCTGCCTTGTTCTACGTCCCTGCCGCATGGTTTCCCGAGATGATGGTCGGACAGGGTATGGATTCGGAGACTGCGGGATGGATGCTGTCCGTTATGATGTTCTCGCAAATGCCGTTTACTTTTATTGTACCTATTTGGGCTGCACGGGTGAAAGATCAGCGAATATTGGTTCTGATCATGACTGCGCTGTATTTTGTTGGCTTGGGTGGATTTTTGCTGGGGGCTACGCAGTGGAGTGTGATTTGGGTGATTTGCATGGGTACAGCGGGTGGTTTTGCTTTTCCACTCGTGATGATGTTCTTTAATTTACGGACCCGAACACCGCAGCAGGCAGCGGAGTTGTCCGGTATGGCGCAATCCTTTGGTTATTTGTTGGCGGCGACGGGGCCGACACTGTTTGGCTATTTGCATGATGCTACACAGGGTTGGACCATTCCGCTGCTGCTGCTTTTGTGCCTGAGCGTATTGCTTCTGCTTACAGGGCTCGGTGCAGCCAAGAAACGATATGTCGGAGGCGAGGTGGATGATCAGGCTACAATTTGATGCAGACGGTTATAGTGTAATCTGTAGTGCAGATCGTGTTATGTTGTTGGCTAAAGAGTTTGCGCTACTGCGCTTCCTATACGATAACCGGAATCAGGTGTTCACCCGGGAACAACTGCTGGATCGTGTGTGGCCGCTGGAGTATCCGGTGGAGCGCACGGTGGATGATCATATCTACAGATTGCGCAAAAAGCTCAAGCCATGGAATGCTCTTCGTATTCATACGGTCCGGGGGTATGGCTACAGCTTGACCCTTACTGGCGTGCAACGACAGAATCATCCGTCCCTGCGCGATCAGGAGGTACAAGACGCTGTCCACGGACTGTTTCGAAAATATCAATTGCTGGGACAGGGCAATTCCATCGTGGCGCTGGCTGCTCAGCAGGAGCAGATGGGATTCGAATTGTCTCCTTTTTATCAGATGTATACCCGGTTTGTGCAGGCTGATATATTGTGGTTTTTGGAACGGGAGGACTTCGCTCCTAAAGATAGACTGTACTGGATGTTATTACTATATATAGGTACAGCAGGGGTAACGGATCAGAAGCTTGCTCTATGTGAGCAGGTGCTTTCCAGTGGATTACTATCCGCCGAGCAGGAGCGGGAATTGCGTATTCTCAACATCCTGGAGGCTTATGTGGAGAATGGACAACCTGAACGCGCACTGGAGAGACTTCCGCTGACTTTTGCAGTGATGGAGCGGGATGAGCTGGACAAATTTGTGATGCCTGTTGCGCTGATGGAGATGTACATGCATCTGGCCGCCAACCGTATGGAGGAGGCTAGGGTACTATCCGTTCGATTGGAAGGGATGCTATCTGAGGCTCCGTATTTGCGGGAGCTGGGGCGTTATCGGATGATGCAGGGATTCATGCTCCTGCTTACCGGGGGAGTGAACGAGGCCGAGCGGTTACTGGATGAGGGGCTGAACACGCTTGATATGGCTAAACAGGAGCTGCTTAAAATCAAGGCAGTCTGTCAAATCCGCGGCTTTTTGAAGCGTTATGGTGCTTTTCCTGCGTTGGAAGAGAAATATGCTACTCAATATGAACGACTTGATCGGGACAATGGCTTAACGATGCATCGTTTGGCACTAAGGCGTTGGTTGGAACAAACACTTTCTGCGGTCTGACATGTTTCTCGCTGTCTGATTTTCCTCTGATATAGGCCCGCTAGAATGTTCTTATTGCTAATAATGCAGAAAATGAGAGCAGGGTGAATAGAAATGAAGGAAAAAAAAGAATCAGAATCCACGCCCAGCATTTGGCGCAACGGCCGTTTTCGGCGGATGTTTGCGGCGCACACGGCTGCTTCCTTTGGCGATTGGTTTGATGCCATCGCCATTCAGGTGCTCGTCGCTTACCGCTGGGAGGCCGACCCCATGCTGATTGCGCTGATTCCGGTAGTGATGGCGCTGCCGGGTCTGCTGCTCGGCTCTATCGCGGGCACGTTAGCCGACCGGGTGCATAAGGCCCGGCTGATGATCGTCTGCGATGCAGTTATTGCCTTGTTGACGCTGGCGATTCTCGCTGTTCCGGGGCCAGCGTGGCTGTTGCCTCTGTTGGCTCTGCGTGCGGCAGCTGGCGTGTTCCAAATGCCATCACAGCAAGGCTTGACCCGCACTGTAGTCGCCAGCGGCGACCTGTTTCGGGCGACCTCGCTGAATGGGCTGGTCAATCAGGCTTCCAAAGTGGCAGGGCCATTGTTGGGCGCCATGACCTTGACTGTGCTGTCGCCCCAAGCGTGCATTATCCTTAATGCGCTGCTGCGCCTGTGCTCCGGCCTGGTGCTGTGGCCGCTGCGCGGAATCGGCCCCGCCCTCGTCAGCATAGAGCAGCAAGCGACTATTGCTGTGCTGCAAGGAAAGCCGGATTCGCCAAGCGAGGCTGAGGCCGATGAAGCCGAGCATCGGAAGGAGCGCGTCGGAGCGTCCCATTTTTTCAGCCAATGGCGCGAGGGCTGGGCGTTCCTATGGCGCAGCCGAATGCTTTTGCATACGCTTGTGTTCGGACTTTTCGGCATGATCGCCATTCTCATGATTGACTACCAGTTTCCGACACTGCTGCGAGTGCTCGCCCCGGGTAACGAATCGCTGCTCGGCTGGCTGGTTTCAGCCATAGGCGCTGGCGCCGTCGGATGCATGCTTGTGCTTAATCGCTTGAATCGCATAAGCGCAGGCTGGGGGCTCGGTGGAGGTTATGTGCTGGTTGGTGGAGCTATTGCTGCTTTAGGCTGGGCGCAACCGGGGACAGGATTACCCGTACTGCTTATGATTGGGGCCATGCTAGGCGTGGGAAACGGCCTGTACATCATCACCCAGAATACATATTGCAAGCCCGAACACCGGCCGATATGGTGGGGCGCGTCTTCGGTATCCAAAGTACCGTGACCGGAGCGATCATGATCGTCTCACCGCTTATCGGGGGTGTAATGATTCGTATGGCCGGACCAGGCACTACCTTTGTCTGGATTGGAGTGACGATTGGGGCTTTGGGTTTAGTCGGACTCATGCTTCAATCCGTCATTTGGCGTGAGTCACCTGCTGATTTTAACAATTCTGCTGTCAAAAATGCAGACCCTGCACAGTAGTTGGTTTCCAAATTTCGTAACTGCACATTTTTAGAATAGGAGGATGATTATGACTCAAAAATCTTCGTCCACAACGTCTGTGGCGCGGTTACTGGAGGGATCGCGGGTGTATCTGCGTCCGATTCACGTGGAGGACACCGAACTGTACTATAATACGTTGTTTGATCAGGACGTGAGGAGGATGACGGGTACGCAGCGCAGCTTTACCAAGGATCAAATTGGGCGTTATATTGAATCCAAAGGGCAGGATACCTCCAGCTTGCTGCTACTCATTGCCCTTCAGGAAGATGACCGTATCATCGGTGACATTGCTCTTCAGGATATGGACAGCCTGAACCGCAGTGCCAACATCCGCATTGCCATTAATGAACAGGAGAATCAGGGAAAAGGCTACGGCACTGAGGCGCTTGTGCTAATGCTGGATCACGGATTCGGTATCTGTAATCTGCATCGAATTGAGCTGAACGTGTATGATTTTAATGAACGGGCTATCCGTTGCTATGAAAAAATAGGCTTCCAACGTGAAGGCGCGCAACGGGATGCTTTATTTTATAATCATCAATACCATGACTCCATTCTGATGAGTATGCTGTCCTCTGAATACCGTGTCCGCTATGTAGAAAAAGCAGAGAACTGATTCAAAACGTTTACAGCGGTTTAATGAAAAGGTATAATAAAGGCATATATGCGCGAACCTATGTAGGTTACTGAATGACAACATAAAATGACAATGAATTACCGGAGGAGCCTGTCACCAAGGCTCCTCTTTGTCTTTTTTAAGGGGATCTGTAGCTACACAGGTTCCTTTTTTTGTTGTGTTCAGGGCAGGTCAGCACATATTTTGCGCAAAGTTTTAGCATTTTATCAATACTAGATGTCTACCATTTGATGATTAAAGGAGGTATATGAGCCATGCAATTTATATTGTATCTTTTGCTGATTCTGCTGTTTACTAAAGTGGCTGGTGATCTGTCGGTAAGGCTCGGTCAGCCTTCGGTGCTAGGGAAGCTGATTGCTGGTATTGTACTCGGTCCGGCGGTATTGGGGTGGGTTCAGAACAACACACTTATTCATGATATGTCTGAAATCGGAGTGCTGCTGCTGATGTTTATTGCCGGGCTGGAGACGGATCTGGAACAGCTTCGTCGTAACTGGAAACCCGCGGTAGCCGTAGCGGTTGGGGGGATTATTCTTCCGTTGATCTGCGGTTTTGGAGTCGGGGAAGCCTTCGGATTTTCGGTACATGAAGGATGGTTTCTCGGTGTTGTCCTGAGCGCCACTTCCGTCAGCATTACGGTGCAGGTGCTAAAGGATATGAACAAGCTTAACACCCGCGAAGGCTCGACGATTTTGGGTGCGGCAGTGCTGGATGATGTGCTGGTGGTAGTGCTGCTTGCAGTGATGATGAGTGTATTCGGGGTAGGAGGGGGAACATCTCTGGGGCTTCTCGTCGGCAAAAAGCTTCTTTTCTTTGTCGTCGCTATATTGGGAGGTTGGTTTGTGGTTCCCTGGATCATGAAAATACTGGCTCCGCTCAAGGTGACAGAGGCCACCATTACCGCTGCTTTGATCATCTGCTTCGGGTTTGCATATTTTGCAGATATGTTGGGTATGGCGGGCATTATCGGAGCCTTCGCTGCCGGGATTGCCATTTCGCAAACGAGCTTTAAGCATGTCGTAGAAGAAAAAGTGGAGCCTATCGCTTATTCCATCTTTGTCCCTGTGTTTTTTGTCAGCATTGGATTAAATGTTTCTTTCGAAGGAGTAGGGCAGCAGATCGGATTTGTCGTTGCTTTGACACTGGTTGCAATGGTTACGAAGTTGATCGGTGGCGGAATCGGGGCACGTTTGACAGGCTTTAATAACCGTTCTTCGCTCGCGATTGGCTCTGGTATGATATCTCGCGGCGAAGTCGCGCTCATTATCGCAGCTACCGGGCTGCAAACGGGTCTGCTGGCACAGCAATATTTTACATCCGTCATTATTGCTGTCATTCTGACGACTTTGGCTGCACCTCCGATCCTCAAGCTATGCTTTAGCGATAAGAAGTCTCCCGGCCGTGCAGAAGAAGGAAGCTGAGGCCTGACAGCATTGACAGCATCCTTAAGTTATACCTAAAAGACCCTGCGGGTTCATATTCTCACAGTGTGCATGGAAAGTCCGATTTGTAGCAAAACCGGACTTTCCATGACATATGGGACATGACCGAAGGGTCTTTTTTATCATACGTATATGTCGGATTAAGTGCAGGAATTAGGACTCGGATACCACGGTGAAGCGTTGATTCAGATGCTGTGGTTTCTCGATTTCGTCAATTACAGCCACCGCATAATCTTCATAGCTGACATAGCTTGCGCCTTTGGAATTGACTTGCAGCACATCTTTGCCAATTTTATAAGAGCCGGTGCGTTTGCCAAGAGCAAATTCAGCAGAAGGACTAATGAAAGTCCAGTTCAGATCGCTGGTTCCACGCAAAATTTCCAGGTTCTTTCCTTGATTATTAGCCGTTGGGTATACGAAATCCGGGAAACCCGGCGTGTCTTTTACCAACAAGGTTTGGGACTCATCTGTGAACAGGCTGCCTGCGCCGCCCACAACAATCAGGCGAGTACCGGACACATTACGCAGTGCTTCAATCAGAACGTTACCTGCATCTACATGCAGATGCTCTTGACCGAGTGGAGCAGCAAAAGCGTTAACGACAACGTCAAAGCCTTTCAGATCGTCTGTTTTCAGATCGAAAACGTCTTTTTGTACCACAGTCGCACGGCTGTCTGTTACTTTGGCAGAGTCGCGAACGATCGCCGTTACCTCATGCCCTCTGTCCAATGCCTCTTTAACTATGTTGCCTCCTGCTTTACCACCTGCACCAATAACTGCAATTTTCATAATGAATAACCTCCTATAAATGTTATTTAGATTACTAGTTTGATCATGGGTTTGCCCTGTTCATTCACGAACTCAGATATGTAACTATTATAGTTACAAAATATAATGAAAGTCAAGCCCTTGTGTTGGGCATCCTAAAGCCATCCGATTAAAAAGAAATGATCTCGTTTAAGTATATAAGGTGAAGCTGAATGAGCCTAGATAAGCAACTTTGGATGGATAAAAACAACAGACAGGAAAGGAAGAGTGAACCGATATGAGTAAAAAGGTACAGCTTGAACCCACAGCGCAGAAGTTCGCAGACGATAACGCCAAGCCTCCGTTTCTGTACGATTTGGGCCCTGAAAAGGGACGTGAAACGGTCAATGAGGTCCAATCCGGTCCGGCAGACAAGCCTGCCGCAGACGTGGAAGACTTGTCTATTTCCGGCGGCCCAAGCGGGGAGGTCAAGGTCCGGATTGTTCGTCCGCAACAGGTGACAGGGAACCTCCCGGTTATTGTATACATCCACGGGGCAGGATGGGTATTCGGTAATGCCCATACGCATGATCGTCTGATCCGTGAGCTGGCTGTGGGTGCGCAGGCAGCGGTTGTATTCCCGGAATACAGCTTGTCACCTGAAGCAAGATATCCGACGGCAATTGAGGAAATCTACGCGGTCGTTCAGTGGGTGGCTCAGCATGGACGCGAGCATGGGCTGAAGCCTGATACGCTGACGGTAGCTGGAGACAGTGTCGGCGGTAACATGACCGCAGCCGTAACATTGCTTGCCAAGGAACGAAGCGGTCCTGCTATCCGACAGCAGTTGTTGTTCTACCCGGTGACAGACGCTTCTTTTGACACGGAATCGTATCATGAATTCGCCACAGGGTATTTCCTGAGCCGTGAAGGGATGCAATGGTTCTGGGATCAATACACGACAGATCCCAATGAACGGGCACAGATTACGGCGTCACCGCTGCGGGCAACGACCGAACAGCTCAAGGGGCTGCCGCCAGCATTGGTCATCACAGGCGAGGCTGACGTGCTGCGGGATGAAGGGGAAGCTTATGCGAACAAGCTGCGTGAGGCCGGGGTGGATGTGATCGCTGCCCGCTTTCAGGGCATCATTCACGACTTCGTGATGCTGAACCCGTTATCGGGAACCGCAGCCAAGCGCGGGGCGATTGCTCTGGCTACCTCGTGGCTGCGCCAAGGCTTTGAGGGTTAAAGTTTAGCGCAATATACAAGAATCCAACAGGCTGTTGTGTCGTCAGTTTGCCAAGAATGAGGGCTGTCTTCCCAGCAGGTATTTATGGCCGGGAGGGCAGCCTTTATACATACCTAAGATGAAACCGCTTCACGTTCGTTGAACAGAGTGATAATATAAAATTTGAAAGAGTTGACCGACAATCAGCATAAGGAGGATATCCATGCCATTTCAGGGACAACGCATTTTGCCTGCGGCTAAGCATATGAAGCAGCTGGAGGATATTTTGGACAGCTCCTATGAGTATGCGGTTTTTCTGGATACGCACGTAGCACATCTACGCAGCCTGTACCAGTTGGCGCGGAGCCATAACAAGCGGATGCTTCTTCATGCCGATCTGGTGCAGGGCTTAAAGAATGATGAATATGCCACTGAATATTTGTGTCAGGAGATTAAGCCGTTTGGTATTATTTCGACCCGATCCGGTGTGATTGCGACCGCCAAAAAGAAGGGGATTCTCGCTGTACAACGGGTATTCATGCTAGATACGATTGCGCTGGAAAAAAGCTACGCACTGGTGGAAAAAACGCGACCCGATTACATCGAGGTACTGCCCGGCGTTGTTCCGCCCATGATTACAGAGGTCAGTGAACGCACGGGTATTCCCATCTTGGCAGGAGGACTGATTCGTACCCCTGAGGATGTGGAAGCAGCGCTCGTTGCCGGAGCTACAGCGGTAACAACATCCAATAAACAGCTGTTCGAGCATTATAGGCAATAGCTAATAACCCCTTTTCACGGAGTACAGTGTGTGCTAGGATATAGATAAGTTAATACTCGTCAGGAGATTTGGAGAGACCATGAACCGCTCGGCATACGCCGCAGCGATGTTCGTGGTCTTTTTTTGTATCTTTTGATGACTGGGTTGGCAGATCGCATCGTGAATATATACAAAGCTGGAGGGATAGATGATGGGAGAACAGGGATTTGCTGCGCAGGAGAGAACGGCTGTTTTGGAGCGTATGGGGCGTGAGCATTTTGATATTTTAATTATTGGCGGCGGCATTACAGGGGCAGGGATTGCGCTGGATGCCGCTGATCGCGGCTTGAAGACAGCGCTGGTCGAGATGCAGGATTTTGCGGCAGGCACGTCCAGCCGATCTACCAAGCTGGTGCATGGCGGTCTTCGATATTTGAAGCAATTTGAGGTTAAAATGGTAGCCGAGGTCGGGAAGGAGCGGGCAATTGTATTCGAAAATGGCCCGCATGTGACCACGCCGGAGCGTATGCTGCTTCCGTTTCACAAGGGAGGCACGTTTAACGCATTTACCACTTCTGTCGGACTGCTGGTATATGATTTTCTCGCCGGGGTTAAGCATAGCGAACGCCGCCGAATGCTGGATATTCGGGCTACGCTGGAGCGGGAGCCTTTGTTGAAGAGGGAAGGACTGAAGGGGAGCGGCAGCTATGTGGAGTACCGTACGGATGATGCTCGCCTGACGATTGAGGTCATGAAGGAGGCTGTTGCACGAGGGGCTATAGCTGTAAACTACGCCAAGGCTGACAAGCTGCTGTATGAAGACGGACGAATCAGCGGCACAAGCGTAACGGATCGGGTAACGGGGCAGTCTCACGAAATCCGGGCTTCGCTGGTTATTAACGCCGCCGGACCGTGGGTGGATACGCTGCGGGAGATGGATCGGTCCAAAGAAGGCAAGGTACTTCGCTTGACCAAAGGTGTCCATCTGGTGTTCGATGCCAAGCGGTTCCCGCTCAGACAGGCCGTTTATTTTGATACACCGGATGGACGGATGGTATTCGCCATTCCCCGTGACGGGAAAACGTACGCGGGTACGACCGACACTGTATACGAAGGGGATACAGCCCATCCCCGAATGACCGCCGAAGACCGGACCTATGTACTTCAAGCGATCAACGGCATGTTTCCTGAGGTGAAGCTGACCGTCAAGGATGTGGAATCAAGCTGGGCAGGTGTGCGGCCGCTCATTTATGAGGACGGCAAAAGCCCTTCGGAAATTTCGCGCAAGGATGAAATTTGGGAATCCCGCTCGGGCCTGATCACGATTGCGGGTGGCAAGCTGACAGGCTACCGGAAAATGTCCGAGCTGGTTGTAGACCGTGTGGTACGGGAGCTGGGGCGCTTGCACGGGCAGACCTTCCGGGCATGCCGCACCAGGCACATCCCGATCTCGGGCGGCAACGTAGGCGGCTCCGTCGGTTGGGAAGCCTTCGTGAGCGGGCAAGCGGTAGCGGGTGCTGCGCTCGGGTTGCCGCCAGAAACCGCTAGAGCGTGGGCCACCCGATACGGCTCCAATGTGGAGCGGCTGTTTGCCATAGCGGCACGCAGCATGAAGGAGGCCAGCGAGACGGAATCCGCGCTGCCCGTGGAAGTGCGTGTCCCGCTCCTGTATGCCATGGAGCAGGAAATGACGGTGACACCATCTGATTTCTTCATACGCCGAACCGGGGCGTTGTTCTTTCAGATTGACGGGGTGAAGCGCTGGAGGCAGCCCGTCATTGCGCTAATGTCTGAGCATGCAGGCTGGAGCGCCGCGCAAGAGCGCCAATATGCGGCAGAGCTGGACGCTTATTTACGTGAAGCTGTGACACCTGTTGAGGCAGATGAGAAATCTGGCGCTGTTAAAGCAATTTGATTGCATGAAAGATGAGGGGGCCTTGCTCCCGAATAGGCGAAGAACCACCGTCCCACTACAGCTAGTGGAACGGAGGTTCTTTGTTTTGTATATGAAGAACTCACAGCATCAAGTGGAACAAGAACGGCGCAGCCGCCAAGGTAAAGAGGGCGGCGAGCACCATAGAGATGCTGGAAATAGTGCCCGTCAGCGAACTGAACTCGAACGCTTTGGAAGTACCTGTACCATGAGCCCCGGTACCGAGCAGTACACCGCGCGAAACTTCATTTTCGATATGGAACAGCTTCACGATCATCGGACCGATAATGAGACCGCTCAATCCGGTTAAAATAACGAACACAGCCGTGACTGTCGGATTACCGCCAATCGTTTGTGAAACATTCATGGCAATCGGTGTCGTAATGGAGCGAGGAATCAGGCTGCTCATCAGCGAGGAATCCAGATGCATCCATTTGGCGAGTACCATGGAGGATACTACGGCTACGACTGAACCGGACAGCACGCTAAGCACGATTTGGGTCGCATGTTTTTTCAGCACAGGGAAATATCGGTACAAAGGGACGGCAAATGCAATCGTGGCTGGTTGGAGCAGCATGGAGAGCAAATGGGCACCCGAATTATAGGAACGGTAATTTATACCCGAAAGCGTCAAAATTAAAATAATAATGATCGGTGTAATGAGTAGTGGAGACAAATACACCTTGGGGAGCGTGCGGTACATGCGTTTGGCCATCCAGTAAATAGCGAGCGTCAGTATAATACATAGAAGACCGATCATGATGATTTGTGCTCCTTTCGTTTGCCGAGCAGACTGGCGATCATGCCCGTGCAGGCCATCACGAGAAAGGTACCAAGCAGTACGACCAGCATAATGCTCATACCATCGTGCTCCAGCATCGGCCAATAATTCATAACGCCGACAGCGGAGGGAATAAAGAATAATAGCAGTTCGGCCAGCAGCCAGTTTGCGCCGATCTCAATCCAGCTTAGGCGGATCACGCCCGTTTGTAGCAGAATAAAGAGAATCAGCATGCCGATAATGCTACCGGGTACAGGCAGGTGGAGCCAGGAGACCATCGCGTTCAGGATGAGCGAAAAGGCCATCAGGACGGCGATCTGGAGGACACCGCGTATGAAGCTTTTCATATATAATGGCTCCTATCTATGAGTTCCGTTATTTTTCAAACTGTAATGAAATTTTACATCACAAGCTTTCATGAGTAAAATGCATATAAAGAATACGATGTATTCCGTTTGTCTATGGAAGAAGGTGATGGGATGGATATCCGACATTTGCAGTATTTTTTGGAGGTCGCGCGCTTGCGCAGCTTTACGAAGGCGGCCCAGAGCATGTTTATTACACAGCCGACGATCAGCAAGACGATTAAAAGCCTGGAGGATGAATTGGGTGTCGCTTTGTTTGACCGGATCGGCAAAAGAATCGAGCTGACGGACGCGGGCAAGGTGATTGAGCTTCAGGCGCAAGCGATTGTGAAGTCCTTCCAGAGCTTGTCCTCCGAGCTGAGTGATTTGATGAACCTGAAAAAAGGGCACATCCGTATCGGTCTGCCTCCCATGGTCGGATCGAGCTTTTTTCCGCGTGTCATTGGGGAATTTCACAAGGCATATCCCGATGTGACCATTCAGCTATTTGAGGATGGGGCAAAAAAAGTAGAACAGGACGTAGGCGCGGGCGCACTGGATATTGGTGTAATTGTGCTGCCAGCGAGTGGGGATATATTCGAGACGTTTCTGTTCGTGGAGGAAAAGCTGAACTTGCTGGTTCACCCTACGCATGTACTGGCAGAGCGTACAGAGGTACCGTTGGCAGCGCTGGCGGAGGAATCGTTTGTGCTGTTCCGCGAGGATTTTACACTGCATGACCGTATTATTGCAGAGTGTGTCCGGGCTGGCTTCCAGCCGCGCGTCGTCTATGAAAGCTCACAATGGGACCTGATCAGCGAAATGGTTGCTGCGAACTTGGGGATAGCACTGCTGCCGGAAGCGATTTGCCGTGAACTTGATTCTGAACGATTGCGTGTTATTCCACTCGTTGATCCCGTTATTCCCTGGCATCTAGGGATGATCTGGCGAAAGGATCGGTATCTGTCCTTTGCCGCGAGAGAATGGATTACGTTTACGCAGGAACTACTGCGGACGGAGTACCGAAGAAAGTAGTAAGCGAAGAAGTAAGGGAAGAAATAGTAAGATGGGGGTGTCCTACCGGAAAGTTAACACGTACAGGTACGGCTGCGGGACACGAGGCTATGTATAAAAAAAGCTGCCCGTAAGGGCAGCGGTGTAGCTTTCTTCTATGGATGTGCCTGATTGTCACCATTTATCGCTCGCTTGGTGTGGAGATACTTGTCCATAATTCGGTCAAGCCGAGAGGATTTGACCAATACACGTTCATCCCTTAATCCATGTAAGGTTGCCATACGATTTAGTTCGCGGCGTTCTTTTTCCATGAGTTTTTCCAATTGTTCGAGGTCCAAAAAGCCCACCCCCCATGTCGATTGTAAGGCATGTCTCCTCTAACGGCAGAAGATTTTCTAATACAAATCTTATTTCCATTTTACCACTTTTTATTAACAATAATCCAGCTTTCCAGACATGTAGCGACATATAATTATCGTTTTGCTATTTCTACCCGATTGCGTCCTGAGCGTTTGGCTTCATATAGAGCGTCGTCCACCTTCTCCAATAATTTATCCGCTGCAATGGTAGGAAAGCTGCCTGCTCCGATAGATACCGTCAGAGGAACGATGGTTCCGTCATTTAGTTGAAAGGGACCGTTTTCCACAGCCTTTCGAATCTTTTCGGCAAAGCTTGCTGCTTTCTGGCTGTCGCAATCTCCAATCAGAATGGCAAATTCTTCTCCACCTTTACGGGAGGGGTATGTCCTTCTTGTAGACTCCCGGTTTAACAAAATTCCCAATTGGTTTAAGACGGTGTCACCGTTCAAATGACCATACGTATCATTAATATTTTTAAAGTGGTCAATATCCAGCATCACGACCCCAAAAGGTTGCTTTGTAGCCTTGGAAGTATGAAAGACCTCTTCAAATAGCGCATCAAAAGCACGCGGACTGTATAATCCGGTTAAATGGTCCCGATTCGCAGCCTCTTCGAGTAGATGAATGGCCCGTTCTGTTTTTTTGATATGGGACACCATAAAATAAGTGAACAGGCCGCCAAGCAACTTAACGGTTGTGACTATTATAATCGTTTCATTATTAGGAGGATTAACCACATAGAAAGTAGATAACAGTGACACAACAGCAGCTCCAAGCACGGCTGACATCCATTTGCGGAGGGTTAGGCTTTTTTCTCGAATGAAGGTAAGTGAAATGCCCAGTGTCATGAAGCAATTGACAGTAGCAGTCAGAGAAACATCTGTCCAACCACCGGTGATGTAAATACGGTACAGGCTTATGATCAGGGTGGTCAACAGACCGGAAATTGTTCCTCCCATATAAACAGATATGATAATAGCCAAATGGCGCAGATCGACCACAAAATGCCCGCGGATCCATAAACCAGTCATCATTAAAAGAATACCAAACAGTCCCAGCATTAAACCGTTCATTACTCGATAAAGGAATACATGTTTTTCCAGGTAACGTTCATATTTTCGGAAAAGTAAATTACCAAAGAATAAGAAGCTTGTTAATAATGCAAAATTGTTAATTAATTCTTTTACCATATCCCTATCCTTTATGCTGTAATGTGGATTGTAGTATCGTTGAAGAATAAAGTAAAAAGCCTCGTTTCTATATTTCGGTAAAAAGTAGGCATGAGTGAATACCAATCGACTACAAACGATTCTTATGTCCCTTACGTTTCATTTATTTACGTGATACAGTGAAAGGACTATGACCGGAACGGGTGATCGTATGAAGGAACCAATTAACATATCGGTGCGACCCCTTGTGGAATATGTGCATCGGAGCGGCAGCATTCACGGTGGTTTCCGCTCGAACAGCAGCATGCTGGAAGGAACACGCGTGCACCAGCTTATCCAAAAAAGCTATAAGGAGCATGACCGCAAAGAGGTACATTTGCGTACAGAAATTCCATATGAGGGTGCTCTATTTATTGTTGAGGGCCGCTGTGATGGACTGATTGAGCTGGACGGCATATGGACAGTTGATGAAATCAAGTCAGTTTCCATTCCTCTCGAAGATATTCCGGGGGATGGTCAACCTGTGCATTGGGCGCAAGCGTTTCTGTACGCCTATATGATTGCCCGCGAAGAGCAGCGCAATTCCATGCAGGCCCAGCTTACTTATGTACAGGCACACAGCGGAGAAATTCGGCGGTTGAGACGGGAGTTATCCTTTGCAGAGCTGGAGACCTTTGCGCTGAGGATGGTCGAGGGTTATGCGCCGTATGCATTCCTGCTGAGAGCACATGCAGAGAAGCGGGACGCCAGTATTGCAACACTGGCCTTTCCCTTTGACACGTATCGTTCAGGCCAGTGGCCTCTGGCGGGTTCGGTGTACAAGACGATTGCAGAAGGGGTCAATTTGTTTGCCAAAGCGCCTACGGGTATCGGTAAAACGGTATCTACCCTGTTTCCTGCAATCAAGGCCATCGGTGAAGGGCTGGTGAGCCGGGTATATTATGTGACGGCCCGTACCACGACCCGCGCAGCAGCAGAAGAAGCGTATGCCAAAATGCAGGCCCAAGGGCTGCATATGCATGTAGTAACCTTGACGGCGAAGGATAAAATCTGCTTCAAGGATGAAAATGATTGCGATGCCGGAGCATGCAGCATGTGCGAGGGATATTACGACCGGATCAACGGTGCGGTGTCCGATATTTTGGCGAACGAGACGTTGATGACCCGGGCGGTGATTGAGTATTATGCGCGCAAGCATAGGGTATGTCCGTTTGAATTTTCGCTGGACGTGGCATATGCCTCGGATGGTATAATCAGTGACTATAATTATGTTTTTGATCCGCGTATTTCCTTGAAAAGACTCTTGGAGGAGCACAAGCGAAAAGGTGTTGTGCTGGTGGATGAAGCGCATAATCTGGTGGAACGCGGCCGAGATATGTTTTCGGCGGAAATGTTGAAATCGTCTTTTTTGGAATTGAAAAAAGAGTTCAAGCTGCTAAGCCCGGAGATTGCCGGGGCGGCCAGTGCAGTTAACGCGCATATGATTGCATTGCGCAAGCTATACGCGGATACAGGAAAAGCAGTAAATACGGAGGCACCGCATGAGGTGCTGGAGCTACTTGCACCTTTTGTAGAGGCAGCCGAACGTGAGCTGTTAACGGGCGTCGGTAGTACGAGCAGCACAGGAGCGGCCTATACATTGCTGTTGGATACGTATTTTGCCGCTCAAAACATGCTGCGGATTGCAGCTTTGTACGATGAACGCTACGTTACCTATATTGAGGTGGGACGCAGTGAAGTGCGGGTCAAGCTGTTTTGCCTGGATCCTTCGCATTTGCTGGGACAGGCTGTGAAGGGCTATCGCTCGGCGATTTATTTTTCTGCGACGTTGACGCCGCTTGCGTATTACCGGGACATGCTGGGAGCAAGGGAAGAAGATTACACGTTGCAGGTTCCTTCTCCTTTTCATCAGGAGCAATGGGATGTACGCCTGTTGCCGCTCTCTATTCGTTATCGGGATCGTGAGCGCTCGAAGGGGGCGATTGCAGATATGCTGGCGGGATTGGCTGAGGAGCGTAAAGGGAATATGCTCGTGTTTTTCCCTTCGTATCCGTATCTGCGAGAGGTATATGAGGAATTTATGGCCCGGGGCGTGTCTGCGGATACGCTGGTACAGAGTCCGGGCATGACCGAACCGGAGCGGGATCACTTTCTGGAGGCTTTTCAGCCGGGGCAAGAGCGTACTCTTCTCGGCTTTGCTGTACTGGGTGGCGTGTTTGCCGAAGGCGTTGATTTGCCGGGTGATCGTTTGAACGGAGTCGTAGTTGTTGGTGTCGGGTTGCCGCAAATTGGCGCAGAGCGGGATGTGCTGCGAGATTATTTTTCGGAACAGGGACGGAATGGATTCAACTATGCGTATGTGTATCCGGGGATGAACAAGGTTCTTCAGGCAGGGGGCAGGCTTATCCGCACAGAGCATGATGAAGGCTTGCTGGTGCTGATAGATGATCGGTTTGCCAAGGAGCCGTATGCTTCTTTGCTGCCGGAGGAATGGAGAAGCTATCGTTTGACGAAACAAGCGGGATCAGGGAAGGAATGGACAGGCCATGAATTTTAATTTTCATAATGACTCTATACGCGGGGTACTACGTAGTTTTGGGCAAGAGGAAGCAGAAGTGGACAATATGGAGACTTTTGTGACTTTTGCGCGCTTGGCTAACGGTATTTTCAGAGAAATAGATACCGATCTTACCAAGCTGGGAGTCTCTCAGGGCCGAATCATCGTCCTTAGCCTGTTGCATTGTCATGCGCCGCACCGGATGACACCATCAGAGCTGTCAGAAAAGGCCGATGTGACGCGGGGAACCATGACGGGGCTAATCGACGGTCTGGAGCGGGATGGAATGATTGAACGGGTGGCTCACGAGAGCGATGGACGAATGGTCACTGTCGGACTAAAGGAGGCAGGACGGGAGCTACTGGTAACGGTAGTTCCTTATTATATGAAGCTTATCCGTGTATGTATGGCCGAGTTTACGACAGAGGATCATGAGATGATGAAGGGCTTGCTCGGTAAAATGAAAAGGGGTTTTGAACGGTCCTTGCCGAAATGCTGAGTTCCTGATTTGAGGGATAAAGAATAGGGGGAGAACATGTTTTTTTATACAGATGAGGTCTATGAAGCGCGTGATTTTGGTTCGATGGATGCCCGGGAAGGCGAGTGGAGAAATTGTGAGTTTATCCGCTGTCGCTTTCGGGGGGTGGAGATGAATGAATCTCTTGTTGAAGACTGTACTTTTGTGGACTGTGATTTTACCGGAGCCATCCTGAATGCCTCTCATTACAAGGAGTCTGCCTTTACGAATTGTCTATTTACCAGTGCCAATCTGTTTGTGGCCCGGTTTCAAAACTGCAAGCTGGTAGGCTCAGATTTCGCAGGGGCGAATATGGATGGTATCACGATTACAGGAGGAGATTGGTCTTATACGAACTTGCGTCATGCGGATTTAAGAAAACAGGATTTGCGAAAAATACGATTCAAGGAAGCTGACTTATCCGAATGTAATCTGGAAAAGGCAGATTTGCGGGAAGCGGATCTTACCCGGGTAAGGCTGCACCGGGCGCAGCTTCAAGGAACGGATCTGCGGGGTGCGAAGATGGATGGCGTCAATTTCAAAGATTTGAATATCTCCGGAGCCAAGCTCGATATCCAGCAGGCGGTAGCCGTGGCCCGATCCTATGGAGCGAAGGTAGAAGGATAAAAGCACGGAGTAAACAAAAAAATCCCTGCTCCAGCGGCAGAACCTGAGGATCAGGGCCGGGACCGGACAGGGAAATGGGTGCTTTATATGTTGAACTGACCCGAGAGGGGGAGGATTTTATGGTGGGGACCAAAGAGGTATTAGCTTTTCTTTTTTCTTTGCTGGGCAAGGACTACATAATGATCCAGACGTTGACTAAGCTCTACAATGGAAGGGTCGGTAAAGGCTTCATGCTGTGCCTTTGTAATAAGCTCGCTGCGCAATTCTTCAATGATGGCAAGCAAACCATCCCCGGCTGCATTCAGATTGGATACCATAGGCTGCACCTTCTTCCCTGCTGCTCATTAGATTATATAAGTAATTGCATAAAATTCGAATTATACATTAATGGTAAATATAGGTCATTTTTTTGTTGATGTAAAATAGTATACACATTTACTCCAGCGAAGCGATCAGGCATAATTAAAGGTGATTGCCGATGAGAACATGCCTGTTACGCGGGGATATAAGGAAGGAAGAGACAGATGAGTCAGACAAACGTTTATTTTAATCATGATGGTGGAGTGGATGATCTAGTATCCCTATTTATGCTGCTTCAGATGGAGCAAGTTCATTTGACCGGAGTATCGGTTATTCCAGCAGATGGTTACCTGGAGCCTGCGACGGATGCCAGCCGTAAAATTATTGATCGTTTTGGGCGAAATAAAGGGCCTGTGGAAGTCGCTAAATCTAATTCACGCGGTAAAAATCCATTTCCTGCCGCTTGGCGTTTACATTCCTTTTATGTAGATGCATTGCCAGTGCTGAATGAATCGGGACAAATGGAAGCGCCGCTTTCAGCTCTGCCGGCTCATCAGCATCTGATCGAAAAGGTACGTGGAGCCGAAGGCAAAACACTGCTCCTGTTCACTGGACCGCTGACCGATCTGGCACGCGCGTTGGATGAGGCACCGGATATTGAAGCGAAAATTGACAAGCTGGTATGGATGGGCGGTACCTTTGAAAAAGGTAATGTAGAGGAGCCCGAGCATGACGGCACAGCAGAATGGAATGTGTTCTGGGATCCGGAAGCAGCATATCGGGTATGGCAAAGCGGCATTACCATTGATCTGGTGGCACTGGAAAGCACAAGCAAAGTGCCATTAACGCCAGCCGTACGCAATCGTTGGGCTGCCGAGCGCTGCTATGAGGGCGTGGATTTCCTGGGCAACTGCTACGCAGGGTGTCCGCCGCTCGTCTATAGCGAGACGAACTCGACCTACTACCTGTGGGATGTGCTGACCACCGCATCGGTGGGACGTCCAGATATTGTAAAGAAAAAGACGGTACATTGCAGCGTCATTGCAGATGGTCCAAGTCAGGGCAGAACTGTGGAACAGGCGGAAGGCCGCCCTGTTAATCTGGTATATGACACGGATCCGGAAGCCTTTTTTACGTACATGGCGGATTTGGCCAAGCTGGCTGCTCCCAAGCGTTATTAGGCTCAGCCCTGCACATATACGTAAGTTTAGAGTGACATTACTACCCATTAGCAAACATCCATGACATGAAAACCCGTGACGATATCCGTCACGGGTTTTTGTGCCCTTTTAGGCCATGTATGAGTAGAATCCAGCCTCTGCTTTAAGCAAATGCCGGAATGATCATACAATTGGGTAGCAGCAGACAGAGTGACTTCCAACTTCCCCCGCGTTTGTAAACTTCACCGCGTTGTCTACCAAATTGATCAGCATTCGCCGGATTTTAGCCTTGTTGGAGTCTAGCATGCATTATACGGGGTAGTACCAGCGAAGCTGTGGCGAATGCAGTATCGGGAAAAACGTGATCGCAAACGTGAAGTTTCTATGGAATGCAGTCCTAACCTCTTTCGACCCTCTTTTTCGGATGAATCTGATAACAGAGTGATGTTGCAATCTTATATTAATAAATTAGCGTGTGAAGCAAGCAAAAAAGTCATCTATGAAATTTACATAAACGACAAAACAGAAGCCCAGGTTGCCAGAGAACTTAAAATCAGTCAACAGGCGGTGAACAAATGGAAAAAGAAAGCACTCCGTGAATTATGTCAGATGATGAGTTTATGAAGTTAGTAAAACTTGCCCAAAGGGGATAATACCAACTAATTGTGCGGTTTTTTTGTTAAATTAAAACGTAAACAATTGTACCAACTACAGATATGGCCATCATCAATAGTGAAATAATATGTTTTTGTGAACTTCGAATATATTTCCATTGGAAGATAGATCGAACACCGAACACTAGAATAAGTAATACGCCAATCCAAACATATTTATAAGGTTCTTTAACAAAAAGAACTGACAAAATTACCACAATACCCCCAATCACAATGAACCACCTGTATGGGATAAAACCATCCGTGTCTGATATCTTCTCATCTGTTTTGCTGATAATTTTATCCAGAACAAATTGAATCACAGCTGCAATAAATAATACAAGAGCAAAACTCATTGGTATCACCTTCTTTTTCCATTTGTTCAACTATACTACACCAATCCAAATTTTTCATGCATCAATAAACATATGATCCAATATTTTCCGGTTCGAGGCTTTCTTTTTTGTATCTCAAGGTCACGTCGCAGCTTGAACGAATCTTTATCAAACGATACAAAAAATTAGCATTTATGGGGTAGTACCAGCGAAGCTGTCACAGCCCGTAAAGTAAACCAGTGAAAAGTTCCGGTTTTTGTTGGTATCGGAACCATAGTTCTGCTTTGCACTCGTTATTCTGGTTCAACGTGGTTTCCAAGGCGCAATTTGAACCACGTAGCTGTCATGAAGTGCAAACATGTGGAAATTGATGGTAACTACTTTGCGGGTGGTGTCACGTTCGCTGGTACTGCCCCTATACATGATTATTTCATTGTAGACCGGGCTTTCTACTTCAATTTACCTATTCGCTTGCGCAAACCTTCATTTCGTAGGTCTAGTGAGGAGGTTTTTTGAGAGGTATAGGGTATACGAATACATATTTATGAAATTATTAAATGATTTTTTTGGTTTTTTATACATTCGTTTGCAATCTCATCATATGAAAAAAGTGTAATTAAATAGGATAATAGGACCAGTAATATCATGTAAATATTCTATATAATAGGTTCAGAGGTGGGATTATGAATAGACTGGAAGCACTAGAACACTTTCAAAAGACCTATGCAGAAGATGTGCTGAATCAGAAATTACACCAAGTAATGTCTTTGTATGAGCAAAGAAAAGACGAGCTCATCTTATCTTTTATTCAATCCTTTCAATTGATCTGCCTGCAAGCCAATTCTACAGAAGTGGCCAAGACAAGGATTGGATACATTACCTATTCAATGAGGCGCACGTATCTGATGGATCGAAACTATAACTATGTCATCGAAGCCTATGATAAAAATTGGTTCTTTGATCCGGGGCCTTGTCATGGAACCTATGATGCAGGCTGGGCATTCAGCTTTTTAGCAGAACTGGAGGATGAATTGAATCAGCTCCGAAAACCCTATATGAATAAGGTTATTCAGCCTGATGTTGAGCGCTTTGCACTTCAGGTTGCGGAGAAATTTCATGAATATGTTTTGAGATTAGCTAAGGAAGCTATTCCATTGGCTATACAAACACCGGAATTCAGGGCTTTGAGGTGCGAAGATGATTTGGAAGTAAGAATAGGGGAGTATAAAGGAATCAGTGAGGCGGTGTATTCAGCAGCATATGGAATATTACATGATTCAACAGGATAACCGTATTACAGAGTATATGCATTCCGAAGAGATGAATCGTAGGCAGCTCTTGGAGTGGGCAGCCAGCGCGGAGGATTCCATTTTACAATTTTATGTTTCAGGTGATGCAGACTATATCGATTTTATTGAGCATCCGGTATCCATAGTTTCAGAGCAGTTAAAGGAAATATTTGATATATATCAAGCCGGATTAAGCTGGAAGTTGGTTGTTTTTGCCGATATGCAGCGAATGCAGCAAACGAGGTATTGGCTGGCTAATCCGCCTAGCCTTAAGTGTTTATCACCACTTAGTGAATATCATAGGGACGGTACACTGAGAAAAATCATTTTAGATGAATATGCAGTGGAGAATCATAAGATATTCAGGATTCAGAATGCCAATCATCATATCATTGTGGATCTTGATGTGGCTGAATGTATTTTAAAGTTCAACTTGGCAGGCTTGAAATTACAAAAGGTCGATACAGAGGGGCCATCTATACAAAGGAGAGTCCAAGAATGAGTGAGAGCTATGTAGTGGATGGAGCACAGATACAGTGTAACTATGGAAGTCATTCAGGAAGATTTAGTGTTTCAGCTAACAGGGGGATTAGCATTGGTGATAAATTGCAGGGGAATATTCAAGATTTTCACCCACAGACTCATATCCCTTCATTTGGAATGTGCCGCAGTATGCATAATCCTGCAGTTTCTTCTGCTAACAAAGGTAATTCCGGAAAAACCATTCCGCAGCCCTGCAAACCGAGCGTTTCTATGCCTTGGTTGAATGGAAAGAAGGATGTATACGTAGATCAATCTCCGGCTCTTATGAGCTGCTCCACTAATTTATGCATGTGGTGTGGAAAAATTTCATTCACGACAGACGGGCAGGAATAGCTACAGATTGCAGGAAGCTACATCATGGAAGGACAAATGGAGGGAGTAAGATGGGACTGGCAGGAACTGTGCTGACGTATGGAAATATTAGAGTGAATGCACCGTATGAAATTGTCCGGCTGCTGGACTTTGAATTGACGCAGAAGGTGAATGAGCACGGCAAGGTGTACATCACTGCTCTCATACCGGATGAGGATCATGCTAAGTATGATGGTTTAGCACATGATGAGGATGTGCTGGAGGTATATGAGACGGATGAAGATCGAGGGACTGTTAGTATTTTTAAGGGAATAGTCACCAATATTAGTATTGGATTCAAAAATGGCGTATATCACATGTACATAGAGGCTGCCTCTTTTACATATTTGATGGATCAACAACGAAAAAATCGTTCGTTTCAAAACAGCTGCTTGACGTATTACCAAGTGTTCCGCGAACTCATAGATGCCTATCCACACGGGGATTTTATTGACATGACTGACAGCGATAAAAAGCTGGACGGCTTTACTATTCAGTATGAAGAGAGTGATTGGGAGTTTCTAAAAAGAATGGCCTCTCATCTGCAAACTGGACTGATTGCCGAAATTACATCCGTGTTCCCGAGATTATGGTTAGGCACATCGAAAGATCAGGTGAAAGGTGAACTGCGTAGCATTAACTTTTCCCTCCAAAAAACAAAGTCAGGCCCCCAGTATACATATGCTGAAGTGGAGGATACGAAACGTTTTGAACTTGGAGATGTCGTCGTGTTTCAACGAAAGCATTGGGTTATCGATCAGATTCATGCAGAGATGAAGCAAGGTATCATGACATACGACTATACTCTCGCTCCGGAAGCAGGCATTCCGAGGGAGGTTATATATAATCAACTCATACAAGGTGCCTCCATTGAAGGGAAAGTCATTGATTTAGATGGTGAAGGAGAGTCGGTTAAACTTCACTTGTCCGTAGATTCTTTGCAGTCCAAAGCTGGGGGTTGCTGGTTTTCTTATCCCACCTTGTATACCGGTGGTGGAATCGGTTGGCACTGCATGCCCGAGCTTGGGGATCATGTCCATTTGTATTTTCCGTCCAACAAAGAGCAGGAAGCTCGCGTGGTTCAATCTCTCCGTAAGAGAGACTACAAAGGTGATGAAATCAGCAAGCCGGCAAGAAAGCTGTTTCATACCAAAACTCAAAAAGTGGCGAGATTCGATGATAAAGAAGTAGCTCTCTCCACCCAGAAAGAAAAGATACTTGTGCGCTTAAATCCTGCATCCGGTATTCACGTATATAGTCATCACGATCTTACCTTTCACGCCGATACAGACTTGGTGCTGCATGGCAAAAAGGTACAGATGACCGCTACTCGCGAAATATCTCTGACGTGCAAAACCAGCTATATCCGAACAGATGGATCGATTCATATCAAGGCCAGTAAGCTCATAAAAAATCAGGTGCCCGATGCAGAACTGAAAGCCTATAAATCCCTAATTCAAGAATTGAAGGGGAAGGGATATCCGCAATGGGTGCAAGATTTGCTGCTTCAATTTAAAAAGGACTATTACAAAGCCGTGGCAGCAGGTGACAAAAAGGGTGCTAAGGAAGCAGCAGCCAAGGCCAAGCAATTGCGCCAGCAGGTGGCAGAAATAGATCGTATGCCTGCCTGGGCAAGAGCGCAAATGCATGAATACACGTCCCAGTGGTGGGAAGCGTACGGCGCAAATGACAAGGCCAAGCAAAAGCAGATGCATCTTTTCGCGAACCAACTGCGTGACAATGTGCTAATCAACGAGCTGATTCGTGGGCATTCTACCAGCTCCTATCTCGATGCGAACCGGTTAGAGGAGCTGTCCGGACAATACGCCGATGCGGCTCATAAGCTGACCGTTGCCGATCAAAAGGTCATAGCCAAGGAAGCGGCCGCTCTGCGGAGTAAGTATGGCGTGAACAGCCTGCTTGCCAGAGAGAATTTGAACAAGCTTGCCAAGAAGTACCCAGACAGCTTCTCGTACAAGCTGCCAACTACAGGCGATTGGGATAAGGAGCTTAACGCGGCACTGCATGATTTTGCGAAAAAGTACGGTCTGGAGAATAAGGGCTATGGTCGTGATGTGCTCGCAGTGTATCTGCATCAAGTAGCTAATGGCATTCTTCCATGGCCTAAGGTTAGCAAGGCTGTAACGCCGACTATTCCAACAACGAAAACGGAACCGGGCAAGAAGACGCCGACTACTCCTGAAAAGCCAACGAAGGAAGAACCGAAGCCATTAAATCCTAAGGATTATAAAGATGGATTAGTAGCAGTGAAAAAGATTGAAAATTATATAAGTAATAAAGGCATAAAAGGAAATCAGGCTCAAGCTCTGTATAGAGTAAATGATTACACCAATAACAGTATCATTCAAAAGAAACTGTCCTCGAACCGTAAAGCACCACTCGTGTTTTTCTTTGAAGGAGACGGCTCATATAGTTATAAACAAGAAGATCACCCGGAAGGTCGATATGGAGCGATGGCAATTGTGGTGATAGACGGCGAAATTAAGTATACAAGCAAAAACGCCAGCACACTTCCTGATTATGAGAGCAAGGATAAAACTGTTAAAGATGGAGTGTATGAGTTTGTAGGGGGGTTGCATCGGGGCTCTTATCCTGCTTTGCGTATTAGGGATGGTGCAGCAGTTCCAGCAACCAAAGGAAGCCAAAAAAAGGATACCACAGCAGAAGGCGTAAATATACACAAGGGCTACAATAATGATACTAAAGGTAGGCCGACTTCAACAGCTTGTATTACAGTCCATAAAGACGAGTATGTAAGATTTTTGAGTTCAGTAGGTGTGGTGAAGAATTCATTGGATGAAAGACCTAATCCTGTAAAAGGGCTAGCTATTCTTGATCGGAAGGATAGATCAAAGTGAAGATGATCAGAAACATATTAATCATTCTTTTTTTAATCGTGTTGTCAGCATGTAATGCTTCTCAAAAAGTCCCTACTTCCTTTTCTTCGAAAACGGTGGATATGGCTTCAGAAGTGGTGGAATCATCTAATAAAAATAATAAAACGGAGCTTGTTAAAGAGAATAGCAAGAAAGAATGGGCTTTAACGGTAGAAGAAGGCACAGAAGATCCAGCAGAATTTTTGGTTCAGCTGGAAGGGTCAAAAGTTGAACGGTTCTTAAGTGCCGAGAAACTGATTAGTCTCCTACAGTCGAAGGAGGATAAAGAGAAATATCGAGATTCTTATGTAGATGTAGGGAGAATCCAAGCAGATGGGAGTCAAATCGCATTCGTATTAGATTTATTTAAAGAAGCGAGATTAATAATACAAATTTATGATTTGGATTCGGGTAAAAAAGTAAATGAATTTATGCTGCCTTATAACCACCCAGTAATTTCTTCTGATTTAACGAAGTATTTATATGAGGATAAAGATAAAGCGTATATATATGACCCGTCAACTAATCAATCAACAGCTATTCAATTAGATGGAGATTCTATAGATGTAGATGACATTCATCAAGGAAAATTTTCTCCAGACAGTACCCAGTTTTGTTTTACTGACAGCCAGCAGAATATTGTCGTATTTGATGTATCAACTCATAAAATCATTAAGAAAATCCATATAGATTCTGGTATGGCGATAGTCAACCAATGGATTCAGAAAGATAAAATAATCTATTCCCTTAATTCTATGTCAGTGACTAAAACGTACCTGTTAAATTTAAGTAATGGAGAGAAACACCTTTTAGGCAAAGGGATGGAACGACTCTTAATGTCTCGTGATGGATCGGAGTTATGGTTTGAAAAGGTAGACTCGCCGTCCAATTATAAACTAAATATAAATACAGGTTTGAAAAGTAAAGCCCCATCCATCACTACAGTTGATGGAAATATGGCAACACCTGTACAGTGGTTTTATACCGCTAATGACTTTTCCAAATATGATAGCGAAATAAAAGTACAGCAAATTAAAGCTTCATCCACTCTGCCAAGTAAAGGCATGCAGACCTATGATGCCAAAAATCTGGTGGACGGAGATACATCTACTGCATGGTGTGAAGGCGTGAAAGGCAACGGGGAGGGGGAGACTATACTGTTAGATCTGGGATCATCACAGAAGGTAAAGGGTATTGAGTTGATTAACGGATATGCTAAATCTGAAAAAAGTTATCGGGAGAATAACAGAGTTCAGAAGCTAAAACTGCAATTCTCGGATGGTTCTTCCCTAGAAATGAATGATTTTAACACACGTAAGAAATTTAAAGAGCCTATTAATACCTCATTTATTAAACTTACTATTTTATCAGTTGAACGTGGAACGAAATATCAGGATACATGTATTTCCGATGTACGGCTTTTCTAGCATTCTTACAAAAAGGAGAAGGCATATGAAATGGAAAGAACCAACGTTTGGTGCAACACCTATGTTGAAAGCTTTAACAGCCGCTAATGCGCATAGGAAAGCAAAGGCTTTTGACCTGGTGGCAGAACAGAAAAAACAAAAACTGAATTATCCTGACTGGGCCCAAACCTGGATGCGTAAATACAAAGAGGAGTGGTATATCGCTAAAGCAAACGGCGACGAGGTCGGTATGCGTAAAGCGCAAAAGCTGGCAGAGGGACTTCGAAGCAAGTTACGTGAAATGGCCACGTTCCCCAAGTGGGCTCAAGAGCAGATGAAAAAAGAAACAATCCGCTGGATGACTGCTGAGGCGAGCGGGAATATAAGGGAAAAGTTAGCTGCTGAGAAGGCGGGGCGAGCCATTCGCGAGAAGCTTGGTTTGATCGATACGAGCACTAAAGAACCACCAAAAGAACCAGTTACCAACAAATCGAAGGATGATCCTAAAACTGAACAAGCACCTCCTGATAAGTCAGAAAATGATAGCTTTGAAGCTGAGCTTGCTAAATTCCCGGAATCATACAGGCCAGCGCTATTAAAATTACACAAGCAGCATCCCTCTTGGCGTTTTATAGCAGAAGAAACTAATGTAGATTTTAATAGTTTTCTCAACGCAGAAATGAAAAATGGGCTGGTATGTACCGAAGTAAGCAAATATGGATATTCACCGCCTTGGAGAGACCCTAAGTTCAAATATGATAGAGGATATAATGCTGCTTCTCCTAAGGCAGTTTCATATTTTTTAGATCCTCGTAATTTTCTTACCGAGTCTCGTGTATTCCAATTTTTGTCGGGTAAGTATGATAAGAACACCCAAAATAAAGAGGCTGTTAATAAAGTGCTAAGCAAAAGTTTGGCTAATAAAGGGGATGTATTTCTAAAGGCAGGCGGTAATGAGGCGAGTGCAGTATTTTTAGCGGCAAAGGCCATGGTTGAATCGGGAGGCGGAACTTCAACTTTAGGAAAGGGACAGGTCCCGGAATATATCGGTTGGTACAACATGTATGGCATTGGTGCAAACGATGGGAGCGCACTCAAAAATGGTGCAAAGAAAGCTAAGTCAGAGAACTGGAATTCTGTCGATAGTGCAATAATCGGCGGAGGTAAATGGATTTATAGAAATTATATTCAAACAGGGCAAGATACGCTTTATAGCTTAAAGTGGAATGTAAATTCCTTTAGGAACAATGGAACTGTTAGTAAGCAGTATGCCACGAATATTATGGATGCTTATGTAAAATCGGATCGTTTTTCCAAGGGTCTTAAAACCGTAGATGCACCTCTTACCTTTAGAATACCCGTGTATAAGAATATGCCTGCAACTGCTTGTCCTGAACCTACACAGGTTTCATCAAGATAATCAAGTTATTTAAAATAGGCATTTTGAAAGAAGGGGAAGTGTGATTAATAAAAAGTTATTTGTACTTGTTTTAGTCATTTTAATTTTCAGTGGTTGTGGTGTGAATAAAGAGGTTGAGGTAAAAAGTATCGCTCCTAAATCAGCTACACCAACTATTGTTAGTCCTGAGATAACGAAAGATTCTAGTAAAGCTACTGTGCAAGATTCTGACACATTAGATCAGTTTATAAAGAAAATTCAACCCAAGGATGAGCATCTTCAAAAAATAATAAAAGAAGATTTGGACCGTGATGGAAAGCTGGAATACGTGCTTGCTTTTGGATTAGAAAAAGAGGAAATTTACAACATATTTGTAGTCCGGGAGGATGCTGGCTATCACATCATTGATAAACTAGAGGACCCCGTTATAGTTGTGCATCTAAATACTGATGTGAAAATCATGAAGCTGGATCAAACGGATCAAAAGTTTATCGTTGTATACTCTATAGGCGACGGAGGGGCTTACTCCGAGGGATTCTCCATATATGCCTTGGAAAATAATCATATCAAGAGTATAAATTCTGATTTTCCTAATGCTACTGGACAAGGAATTCGAACGTTAAAAGATACCGATCATGACGGTGTATTTGAAAGTGTAGATTATTATGAGTTTAGCGATACTCAGGGGCATACCGTCGTGGTCTATCAAAAATATGATGGAACAGGACCTGAAAAAAAGGAGATTCTATATAAAAATAAAAGTAAAAAGTTTGTATATCCAAGCGATCCTAAGGCTGTGATACTGAATTACTTGGAAGTTGATTATCTTATGAAGTGGTTTGATTTACCTTTTCCTGAAATGGCCCAGCTCACTGATCCGGCAGCAAGGCAAACATATGATTTTGAAGATGCTATTGATTTTTCCGGTTTAGCCTATTTATCGTACTGGGGACTGGACCTGAGTTATGAAGAGATAAGCGGCGATGAGAACCGAAAAGTATATTTGGTAAAAGGTAACTCAGAAGAAGAAAGAGTAAGAGCGAAAAAAGAAATTACCTTTACATTAGAAAAACAGTCAGGCAAGTGGAGGATTATGAGCATAGAATTAAACGATAAATTCTAGAAAGCGTGATATCCAACATGAGTTACTTGAAGTATGCGCGAATTTGTTACGTGCTGTTATTACTAGTCTCCTGTGTAGTATTGAATGGATGCATGAAGGGACAGCATTCTCCAGCAACAGAAACAAATCATGCGCTTTCTCTCCAAAATGACGATAAAACGGTTTCCTATTCGAAAAAGTTGGACACGTTAGTGAAAAAACTTCATATAGTCAACGATGAGAATAAGGATTCTGATATCAGACAAAACAAGCTTGAGGAGTTCACACAGGAACTTAATTTGTTGTTAAACGAGCCACAAAGTGTAGAGATGAAGGATGGAGAATTAGTAGAAAAGTTCGATAACAATCTCACTATCTTAACAAAATCGTTTCAGTTAAAAAGTGGGCAGCTAAACGTTAGGGTTATGAATTATAGAGCACCTAAAACGGTGACAGGTACGATCGGAGATAAATACACATTTATTCAGTGGTGGAGTTCGAGGCAACTTGTACACGCCCAGATGATTGAGGATGGCGGGCCAGAATTGACTACAGACTTTGTGGTTCGAGATTCAGACCAAGGAATACAGTTGTGGTTAGGGGGGCATGTCTCCATATATCATCCAGCCCCCGTATTTGTTGCTTTGTGGGAATTGTCTGGGCAAAAGTGGACGCAGGAAAGAATAGTAATAGATAAGATGAAGCTCCCTGATTTGTGGTATTTGAACAAGGATGTGAATGAGCCTATTATTTTCGAGAATCGACAACATGATAGCATGAGTATCGGAGTTTTAGACCACCGCGATGGTTTTTTAATAAACAGTGATCATTCTGATAAGAACATTACCATTGAGTTCTCTAGAAGTGGAGAAGTCTGTATTGATTCCGAATATAGCACCGCCTCGAATACTCATAGTGAACAGCAAAGCTATGAACTCATTCAAGAGAAATATTCAGAAAATGGGATCGTGATTAAATACCCTCAAATTACAAAACTCAAGGATATTGCAAAGCAAAAATCTTTAAATCAAATTCTTAAGATCGAAGCTTTAGAAGGATTACACGACTATGCGGATTCCAATTCTGGAGTCCATGTCGAAATTGATTATGAGATCAAACGACAAAGTGAACGATTCTTTAGCGTTCAATATACGGGTATTCGTTATGTGAAGGACGCAGCCTATCCTAGTCATATGTTTTATACGACGAACCTGGATATGAAGCAGGCTTCAAGAATAAAATTGAGGGATCTGGTAAAGGTCGAGAAACCTTTTATTGAGCTTATAAAAAGCGGGAAGATTACAGCTGTTCAGCCGGAGCAACAAGTATTAATCGGTGATTTCACAAAAGATGATTTGATTCAATTGTTAGCAAACGCGGATGTAACCAAAGGTTCGCCTGCGGAAGCAGAAATGGAATCGTTTAGTTATCTCACAAATGATTCGTTGGGGATGAGTGTACCTATGGCTCATGTAGTAGGGGACCATGCGGAGTATGAAATTCGTTTTGCACAAATTCCAGAGAATATCAGGCAGAATGAGGAACTATGGAGTGAGCTAAGTTCCGTTGAGGATCAGTCTGTTTCCACAGTTGGCAGTGAAAAATTGGATACCGACCAGTATGAAATTGAAGAGTCACAGTCTTTTCAAACTACTCTCGAGGGTTTTGGGAAAGTACGGTTTGTATCCACATATGGATATCCGGAAGGTCTTCGTAAATTCTTTTTCTTCCTTTTAGATGAGCAAGGACATATTATATATCCATTTCCCGAGTTCTACGGGAATCATGAGTGGGTCGCACGTTATGGAGGCGTAGAAGCGGTGGCCTTCAAGGATGTAAATAAGGATGGATTAAAGGATGTTATCATCATTAGCAGTGTGGATAACGGAATTCATGGATCTGGTAGAGTTGATCCATTTCCTATAGCAGGTATCTACTTTCAAAAGAAAAATAAAACCTTTACCACGCTCCCTGCACTGGATCAGGCCATCAACGATCAGGGGCATAATCAAACCATTAAAGATGTCATTCAATACGTAAGCAAACAACGGATAAGCGTAAACTAACCGACAAAAAGGGGCAGAGACATGGGATATCCAATCATCAAGTATAACGGAACTGTTCTATCTCTTAAAAATCCGAAAGTTAAAGTTGTACAGAAAATGAATGAGCATGTGAAAGTCTTTTTAACGGGTGTGTTAACCGGCACTCAAATGGAAGAGTATACGGATCATATGGAGGCAGGAGCTAAGTTAGTTGTTTCTTACCTGAATGATGATCAGAAACAGATTGTGTTGTTCCGGGGATTAGTCACGCAGTTCAGAATCAAGTTGGTGTCCAATGTAGCTTATTTGGTCGCCGAAGCCCTATCCTATACTAGCCAGCTGGATGAAGTGCCTCATAGACAATCCTTTCAAAATGTAAAAATGAAGCTACAGGCTTTGCTTGAACATGTCCTCAAATCATATCCTAAAGCCAATTGTACCAGTCGCTTAAAGGATCAGCTTTTACAGGAATTTACGATGCAATTCGATGAGACGGACTGGTCGTTTCTGAAACGTATAGCGTCTCGGCTTGGTTGGGGACTGATACCTGATCCGATAGGAGAGAACCCTCAGTTTTATTTTGGATTACCTGATGGTGTCCATAAAGGTGAGCTGAAACAGTATAACTACTCCTTGACCAGAAAAACCAAACCAGGGGCAAGCAAAGACGACAATCTTTTGTATTATAAAGTGCAAACGACGGGGCCGAAAGATGTCCTGCTACAAATTGGGGCTGAGGTTAAATTCAAAGGGAAAGCTTTATACGTCTTGCAGTCTGTTGCGTTTATACGACACAATTCCTTATGGCATGAATATGTGCTAACCACCTCTGATGGAATGAAGCAGGAACTGATTGTAAACGAGAACATTCGTGGCATATCATTGAAGTCGAAAGTGATTGGAATTGAACAGGATCATGTGAAGGTATTCTTTTATGAAATGGATAAGGTCAAGCCGAACGTTAAGGAAACCTTTGCTTTTCCATATGCTACATTTTATACATCGGAAGGGAATACGGGATGGTACTGCATGCCGGAGCTTTTTGACTTTGTAGATATCTACTTTCCGACCCATAACGAAAAAGACGCTACTGTAACCCACTCGATCCGAAAGAGATCTAAAGGGGGAGACTTTATTAAGGACCCGTCAACGAAAATATTTATGACCAAGTACCGCAAAGCTATTATATTTGAGAAAAATGAAATTTTAATCACGGGGAATGACGATGAAGTGGTGATTCGACTGCTGGATGACCATGGAATCGAACTGCGGAGTAAAAAGGACATCCGTGTTAAGGCTGACGGCAACTTAGTATTCAATGCGGGTAACACAATACAAGTCACAGCGAAGGATGCCATCGGTTTAAAATGTAAAACGAGTCTGGTAGAAATGGATGGTAACATCAAAATGACCGGAGAAAAGATAAAGACGCAATAACTAAAACCATCGTGAGAGGATAAAAAAGCATGGCTAAAGTAACTACTGGAGCAATCGTGAATGAGAAACCGCCTACCCAAGAAGATATGATCCAAGAGTGGAAACGTAAAATAAGCAGAGGCGAATATCCTTTTATTCATGTAACTAAGCATTAAGTGAAGAGTATTAAATATGTTTAGCAACAAGTAAATAAGGCTCCTAAGGAGCCTTATTTGAGTTTGATGATCTATACCCTTTTAGCACTGTTATGTAGCCGTAAAGGTGAATTTTATTAACTACATTTGTCATTGCATACTCTTTAGTACAACAAATTAAAAATGATGTTCATCTATACAATTTTCCCCTAACATACAGTTACAAAGACCTATTCTACATAACTATGTACTATGACCAGATATACTGTATCCAATGACTTTATACTTATTTTTCCTCTCGGCTATATCGCTCGCAAAAAGGATGCACTATAATTATACTACTTCTTAATTTGGGAAAAATTAGACTTTAACATAGATTACAAATATGTTGAAAGTGAAATGCTCGATGAGTATCCCTTCTCAGGAAGAAGGGGTCTTGTATTTGGGAACTTCACTGTCGATAAACCAATCTGGCCCAGAGACGTCGATCACTTCTTTGGTTTTATAATTATAGTAGATGGTAATTTTGTTGTCTTCGTGGCCTTTAATGTACCCATACAGATAGAGCCTGGAGTGGACAGCAGGATCATCCACAGCATAATCCTTTAATATGAAATCGGCATTATAATGTTCTTTAATAAAGTCCACGCCGATGGGAGTGGCGACGTCTACTAATTCTTGTTTCTCTTTGTCGGACAAGTTGGAACAACCTCCTAAATACATAACAACTAAAATAAGTGCCAGAATCAGTGGGGTTTTTCTGTTCAAGTTACAATTCTCCTTTTCTGGTAATCACCTTTTTCATAACTCTATAATATATTTACACAATAGACAAGGTGGGAATAACTTGACCTACATTAACGATAAAACATACTGGACCATTGCGGATAAAGTTTATGACCGAGAGTTGACTGCCAAAGATTCTAAAAGCAGAATTCTTCCTGACTGGAAGATTGTTGAGCCTGAAGGAGCTAAGCTGCATGATACGAACGGTTCTGGATTCGATGCGACTGTATTCCTTAACGAGAAGACCAATCAGGTGATCATCGGTTATAGGGGTACAGAACCTCCAGATCGCCCCAAATGGAGCGTGGCGATGGACTGGGGAACGGATATCAGCGATGTCGTCGGAGGGCGCGCGAAAACGTTGGAAGAAGTCCATCAATATTATGAAAATAATAAGGCAGAGGTGGCTAAACTCCCACCACAAGTGCAAAGTGCATTTCTTCAATATGAGGAAAAGTATCAGAATAATCAATTTACACAAGCTGAGAATCTATATGATGTCGTAAAAAAACAGTATCCCTCTGCTGAAATAACGACCACAGGCCATTCTCTAGGAGGAGCGGAGGCAGAATATGTGGCGGTGCGGAACGGACTGACATCAGTCGCTTATAATCCACCAAGTATTGTACATCTGTTACCGGATGATCTTCAAAAGAAGGTGGAAAATGGCGATTTTCGAAAGACGAATGTCGCTTATGTCAATCCGAAAGATACTATCGGTTCGGGAGCTAATGATGCACAGCCACATGGGGGTACAACCTACTTTATAGACAATGATTATAAGACGGCTAATAAAGCCAAAATCACTATTCCTGTTTCATTACCAGTCGAAAGAGAAAATAAGTGGGCTAACTTTTTTTGGGGGCCCAAATGGTCTCCCATTGTGTATGTCCCGATTACGTTGCCTATGATGCAGCAAGATCCTATTACAAAGTTCTATAATTCGGTAATGGGAGAAGCAACACATAGCATGGATCATTTCACATTTGATGAAAACGGCAATATAATCAATCCACTGTACACGATAGACGGTCAATTGGTGGAAGGCAATCCACGGGTGCAGGCGTACGAGCAAATGCTGGCCGCCCGAGCAGAACTCAAGGAAGTCATGGGCGATTTGGTTGAGCGCTACGGTGGACAAATGGGTGCTTTCGGGCAGTTTGCTGCTACTGCACTGGGAGTGAATATCCTGGGAGTAGGACAACAGCATGGTCGCTCCAATGGCGGTGCATATTTTGTGGGCAACAAAAATGGAGGCACAATTCAATTAACAACCGAAGAGCTAAAGCATGCGGCTAATCAGATGCGTTCCAGCTTGCATGGATTTTCTAGTGATACCCGTGCATCCATTCAGTTATTTCAGGCTCATATCGGAACAAGTGAAAGTCAGTCTTTGACCCCGCTTGCGCATAGTGCAACGGCAACACTGGATCGGATCAATCGCTGGTATCAGGAATCGATTACAGAGATAGCAGAGTATATAGATCGCAAGGGCCAGGAATTTACGATGGTGGATCAATAAAAAGAGCAGCTGGAAGAACACAACGGGAGGCAAAAGAGATGAGTAGAATATCTTTGAGCCTGGGGGATCTGCGTAGGGCTGTACAGCAGTGCGAGCAGCTAAAGCAAAGACTTCAGCATCAGGAGCAGCAGATGAGAAATATATATGGTCGTCTGCAAGACTGGAGGGGCGAATCGGCTGCTGAATTAACACGTAAAATGGAGACGTTTCTCCAAGGCACAACTGTACGAATACAGGAATTGGACGATCATAAAGAGCAGCTGAAACGTTATATTCGGAAAATGGAAGAAGCTGATCGGCGTGAGGAGAGACGCAAACGGGCTGCACAATGGTGATACAGGCGGACTGCAATAGTTAGGAGAACATCATGAAAGATCAAAATGCATTTGTCATTTTACTTATATTGAATATCGTTTATGGCTTAACGTTATTTGCCTATCCGGTCATGCTGATGGTGGTCGCATTTTCTTTCGATGCCCCAACAGCTGGAGATTATCTCATCAGTTATATTTTTGCCTATGTCATAATGAGCTACCCGATAGGAGTATTTATTTCATGGAGCTGTTGGTATTTTTATCATCGTTATGCTTTTAAGAAGGCGTATATCATAGCTAACTTTATGCTGCTGTGGCCAGCTACTCTTGTAGTGTCCTCGTGGATTCAATCGGCTTTTTCTTGAAGGGGTTCCCATCTGGCCCAGTCAGCTACATAACATAAAAAAAACCGTACAATCGCTAGGGGACTCCCGCGGGGTACGGTTAAATGCGTTTAAATAAAAACTACATATATAGTAGAAGAAAAAAATATTCTCCCAGAGTGGTGACGATAACGCCTTTGTAGTCTGCTTTAATTTTCCTGCGGGGAATATAGTATCGTTCGGAAGCTTAAGGGTTAGACGAAAAAAGTGTAAAAATGTTGAAAAGCTACAAAGTTCGACATATTGTTCGCTTTTTCGCATCATATGTTATTGTATTAGGGATTTTTATTGCTATTTATCATATATTTATGTATAATCTATCGTGTTGAAAGATTGATTGTACGTAATATGCTGATGAGGGTGGGTTCATGACGCTGCTCGACAGTAATGAAAGCAAGAAGCGGATGTGCCAGATTTACAACGAAATTTCAAAGGAACTGTTCGGCTTCGGGACCACGCTACTGCGGGCCACCGTTGAGAACAACATTGTTACCTTTGTGGCGAAGCACCGGCGTTCTCCACGCTCTGCGGCATTGGAAGTGGAAGCCCCCGGCTTGAAGCTGGAAGTGGATTTCCGAATGTCCATGCTGTATAAGAAGAGACTTCGCGAGAAGCTGATTGAGGATATGGGGCTCGATATTGAAGCTCTACTGCGCGACTATGATTCAGCAACGCAGTGGGCAATCACGAACATCATACTGAAGGAATCCTAATACAATTGGATATTCGGCTTTTCGCTTCGGATCTATCTGAGGGGAGAACCTGTTATAACGCGCAGCGGGACCAACTTATTCTTTGTTTACGAAGAAAAGTATTCTTGTTTTACAAGAGTACTTTTCTTTTTTGTGTTATCAGGTTCGCAGAATGAATAAATAGGGGGAGTTTCAAATGAAAAAATGGTTTAAAGGGTTCATGGCTTTGACCTTGGCATCTGTTGTGCTTGCAGGTTGCGGCAGCAATGCTACCGGAGGTCAGGAAGATGGAAAAGGCAGCTCGGCTGATGGAAAGAAGAAGCTAATCATTTCCACATGGGGCTTCTCCGAAGACTTCTTTAACAAAGAAGTGTACGAGCCTTTTGAGAAGGAACACAACGTTGATATTGTAGTGGAGATTGGAAATAACGCAGAACGGTTGAACAAAATTAGCCAAGGAAGCACAGACGTTGATCTGATTTATCTGTCTGATTATTATGCCCAACAGGGGATTCAACAAGGTTTGTTTGAAAAGCTGGATCGCAGCAAAGTGCCGAACCTGAATCAAATTTATGACATTGCCAAAGCACCGCTGGGTGAGGAGTATGGCCCTGCTTATACGGTTGGCCGCCTCGGTATTGCTTACAACCCGGAGCTGGTTAAAAAGAATGTGACCTCTTGGGCTGATCTGTGGGGCAGTGAGTTCAAAGGAAACGTGACCCTGCCGAACATTACGGCTACGGCTGGACCGATGGTTGTAGACGCGGCCTCCAAGGTAGCGGGTAGTAAAGAGTTTAATGAAGACCAGGCATTCGGGAAACTGAAAGAGCTGAGTCCGAATATCGTTAAGTTTTATAGCAAAACCTCCGAGTTCGTCAACATGTTCAGTCAGCAGGAAATCGCGGGCGGACCGATTATGGAGATGTACTTCAAAGATTTGCAGGCAGCTGTGCCTGGAGCCAAATTTGTAGCACCGAGTGAAGGTGCTTATGCAGTAATGAACACGATCAACGTGGTGAAAGGCTCCGACCAAAAAGAATTGGCTGAGGAATTTATCAACTGGCAGCTGAGCAAGGAAGTTCAAGAGAAGTCCGCCAAGGCGAAGGTTGATTCTCCGGTGAATACGCAGGTGGTGCTGTCCGGTGCGGATACAGAAGGAATTACGTATGGTACAGATGTGGTAAACAAGCTGACCAAGCTGGATATGAAATTCGTCAATGACCATATCAAGGAATGGACGGATCGCTGGAACCGGGAAGTTGCCCAATAATGAAAAAAGTCATATTAGATGTAGATACAGGTATTGACGATGCGCTGGGTATTTTATTAGCCACCAAAAGCGGCCAGCTGGACGTTACAGCGATTACTACCGTGTGCGGTAATGTATCGCTTAAACAGGCAACATTGAACACATGCAAAATCCTCGATCTTTTGGATAGACCGGATATTCCGGTCTATCGGGGGGCCGATGCTCCCTTGATCCGTAAAGGATTGCATGAGCACCGTATTCATGGGGAAGACGGTATTGGGGGCGCATTGAGTGGAGTTGTCCCTGCCATTTCGGCGTCCGAAGGCTTTGCGCCAGACATCATCATTGATACAGTCATGGCTCATCCGGGAGAACTGACGCTGGTTTGCACCGGGCCGCTCACGAATCTGGCGTTGGCGCTTCTGAAATGTCCGGAGTTGACGCAATACGTCAATGAGGTCATTTTTATGGGCGGTGTTATTTACGGGTGCGGCAATATTACGCCTGTAGCAGAATATAACATGTATGCTGACCCGGAAGCGGCGCGGATCGTATTTCATGCCGGATTTGGGCGGTTGGTACAGGTGGGACTGGATGTAACACGGAAGGCACTGCTGACGACGGACCATATTGCCCGTCTCACCGATCCGGCGATTCGCAGCTATGTGGCTGAAAGCACGGCCATTTATACCAAGCGTTATGAGGAACGTAACGGAGTAAAAGCGTGTGCGCTTCATGATCCGCTTGCTGTAGGCGTTGCGCTGAATTCGAGGCTGGTGGAAACTTCGCTAATGTATGTCGATGTGGAAACCTCCAGCCGTATATGTGACGGACAAACGGTGGGCGATGTACAGAATCGTCTCAATCATAGCCCGAACATGAACGTGTGCGAACAGGTGGAAAGCGAGGCATTTCTGGAACTATTTATTCAGGTGCTGAACAAGGAATAACATATTGATAACCGCAAGGAGCTACCCATGAAGAAAACATACTTGTATTGGCTGCTGCTGCCAGGTCTGCTCTTTCTGGCGGTGTTCATGGTCATTCCGATTGTGTTAACGATCGGCTCGACCTTCGTACAGAACAGCTCATTCACCCTAGAAGGCTATCTCCATTTCTTCAAGGACCCTTATTTTCTGAAAATATTGCTGACTACGCTGGAAGTCAGTATCGTTACGACGCTCGTATGCGTGCTACTCGGCTTCCCGACGGCTTATTATATTTCGCAAAAGGCCCCGCGCCGTAAAGGAATTTTGCTGGCGCTGGCTATCTTTCCCTTGCTGACCAGTCCGGTGGTGCGGTCATTTAGCTGGATGGTCATCTTGGGTCGCAAAGGGCTGTTGAATAACGTGCTCATCGGTTTAGGACTCATTGATGAGCCGCTCAATATTTTGTATACCCCGGCGGCGATGATTATTGGTCTGGTGCATTTGTTTTTACCGCTGATGATTATTTCACTGATCGGTGTTCTCGAAAATATCGACGGTGATCTCGTCCATGCAGCTCAGAGTCTCGGTGCCTCCAAATTCAGCGCATTCCGTAAAATTGTATTTCCTCTGTCTGTGCCGGGCCTGATTATCGGAAGCATTCTCGTTTTCGTGGGCAGTCTGACGGCTTATACGACACCAGCACTACTTGGAGGAAAACAGCGCGTCATTGCTACATTTTTGTATCAGAACGCAATGACGCTGAATGACTGGTTTCTCGCCTCCGTTATTGCAACGATTATGATTGTCATTACATTTATCGTGGTCGGTCTCTTAAATAAGGCGGCCCATAAACTCAATCCGAAGGGGTAGGTGGATATGCGGGAGAAACATTACGGACTAGGCTTCTTTAGCCTGCTGGTCTTCGTCTTTCTGCTCGGTCCGCTGTTGATCATATCGGTCACTTCTTTCGAGCCGGGCACGGTATTAAAATTTCCTCCGCAGGGCTTTTCCTTGCGCTGGTATCAAAATATTTTTGAAGTAGACCTGTTTATGTCCACATTCAAAACGTCGATTGTCGTCTCTCTGCTGGGTAACATTTTGGCGCTGCTGATCGGCATGCCTGCCGCTTATGCGCTTAGTCGTTTTTCGTTTCACGGGAAGGATGCGCTGAACGCCTTGTTCCTCTCCCCGCTGCTCATACCGGGTATTGTGCTGGGCTTTACACTGCTGCGTTATCTGATCATTGTTTATCATTTGCCGGTATACGCAGGACTGTTGATCGGACATACGGTGATTATGCTGCCGTTCATTATACGGGTCATTGCGTCCAGCTTGTCCAACTTTGATTTTGCGATTGAGGAAGCAGCGCTCAGTTTGGGAGCCGGACGGCTGGAAACCTTTTTCAAAGTGGTTCTGCCCAACATCCGTTCGGGTATTATTGCGGCCATCCTGATTGCCTTTCTGGAATCATTCAACAATGTCGACATTTCCGTCTTCATGACAGGACCGGGATTCAGCACCCTGCCTATTCAAATGCTGACCTACGTCGAAAATTATTTTGACCCGACGATTGCAGCGATTTCGGTAATGCTGATGATTTTGACCGGTATTCTGATGTTCTTGATTGAACGACTGATGGGATTGTCTTACTTCACTAAAAGGTAATGGAGGCTTCAACCATATGGCACTGCTTGCTCTGGATCGTGTATCGGTCGCTTATGACAACCAACTGATCTTGCAGGATTTCGATTTGCAGCTCGAACGGGGGCAATTGCTCTCGTTGCTCGGACCGAGTGGATGCGGCAAAACGACCACGCTTCGTCTGATTGCAGGATTTCTCGAAGCTAAACAAGGGACGTTTTTGTTTGGCGATAAAGATTACACCCGGGTTCCGGTGAACAAACGGAATTTCGGTTTTGTATTCCAAAGCTATGCGCTTTTCCCGCATTTGTCCGTTTTTGATAATGTTGCCTTTGGACTGCGGCTGCGCAAGGTGAAGGAAGATGATATAAAACGCCGTGTTATGGCTATGCTGGATACAGTTAGTCTGGGGGGCTTTGAAAAGCGTTTCCCCGGCGAACTGTCCGGTGGACAGCGTCAGCGTGTTGCGATTGCGCGGGCGCTTGTGATTGAACCTGACCTGCTGCTGTTCGATGAACCGCTGAGTAATCTGGATGCGAACCTGCGTGTGAATATGCGTGTAGAAATTCGCCGTATTCAACAGGAATTGGGGATTACCACTGTATACGTATCGCATGATCAGGAGGAATGTTTTTCGATTTCTGACCGAGTTGCGATTATGAACAAGGGGAATATCGAGCAGTTGGATGCGCCATCAACGATTTTTAAATATCCAACCACCGAATTTGTCGCCCGTTTTATCGGATTCAATAATTTCTTGTCCTTTGACGAACGCGTTGAGGAGGAGGAACGAATTCGCCTGAGTACAAGCGATCTTTCGTTTAGTGTGGCCCGTAATCAGGGTACAGTCCAGCCGGGTGCCCGTCAGGGGGCTATTCGTCCGGATGATTTGGTTATCCGCACAGCAGGCAATGAGACGGGAGAAAATGAGCTTCCCGGCATCATTAAAGTGAGCACTTACCTGGGGCGCAGCTATCAGTATGTGGTAGAAACGGCGAAAGGAAGCTTCACCGCCAATCAGGAGATGGACACGCCGTACCTGAGCGGTCAACGGATTACCCTGCATTTTCCGGCAGATAAAATGGTGCTGGTCCAGTAATCAGCGGGTTCGATGAAGGAGATACATCATGCGTGCAGACAAAATGATTTTACAAGTTAAAGTGTATAACAGCTATTACAAGACGTTCGAGGAAGGCAATGTTGCTATACTTGACGGCAAGTTTATGTATATCGGTCAGCGTGGCCTGGAGTCGTTTGAAGTGAATGAAATTGTAGAAGGGCACGGGAAATATATGATTCCCGGCCTGATCGACATTCATCTCCATATTGAAAGCACAATGGTGACACCGGCGACCTTTTCCTATGGACTCATTCGCAACGGCGTGACGACGATTGTACCGGAACCGCACGAAATGGCGAATGTTTTTGGATTGGAAGGCATTCAGGAAATGATGGCGGCCAGCAAGGAGTGCGTGGCTGATATGTTCTACGGTATTCCAAGCTCCGTTCCGGCGACGCCTTTGGAAACCTCAGGGGGCGAGATTGATATTCCTGAGATTGACGCACTGTTGCAAACCGGTGAGATGATCTGTCTGGGTGAAATTATGAACTATGTGGATGTGATTCGTGATCCGGAGGGCAAGACCAACCGTATTTTACGCCATGTTCGTGAGCACTACCCGGAGCTGATCATTGAAGGGCATACGCCGCAGTTGCTTGATCTGGACCTGCATCAGTTGATCTACGCGGGAATTGGCTCGGACCATACCCACCAAAGCATTGAAGGCATGAAGGCGCGTATGGCTGCGGGGATGTTCATCGAGATTCAGGAAAAATCCATGACCCCTGAAGTGATGGAGTATTTGATTCAAGAAGACGTGGCGCAGCATTTTTGCTTTGTAACGGATGATGTGATGCCGGATTCCTTCGTAGAGCGTGGGCATCTGAACCATATTGTAAGCAAAGCAATCGGGATGGGCATGAAGCCTGAGAATGCGATCTATGCTGCTACGTTCACGCCTGCGACACGGATGCGTATGCACGACCGGGGCACGATTGCACCGGGGAAAATAGCTGATTTTGTCTTGTTGTCTGACCTGAGCCATTTTGAAGTAGAGCAGGTGTACAAGGACGGGCAAAAGGTATTCGATAAATTTGAGGAGTATCATCAAGATTCGTTAAGCTGCCGTTTTCCACCTCATTTTTACCAAAGTGTAAAGCTGAAGCCTCTCACAGAGCGGGATTTTACCGTAGAGCTGGATGTAGCGGATGGTACACATCATTGCCGTATTATGATGGTGAAGGACGGATCGACCTTTACGAGCGAACGTATTGCGCCTGAGCAGGTGGCGAATGGTGAGCTGATGTGGGAACAGAGCGAACACGGACTTATCGCTACTTTTGAGCGATATGGCAAGAATGGTAACCGTGCCTATGGTTTGATCGGGGGAGACACGATTAAGCGCGGGGCGGTGGCAACCACGTATTCGCACGATAACCATAACTTGCTGGTTGTAGGGCATAACAAGCAGGATATGATATTGGCGGCGAATACGGTTCTTTCCAGTCAAGGCGGCTTTTGCGTAGTTGAAAATGGCAAGGTGCTGTCCCTTTTGCCGTTAACCGTAGGCGGGATTCTAACAGAAGGACCGCTAGAAATGGTGGCGGCCCATGTGAAGGAGCTGCGTTCTGCCTTGCTGTCGCTCGGTTACCGCCATTACAATCCAATCATGTCGCTGAGCACTCATTCTTTGCCGGTCAGCCCGGCTTTGAAAATTACCGATCACGGCCTGATTGATGTAAACGCGGGCAAGATTGTACCTTTGATTGTGGACCCTTTGGAGATAAAAGAATAATAGTAGAGCCGACCCTCTTACGGGTCGGCTCTTTTTGTCGTGGTCAGTTTTATGATTGAAGCGCTCGAATTTCAGCTTCCGACAAACCGGACGCTTTGGCGATAATATCTATATCTAAGCCTAAACGGAGCATATTTCGTGCAATTTCAGCCTGACTTTCTGCTTTACCCTCTGCCTTGCCTTCTTCTTTTGCTCCTTCAATCATGGATGCCTCATCATGTAGATACCGTTGTCTTGCTTCATACTGAAGACGGGCTTCCCGATCCTGACTTAGGAATTCCAAGGTATTCATCGCTTTTTTCAGTACAGGCTCGTTCATGGTCAGCACCTCCCATTGTGATGGATTCGCTCCTTTTAGAAACAAAAGCCAGTTTACCAATCATATAAGATGATCTTAAAAAGTTACCTATAGTGCCACTCCGCAGACAGATGGTGCTTCCCATCGCCACCGCCCCCGGATTTCCGGAACAAAGCTTATAATCAGGGGAGAAATCCGGGGACAAAAGCGACCGCTTCGCTTGCACAGCACCATTCTATCTACTCCGTTTTCTATGTGAATTTTCAAGTTCAAAACTTAAAGAAAAAGATCTTTGCGAAAATCAAGAAGATATTCCATTTATATCAAACCTTTTTTTAATCTATTATACCATGTCATCCAGTGAGCAAGCACATATTGAGCAGCACTTTGGCAAGCCAGATTTTTTAACGTCAATAACCAGGAACGAGAAAATCGTGTAGTTGGGTGATCACATCCAATTTTCCCCGTGTGGTAGGGTTCATGAGTATATAAAGGAGATATATTCTGAACTGGTGCTTTAACAGACAAAATTAACATCTTCTATACTCGTATTGATGTAACCTATGTATAACGCGTTGACGGCTTGCAGGGATACAGACTACATTTAGGCTGATATATACTATAACTATTCCGATAAGATTTTAGGAGAGTGTTCAATAATGACTCGTGCTTTTGATGGTCTTGTAGTGCCGGACGCGTTGGAAACGGATTTGATTGCATTTCGAAGGGAATTGCATCGTTACCCGGAAGTTTTGTTTGAGGTGGAACGGACGGCTGCGTACATAGCGGAGCTTCTCCAAAGCTGGGGGCTGGAGGTACAGACAGAGGTCGGGAAGCATTTTGGTAAAGGAGTAGTTGGTATATTGCGCGGAACACAGGCCGGGGATACGGTGCTACTGCGTGCGGATATAGATGCTTTGCCTGTAACAGAGCAAAACACCGCCGATTATATCTCCATGATCCCCGGAGTCATGCACGCGTGCGGGCATGATGCACATACGGCGATGCTGTTGGGAGCCGCTCAGGTGCTTAGTCATAATCGAGATCAGGTTCGAGGTACGATTAAGTTTGTTTTTCAGCCAGCAGAGGAGGGGGCGTTGGTGTCTCCCCTGGATGGCAGGCTGATTAGTGGAGGAAAGGATCTGATCGAAGATGGTGTGCTGGAGGATGTAAAGACAGTGTTTGCCATGCACGTATGGCCTGATTTCCCTGTAGGAACGATTGGATTTCATCCGCACACGGCTATGGCCGCTTCTTCTCATTTTACAATCCGGTTTGCCGGACTTTCGGGACATCACAGCACGCCCCATCTTTCCTCAGATGCTATAATTATGGTCGCTCAATTTATCACGGATATTAAAATATTCATGTCCACCGCCATCGATCCGCAGGAAGCGGCTGTCCTATCTTTCGGTACACTGCAAGCAGGCAGCGCCAAAAATGTCATCGCAGGTCACAGCGAAATTACAGGAACCTTCCGGGCTTTTCGTACAGAGACGGTTGAACGGATCACCCAAGCGATTGCGGATCGTGCGAACAGTATTGCATCTTTACATGGCGGCTCCGCACATATTGTGCAACGAACAGGAACGGTTCTTCACAACGACCCTGTGGTCGTACAAGCTGCAGTGCGCGCGGCAGGGAAAGTCTTTGGAGTGGAAAGTACGGAAGTGCTGGATGCTCCCTTTTTAGCCGGGGAGGATTTTGCGCTCTATACACAGCAGGTTCCCGGCGTATTCGGTTTTATCGGGATAAGCGCACCAGGTACACAGCAAGCGTATCCGCTGCACCATCCCCAATTTGATATCGACGAACGAGCCTTGATTCTTGGGGCGCGTATGCATATAGAATTTGCGTTGCAAGTATTGAACGATACGAAAGGTAAACAAATTTTCAAAGGACCTGACACTTCACGTAATCTTCATGATTAAGGCCTAATAAGCTCTTGCAAATAACTGACCTAATGTTATAATTAAAACAGGATTTAGATTAAGTCTAAATTAATTACTGAATATTTATTGGAATCACGCATGGGATTTGCAGGTTAATCAAACACTAATGTCACGGGAATTCAGGCTTCACTCCAACTAAACTATGGATGAACATGAGAGGGGAATTACACATGAGTACATTAAATCATACGAACGCTCAACCTACACAAGAGGCTATTCAAGAATTGCATAAGGCTTTGAACCGTCAGGTAGCTACCTGGTCGGTGTTGTACACGAAGCTGCATTATTTCCACTGGTACGTAAAAGGACCTCATTTCTTCACACTGCACGCAAAATTTGAAGAGCTTTATAATGAAGCGACAGCTAACCTGGATATGATTGCTGAACGTTTGCTGGCCATTGGAGGCCGTCCTGCCGCTACCTTGAAGGAGCATTTGCAACTGGCAGCCATTCAGGAGTCAGCAGGTGAGCAGACAGCCGAGGATATGGTAAAATCCGTGGTTACGGATTTCAAAACCATCACTACTGAGCTGGCTAATGGCATGGAAGCAGCGGATGCGGCACATGACAAAGCGACTGAGGATCTTCTTAATGGCTTGAGAGAAGCGGTGGATAAACATATCTGGATGCTCAATGCATATTTGGGATAAGATTTTGGGAGGGATTCCCATGGATATGAAGATCAGGTGAACAAGACACACATCCCGTTGGTTCCAGACCACCACTGGAGTATAATGACGGATAGGCGTGAAAGACAACGGGCTCATAAGTACTGAGAGCTGCCGGGATGGGGTGTACGTATGGAAGTGAAGCAACAGCTTTTGCGTGAAGCGAAGCAGTTTATATATACATGTTATGAGGAGCTGGGCCGAAGCCGCGATGAAGCGGAGGCCCGGCTTCTTGATATTCGTCATGACATAGATACTTCGGGAACGTATGATCATACCTATGATGAGCTGGAGCATGGGGCACAGATGGCTTGGCGTAACAGCAATCGTTGTATCGGTCGTTTGTTTTGGGATAAGCTTCTGGTAAGGGATGCCCGCGAGGCTTCAAGTACAGCGGAAGTGGTTCATGAGCTGTTAGAGCATATACGCATAGGGACAAATGGCGGTAAAATCAAGCCGACGCTTACCGTGTTTCGCTCGTCCAAGCCGGGGCAACCGGATATTCGCATTTGGAATCATCAATTGATTCGGTATGCTGGCTATGAGAGCGCTGAAGGAGTGATCGGGGACCCGATCTCGGTAGAATTCACAAATGCGTGCCACCGCATGGGCTGGCAAGGAGCCATGACTCCCTTTGATGTATTGCCGCTGATTGTGGAAGCAGGTGGACAGCCTCCTGAGCTGTTTGATATTCCCGAACATTTGGTGCAGGAGGTACCTATTGAACACCCGGAACTTCCGGGGTTGGCTTCGTTGGGTTTGCGTTGGTATGCCGTGCCTATGATTTCGGATATGACGCTGGAGATTGGCGGTATCATCTACACCGCAGCTCCTTTTAACGGCTGGTATATGGGGACAGAGATCGGTGCCCGTAATTTTGCCGATACCTTCCGTTATAACATGCTGCCGCAGGTAGCTGAGCTGATGGGGCTGAATACCTCAAGCGAAACGACGTTATGGCGCGATCGGGCGCTGGTGGAGTTGAACAGTGCTGTGCTGTATTCTTTTAAAAAAGCGGGAGTCAGCATTGTCGATCACCATACGGCAGCTGCACAATTCCAGCTGTTTGAGGAACGGGAAGCCCATGCGGGGCGTGCGCTCACAGGCGATTGGACATGGCTGATCCCGCCGTTATCTCCGGCGACAACGCATATTTTTCACAGTTCCTACGATAATCGGCTTGTAAAGCCAAATTTCGGAGTTCAAGAGAAGCCGTATATGCAGAAGAAGCTCCACGGCTGCCCTTTTCATTCTTAATCATGGAAAGCTTTAAGTATCGGATTCGGGTTCCTATTCTATATGATTAGAGTAAATTCAGCTTTTTCATGTCATAAGGTCGAGGAGCGAGGCGGAGTTGGAAAGAAATCAAGCAGAGCGCATCGTCGCTAAGCTTTTGCAACGGGCAGATATAGGCGTGACGGTCAAGCTGGAGAAACGGTTTCCCGGCGGGCGGCTAATTGGGGGCAAATATGCCATGAATGCTCACACCATTACAATGTATATGGACACGATTGAAACACAATGTATTCAGATGTTTGGCAGCGTCGAACGAGTCGAGGAGTACTTTACGGTTGTGCTTGCGCATGAGATTGGACACGCCGCTGATTCTGAGCTGCCTGACCTCTCCGATGCTATGGAACAGGAGAGCGAGTTAGGTACCCGACAACGGTTTGCGCTGCAAATTGAAGAAAACGCATGGAACTATGCGCTCAGATTGGTGCTGGAGATTGAGATAACGTTCATTTCCACCGTTATTGAAGAGTCCTTGTTGGCCTATCGGGTCCCGGTTGTGGAGCAGTCTGACATTGCATAAGGATGATGATCCGAGAGCCGACAGGCTCTTTTTTTTGTATGGCGAGATCAAACGCGGGTAATTGGAACGATTCAAAGTAGAAGTTTTTTTAGCTGTGACACGCGTCCCTGAGACAATTCGAGCATCTCGGCCAATTCTTTTTGTGAAACATTAGGGTGTTTTTCCATGAGCTGTTTTAGTTTATGCAGGAGCTCAGTCTGATTTCTGTAATTCCTTCTTTTCTTGGGCTGAGCAGGACGTGTTTCGCCTGAATGACTGGAAGGATTATCGCTCTTAAGATTCTCAATGCAATCGCTGCATATCAAATGATCTCTGAAGTAGCTTAGGTTATCTACGGCACTGCAAAAATAACAAGATACCCCTGTATATTTACGGATCATCAGGCCCTCTGATGTAATAAAAAAATCAAGGGCATCTCCAATATTGATATTCATAGAATTGCGCAGCTCCTTGGGCAGCACGATGCGGCCCAGATGGTCTAATGGTCGTGTCATTCCTGTATTTTTCATTATTCATTTCCCCTTTCATAACTGCGCTTATCGGTGCAAAAATCGTAGGTTATGTATGTTCTAAAGTACAAAGCGCGTATATTGCAGTTTGAATTGTATTAACTATGAACAAAAAAGAAGCTCCAGCATGACGAACAATGACGTCTGCCGGAGCGTGGTACAGCCCAATGAATCTAAGATGTCGAGTCAAATTATTGTGGGTTGGTTGTCCAAATACCGGCTACTTTTAATTGAACCCGCGAAGGCAGCTTCAATGCCGCCAATGTCAGGTCGGCCATATCTTGTGGCTGAAGCATGCGGTCCTCGTCGCCAATCGGCAAACCTGCACTTGCTGCCAGTTCCGTATTGACTGTGCTTGGAGTCAGCGCGGTGACGCGAATGTTGGATTTGCGAACCTCCTGCATCAGTGCCTCCGTGAAGCCCATCAAAGCAAACTTGGAGGCGCAATACGCCGAGCCTGTGGCGAAGCCTCGTTCCCCTGCTGTGGAGGATACATTAATAATGTTGCCGCTCTGCTGAGCAAGCATGCTCGGAAGAACCGCGTGTGTGACATAATAGGTTCCCAACAAATTCACGCGGATCATGCGTTCCCACTCTTCGGGGTCCATGTCTGCGACTGTGCCGAATGTAGCAATTCCTGCATTGTTAATCAAAATATCGACAGCGCCCAGCTCATGCTCCAGCGAGGCTACAGCTGCAGCGGCCTGTGCGCGATCAGATATATCCGCGACAGCGCTAACCACCTTCACGCCGTATGTACTCCCCAGTGAATCTTGCAGCTTTTGCAGGTCAGGTAGTGTGCGTGAGATTAATCCCAGGTTGACGCCTTCCTTGGCCAAGGCCTCGGCAACGGCTTTACCAATGCCTTTGGTAGCGCCTGTAATAATGGCTGTTTTATTTTTAAGTTCCATCCAGTCTCCTCCTTATGGCTACATACATAGTTGTGCATTTAAGCACATGTTTATATTATACTGATTTAATTTCCCTGAACCAAACTTCCACTCCAGGTCGCTTATTTCGCTTAGTTGCGACCTGGAGTAGAAGACCTCTGACAATGGTCATGATGGTCTATTTGGAAATAAGAATATCACCTGAAGTCGTTTTGACCTTTATAACGTTCACACTGCCGGGAACGGATTCGGGAGTATCTATACTTCCTGAGTCGGAGCGGACATTATAAATACCTTTAAAATCAGGGGCCTGCTTAATCCTCACATCACCGGAGACTGAATCGACTTTCAGGTTGGCTGTGGTACGTTGTGTGATATTCGTAATACCGGAGGTCAGGGAAACTTGACCATTGCCGCTATAATCGTAAATTTTGGCATCCCCTGAAGTGATGTGCAATTCCATATCTGCTGTAACCTGACTAGCCGTAAAACTGCCGGATGTTAACTTGGCGACCAAGCGGGTACTTTGGAGGTTTGAAATCTCGGCATTGCCAGAAGTGGCTGTGATGTTTGTGTTTTGAATGGAGGCATCCTGGAGGTTTACGCTTCCTGAATGTACATCTGCCTGTAGCCCTTTTAGGGTTTCACCAGCGGGCATTTCTACCGTGATCGTTTGTTTCAAATCAGGAGAGATAGTGAAGAATGCCAAGGAAAGGGCTGGCTCAGATTGAATGGAAAGCTTACCGTTCTCAATACGGGCATTATGAATCTGGTCGGCTACTTTCGTCTGAACTTCTCCACTCATGCGTATCGTGCCCTGCTCACCGGAACCGGGAGTAAAGACAATAGAGACATCATCGGAGCTATTCACTTTAAGATCTTGTAGCTGTCCACGTGTGAACGTCCATTTTTTATCAATAGCTGTTATTTCCCGCATCGCTTGTTGGTTCCATGGAGCACCGTAGGCTACCATCCCGGCCACACCGATGATGATACATAGACCCGCTGCAATAAACCATTTTTTATTCATGTTACTCGTTAGCTCCCCTCAGGGTAGTCTGATTCCATTTCCAGTATCGAACCGTACCTCTGACCAGAAGGTTCAGAAGGTAGCGTACTCCAGACAGCAGCAATAGGCCAATCCCGGTCAACATGATGGAAAAAAAGAATTTAGCGGGATAAAAGTTGCCGTTCAGCGCATAATCTGCGACAGCGAGAAGAGGGGCCACTATCAAGCTGACCGCTGCTGCGGCCAACGAAACCCATACTGCCCACAAAGAGGCTAAGACAGGAATGGAGATTAACAAATTGAGAAACAACAGCCCTAAGAAAGTAAATAAATTGCGTGCGAAGCTTCCCTGGCGAAGCGGAGGAGGGGGAGTATTCCAGGTTGCATTGGGATCATCCAGCGCTTCGCGAGCGATATCCTCGGGGTTGCCCAGTTCGCTGGCAATTTCGGCCTCACTTTTGCCATTCACCAACCCATAGTCAAAATGCTGACTTAAATCACCAAGCAGCTCATTACGTTCCTCTGCGGGGAGAGGGGAGAGACGTTGCTCCACCTCTGTAAGAAACTGTTTTCTATTCATCGGGATTTCCTTCTTTCAGTAGGCTTGCGACATGATGGACAAATTCATTCCATTCCCGTGTAAGTATTCTCGTGTAATTGCTGCCTGCATCGGTCAGCCGATAATATTTACGGGGGGGTCCCTCGGTCGATTCCTGTAAATAAGTTGTACAATATCCCTCTGATACCAGACGGCGAAGCAGCGGATATAAAGCTCCTTCGGCTACTTCGATATGACGGGAGACGGCCTGAGCCAGTTCGTAGCCGTAACGGTCCCTGCGCCCAATTAAAACAAGAACGCACAGTTCCAGCACCCCTTTTTTGAATTGGATGTTCACATTCATGAGCGGTGCTCCCTTCCTGGATGTTATCATTGCTTCATGGGTGTCGTTTGGAGTATGGGGGGAGAAATGTGTGCTTGAACATAAAAGATTTCAGGTACTAATCATAAATCAGTAGTCAGGTATAATTTAACATCATGTACTGTTTAATGCAAGGTACTAAAATTTTAAAAATAAATCTGCGGGCTCATTTTAGGAGTTTTCTTTCGCTTTTAGAGTCAATGAGATAGCGAATGCTGCTGAAAAAAGTAGTTCTATTTAGAAAGACGCCGAATCTTGGGGGAATTTGCGGAAAAGAAGCCGCTTTAATTTCATCCTTAAGGATGTTAAATTGTAAAATCAGCATGTTGCATCATTCGATTTTCCCAACGCTCGAAAGTACAATAGATAGACGAACTAAACCGTTTCGATCTATATATTGCTGATTTGAAATCGCTCTTGGGATTGTTGCAAAATGCTCAAATAAAAGGATCCATAAAGGTAAAGATCATTTCTTATGAAAAGGATGGGAAAAAGGATGAATTGGGAACGCTGGTATATGGAGCTGGATCAGGATGATGAGACTTGGGAAGTATCAGAGGAAGTCGTGCTTCGGGGCACGGTACAACTCCATTTTTGCGGACAGGACTCGGAGGTGGAGATAGAGTTTATGGTGTCCGCCGATTCCGAGGAAGAAGCACAGGCCGTAAGAGAGCCTAAGCAGGAGCAAAAAAAGACATGGGAGCAATATATGGCACATGGGTCAGACATTCATCCTCATGTGCTGGAAGCGATACATCATTACTATGCAGATGTAGTGGAAAAGTACCAGAACGCTTATACCTCATGGGGAGAAGACCTGGATGAATATGCGCCTTATGTGGAACGCTCGGAACAACTGCTGAAACGGTTACAGCCGGTGTCTATACTGATTCCTGACTCAGCGGAAGAGGATGAGCTGTATTTGAATTTTAGCTGTTTCTGGGATAGAGAGCATGGCTTGGGCGTACATATGAAGCAGGGAACACCCGAGCATATTCAAGGGGCATACACATTATATGATTTGGAATAGAATCCCCTTCCGGCGTTTAGGGAAAAAGAGGGCCGGAAAGGGGAGGGTTATAGAAATTAGCTGGATACAGCCAACGAATCTCTGGCTGCTTGAGCGGCCAGCACCATTTTCCGCAATGCAGCTACAGATTCATCCTTGGTGCGGGTTTTCAGGCCGCAGTCTGGATTGACCCAAAATAAATCGGAAGGCAGTACGCGCAGGGCACGCTGTATCATACTCAGCATTTCTGACACATCGGGAATGCGCGGGCTATGGATATCATATACGCCCAGACCGATGCCTTTGTCATACACCTGATCCTCAAAGCTGACAATCAGTTCACCGTGGCTACGCGAGGTTTCAATAGAAATGACGTCGGCATCCATATCGGAGATGGATTGGATCATATCCTGAAATTCGGAATAGCACATATGCGTATGGATTTGGGTGGCGGGTTCAACGGTTGCTGTTGTAACAAGGAAGGCTTGAACCGCCCACGCCAGATAGGCTTGCTGCTGTTCTTTTTTCAGTGGAAGCCCTTCACGGATCGCGGGTTCATCGACCTGAATCATGCCAATTCCCGCTTGTTCCAGTGCTTCTACCTCTGCACGCAGGGCCAGTGCTAACTGTAAAGCAACCTGACTGCGAGGAATATCATTACGTTCGAAGGACCAGTTCAAAATCGTTACCGGACCTGTCAGCATTCCTTTGACTGGCTTGGAGGTCAACGATTGGGCGAAGGCCGTTTCTTCTACGGTCATGGGTTGATCGAACGACACGTCTCCGTATATAATCGGTGGCTTGACACAACGGGAGCCGTAGGACTGCACCCACCCGTTTTGTGTAAAGGCAAAGCCTTTCAGCTTTTCGCCAAAAAACTCAACCATGTCTGTCCGCTCAAATTCCCCGTGTACGAGCACATCAATGCCAATGTCCTCCTGGATATCAATCCATTCCTTGATTTGCTGCTGAATGAACGTCCGATACTGCTCGGCAGACCATTCCCCTTTGCGATAGTGCAGACGGGCTTTGCGAACCTCTGCGGTTTGCGGGAAGCTGCCAATCGTCGTCGTAGGCAGTGGAGGCAGCTTCAGCTTGTCCTGCTGGATCACACGACGCTCAGCGAAGGGAACACTGCGTGACTGCGGCTCTTTCGCCAGCAGATCCGCCATATCGGCAGCGGTCTGTACTCGTGCCGCCGAGCTGTTGAAGCGGGCTACCGCGTCCGCACTCTGCTCAAGCTTGGCAATTGCCGAGGGTTCGCGTTTGCCAAGCGCAGCGGTCAAAGCTGCGATTTCTTCCAGCTTTTCATCGGCAAAGGCCAGCGCTTGCACCAGCTCTCGGTCCAGCTTATACTCTGCTTCCAGACTGACCGGCACATGCAGCAGACTGCATGATGGCTGCACGATGAGCTGGGCGGCGGGTGTCTGTTCTGCCAGCTGTCCAAGCAGCGCAGCCACGGCGTTCAGATCGGAGCGCCATATATTGCGCCCGTCAATAACACCAGCGGCCAGCGTTTTCCCTGCGGGGAAGCCATGTCTTAGCACATGTTGCAGGTTTTCGCCATCATCATGCACAAAATCCAGACCTAATCCCTGTACCGGGAGCGTGGACAGTTGCTCATAATGATCCAGACTGCCAAAGTAGGTTTGCAGCACGATATTTAAGGATGGAGCAGCCTCGGTCAAAGCTTCATAAGCCTCCTGAATAATGCCCAAATCCTCTGCCGGGAATGAGGTGGTCAGGACAGGCTCATCCACCTGCACCCACTGAACGCCTTCCGCAGCCAGCTCAGACAGGACGCGGGCGTACAGTGGCAGGAAGCTTCGTACAATGGCGGCCAAATCCTTACGATCATAGCCTTTGGACAGGGCAACGAACGAATAAGGACCGATCATGACGGGTTTACCTTCAATGCCTAGTTCCTGTTTCGCTTCACGATAAGCCTGCAAAGGCTTATTCTCGGTGAACACCGGAGTTGCATTTGCCAATTCCGGTACGATGTAGTGGTAGTTGGTATTCAGCCATTTGGTCATTTCACTGGCGGTGGCACCCTTTTGTCCACGGGCTATCCCAAAATAGACGGATAGGGGAACAGGTCCCTCGGGACGGTAGTTGAACCGTTCCGGCACCAGACCGAACATCACGGATGTATCCAGCATGTGATCATAATAGGAAAAGTCTCCGACAGGAATTCGATCTATCCCCTTGTCGCGCTGCTTGCTCAGATGCTCCAATCGCAATCGTTTCATCTCGGTATGCAATTCGCTTTCATCCATACTGCCGTTCCAGAAGCGTTCCAGTGCTTTCTTCCATTCCCGGTTTCCTCCGATACGCGGATATCCCAGGTTACTGCTGATCAAGCCGGACAACTCAGGCAATTCGGTAAATGACATGTACTTTTCCTCCCAGGCTGGTAGCCAGTTTATTTTTGCGTACAAAAAAAGACATTCCTCCCCGGGGTTAAAAATGAGTAGGGGAAAGAATGCCTCCGTTATTTAAAAATGAAAATTCGGCGAATGCTCTTAACACCTCCCTATCTCCCGTAGGTACTTGCGATGTTGTTGAAATAGGCAGGTCTCCTGACTTACGGATCATGACTTTCAGCGCTCCTTCCCGGTCTGTGGACCAGTGGGTGTATCAACAGCTGAAAATTCCCCGTTTACAGTGGCGGGACCGCGCCGGACTTGCACCAGCTTCCCTTTTAAGCCTGAACTGAATAGAACAGACACCTATCTCCAAGCTATGCGATTATGGTATGACGAATAATTATGCACTCGTATACTTGTTCACCATCATAAGTGAAACTTGCAGGATACGCAATATAAACTCTGTTTAAACCTGAAATGAACTACATGCAAAAAAAGACAAGCCCTCTCCATAAGGAAAGGATTTGTCTTAGGGTGTAGCATCTCATGCGAGTATAACATCGCCTTAGGCTAATGTAACTATAGATCCTGCCTGAATGCTGGCCTTCACATCCACCAGTCGTTGATTGCGGCTGCCCCGGAAGGGAAGGGTCAGATCCTTTTGCTGTTCTACAAAAGGGCCGTCCACAATCACATCGCATAGCAGCGCCAGCTCCCGGCGGGCCTGATCCGTAAGCAACTCCTCATAGTCAAAGCCCGTATAGGCCCACACGGTTCGGTCAGGGCAGGCTGCGCGGAAGTCGCGCACAAACTGCGAGCATTCCGATGCCGAGAAAAAAGGGTCTCCGCCGCAAAGGGTTAACCCGTCCAGCAGTGGATTATCTGCGATGTCACGGATGACTTCCTGCTGTCGCTCCAGTGTGAACGGTTCACCTGCGCGGAAACTCCATGACGAGGGATTGAAGCAGCCGGGGCAGGCATGGCGGCAACCGCTAATGAACACAACGGTACGCAGGCCATGCCCTTCGTTCAGAGATTCCGGAATGTAGCCACACAAATTCACCGATGCTTCACCCGGTCACGTACCTCAGCCTGCTTCGCGGCGTTGAAGCGAACGGTATAATCACCTGTCAGATATCCGGTTACCCGGCGCAAGCGCTGAAAATGCGTATGTTCTTCATCAGCACCGCATTCGGGACAGCTTGTCCCGATAATGCCTTCGTAGCCGCATTCCGTGCAGCGGTCTACCGGATGATTGATGGAGAAGTACCCAATGTTCTGATGGAGCGCGTATTGTACAATTTTAAGAAACGCCTCCGTGTTATTCCGCGCATTACCATCCAGCTCGATGTACGAAATCGCACCAGCGTTGCACAGATTATGAAATGGGGCTTCGAGGCTGATTTTACGGGCAGCCGGGAGCGTGTAATACACAGGAATGTGGAAAGAGTTCGTGTAGTATTCTCGATCATTTACCTCGGGAATAATTCCGAAATCACGCTGATCCAGCAACGTGAACTTGCCGGATAGACCCTCGGCAGGCGTAGCGAACAGTGTAATGTTAAGATCATGCAATTCACTCATACGGTCGCAGTAGACACGCATAGAAGCTATGATTCGCTGTGCTTCACGGTATACAGCGTCATCCTCTCCGTGGTGCTTGCCATACAGTGCCTTCATGCATTCGGCCAACCCGATAAACCCGACCGACAGCGTACCGTGCTTCAGTACGTTGCCCACTTTTTCATCCGGCCCCAGCTTTTCTCCGCCTTCCCATACCCCTTCGCGCATCATAAAGTCTGAGGCTTTTGCCGGCTGGCTGGTCTGTATATGGTAGCGATGGATCAGTCCGTCCACGGCAATGCGCATAACCTCTTCCAATCTGGTATCAAAGCCATCCCGGTCAGGTATCTTGCGCTTGCCTGTGCAAATACCGTACTCAATGCCAAGACGCACCAGATTAATCGTATTGAATGAGAGATTACCCTTGCCGCTTTGACGGTTTCTGCCGAAACGGTCAGCAAAGGTGCGGGTACGGCAGCCCATCGTCGCAATAATGGTATCCGGATCATCTGCGCGGTAATAGGGCAGGTTGAAGGTAGCATCCACATTGACAAAATTGGGATACATACGTTTGCTGGAGCATTCTACTGCCCGCATGAATAAGTCATAGTTGATATCGCCTTCAGCCTGATTGATTCCTTTTTTGCATTGGAAAATATGCTGTGGGAAAATAGGGGTTTCCCCGCTGCCCAGGCCACGAATAGTGGCCTCCAGCAATGATTGCGTAACAAGCCGCCCTTCAGCAGAAGTACACATACCGTAATTCAGTGATGTGAACGGAATTTGCCCGCCTGCCCGACTGCTCATGGTATTCAGGTTATGAATAAGTGATTCGGCGGCCTGTCGGGTTTCCGTCTCCGTTTCTTCGCGTGCGAATGCATATGAACGAGGGCATGCCTCCTGTAATAGGCTGCTGGCTATGTGTAATTCGTCATCAGGCAGGGTGGGTTCTATTTCTTCTCCGAACAGACGGAGTCCCTTGCGCAGATGCTTGCGGAAGGACCGGGCCACGAAAGGAGCAAGGTCCCAGTCTATTTTATTGGCAGAGACACCTCCAAATTGGCTGTTTTGCTGAGACTGAAATATAATAGCCACCAGTGCCATAGCAGACATAATGGTTTGTGGTGTGCGCACAGAGCCATTGCCTGTATTAAAACCATCTTGCAACAAACGACCAAAAGGTATAAAGATACAGTTCGTAGTCCCGAGCACATATTGGTCCAAATCGTGAACATACACATATCCGTGGTCGATAGCGTCTGTCAGTTCAGGCGGAAGCACACGTAGTCGCGCATACCATTTGGCGTACTCGGAGCCAAGCTTACTCATTTTTCCACTGAACGACTCTCCATTCAAATTTGCATTCTCCCGCAGCATGTCCAAGTCTTGTGCCCCAATGACCCGCTCGCCGATGCTGTATAATTGATGTTCCTCCAACACCTTCATTGCAAAAACCTCCATATAGTAAAATATATATTATTCTCCAAAAAACAATATATTGACGATATCGTGTACTAAACAATTGTTTCGGTCTATATATTGTATATATGGATGGATAGAGAGTATGTGATTATTGTCACGTCGACAGGGGGAGAACGCACAAAAAAGTCAGGTGAAAGTTAGGAACACATCAACGAATACGCTCCTTATTCTACACCTGACGATCGAATATTTGACGGAAAACAATAGGATGGCAATCCATTGGATCTGAGTATGTTTTGTAATAAATTACTGAATAATTTAAAGCAGCTTTTTCAGTTGGGACACCCGGCCTTGTGAGATATCGAGCATTTCGGCATATACCTTTTGCGGCAGGTTGGGATGTTCCTGAATCAGCTTTCGGAGCTTTTTTACCATTTCTCCTTGCTGGACTCTGGATTGTTTAGGCTGCCAGGTTGTATGGTTACGAACCGGCTTGGTATGTTCTTGAGCCTGGATGGCTTCGGTGCTGGTGGGATGTACATTTTCCTCTGTCTTTAATACCTGAATGCAATCGGCGCAAATAAAGCTATCACGAAAATAAGTCAAATGATCAACTGCGCCGCAAAATTTGCAGGATACACCTGTATATTTCCTTAATACAAATCCTTCTTCATTCACGAAAAATTCGAGCGAATCACCAATATTGATATCCATCGTGGTGCGCATTTCCTTGGGAAGCACGATTCGCCCCAATTGATCCAGAGGCCGTGTCATTCCGGTATTTTTCATAAACCTTTCCTCCTTCGATTGTATATCCTGATTATACCAAAAAATATTATTTTTTGCTTTGTTTATTGAAGAAAATATACAATTTTTTTTAATTTACACACTGTTACTAACCAGGTACATTGGCTAAGAGCTTCCTGGATGGTTCTGTAGAAGGCGCGGACGAAGCTACAATTCGTGATTATAAGCTCATGTCCAAACAAACATCCGATATTCACACCATTGGCGACACTGGTCTATTCGGTATTAATTGAGGAAAGACACCAAATGGTGAGCAACAGCAATTGTTGCCGGGGTAATCCTTTTTCGCTATGATATATTAAAACGCTTTCATAACGGCCTTTTATGATATTTTAAATGGAGACAAGGAGATGACGGATATGAGTCATGAAACAACGGATCTAGAATATCTTTTTCAAAATCCGAAGCTTCATATGGACGAACGTGTACGGGATTTGGTGTCTCGGCTAACCTTGGAGGAAAAGATTGAATCCATGCTGCAATATCAGCCTGCCATTGAACGATTGGGAGTCCCTGCATACAAGCATGGTACGGAAGCAGCACATGGTATAGCCTGGTTAGGAGAGGCGACTTCATTTCCGCAGCCTGTGGGGTTGGCTTGTACGTGGGGTACGGAACTGATGCGACAAGTCGGCTCGGTTATTTCGGATGAAGCGCGTGTATACTACCGCCGTGACCCGGCGCTAAACGGACTGACGTTATGGGCACCAACCGTAGATATGGAGCGTGATCCGCGCTGGGGGCGTAATGAGGAAGCGTATGGAGAAGACCCCTATTTGACGGGAGAACTGGCGAAGGAATTGGTCAAAGGCATACAGGGTGATCATCCGGTATATTTGAAAGCGGTTGCGACATTAAAGCATTTCCTCGGAAACAATAACGAGGTGGACCGGGGAAGTGATTCCTCCAGCATAGACCCGCGAAACCTGCGTGAATACTATCTGAAAGCCTTTGAGAAGCCTTTTACGGAAGGCAAAGCCCAGTCCATGATGACCTCTTATAACCTGATTAATGGAACGCCTGCTACGTTGTACCACGGTGTTAATGATATTGTCAGGGACGAATGGGGAATGGACGGCTTTGTGGTCAGTGATGCCGGTGATGTGATGGGAATCGTAAAGGATCATCAGTATTATGACTCCCACACGCCGGGTGTGGCTGAATCTATTCGCGCGGGGATCGACAGCATTACAGATGATGCGGATTTGTCCAAGCAGGCCATTCGTGATGCCTTGGCACAAGGAACGCTGCAAGAAACGGATCTGGATCAGGCGTTGTTCCATGCATTTCGTGTTCGCTTTCGTCTGGGGGAATTTGATCCGGCGAAAGACAATCCCTATGCCTTGATCGGGGAAGAGGCCCTGATGACAGAGCAAGCTCGTGAACTGTCGTTGCGTGCAGCGAGAGAGCAGATCGTACTGTTGAAAAATGAGCGTTCGCTCCTGCCGCTGGACCCTGCGAGGTGCGGCAAGGTGGCGGTGATCGGGGCGCTCGGCAATGAGGTGTACCGCGACTGGTATTCCGGTACACTTCCATATTTTGTGACACCGCTTGAAGCGATTCGCGCCAAGCTGGGAACCGAAGACGCGCAGGAGCGCGTCATATACCGCGATGCCAAGGATCGCGTGACCTTCGCGGCGGCTGACGGAGCGAAGCTTACAGTTGATTCCTTCGGTGACATGCGGTTGTCCCATGATGCCGAACCAACGGTTTTGACCGTGAATGATTGGGGCTACGGTAGCGTCACGTTAACCGACGAGCGACTGGGTACCTATGTGACGAGCGATGAGGAAACGCTTCGTGTGACAGCTGAGGAAGCGTATGGCTGGTATGTCAAAGAAGTCTTTGGACTGACTCCTGTTGAAAAAGGGGAGCGTCTGTGGACGACATGGAACGGCAAGCCTGTGATCACAGGGCCGGAGGGCTCATTGAAGGTAGCCGAGGCTGCGAGTTCCGTACCTAACGCTGTAGCGGGTAACGGGACGAAGGCTTCGACAGCCTTGGAACAGGTAGATGCAGCTTTCCGAGTAGATACAGTGTCGGACGGTTTAATGGAAGCGATAGCCGCCGCCCAAGCGGCAGATACGGCGATAGTATTCGTGGGCAATCACCCGCTGATTAACGGTAAGGAAGAGAATGACCGTCCGGGCTTGGAGCTGGCAGCTTCCCAGCAGCGGCTCATCGAGGAAGTGTATCGGGTTAACCCTAATACGATCGTGGTTCTGACGGGCAGCTATCCGTTTGCCATCCCTTGGGTACAGGAGCATATTCCAGCGATCGTGTACACGTCTCATGCTGGGCAAGAGCATGGCACGGCAGTAGCGGATGTGCTGTTTGGGGATTACGCGCCAGCGGGTCGTTTGAATATGACATGGTATCAATCGGAGGATCAATTGGGTGATATCAAAGATTACGATATTATTCGCGGCGGACGTACCTATCAATATTTTGAAGGTGAACCTTTATACGCGTTCGGCCACGGTTTGACGTATTCGCCATTTGAGTACAGCCATCTGCGCACAGATGCCCAAGCGCCCGATCCCAACGATAGATCCGTCCCCGAAGGTCGTGTGAACTCTTTTGGTGCCCTAGATGCCACGGATACCCTGAATGTATGGGTGGACGTTACGAATCGGGGCATAGCTGCTGGGGAGGAGGTTGTACAGCTATATGTACGGCCCGGAGCTTCGCGAGTAAAGCGAGCATTGAAGACATTGTGTGGATTTCAACGCATCCGCTTGGAGCCGGGGGAGACGCGAACGATCTGTTTTACAATGCGAGTGAAGGATTGGGCGATTTGGGATGTCACACGGGATCGCTATTGCGTTGAAGCTGGCGAGTACACCTTGCTGGCAGGTGCTTCTTCAGCGGATATCCGGTTGGAGCACCCTGTGAACGTTCGAGGCGAAGTTATTCCGCCCCGTCAAGCCGGACAAAGCATTCGCGCTGAAAACTTTGATGATTGTTCCCATATCCAGCTGGATGAAAGCAAGGAGCAAAAGGAGGCCTGTGTACGTCCGCGTTCACCTCAACGTCCCGGCTGGATTGCCTTTCATGGCGTCGAGTTGGGAACGGCGGGTGTGATTGAACTTCAATGCCGCGTGTCAGGCAATAGCAGTGATGCGGCGCTGGAGCTTCGCTTGGATGCACCGGATGGCGAAGCTGTGGCATGTATGACCGTCGGTGATACGGGAGGGGCACAAGCATGGGTTACGCTTTCCGAAGCACTGGGTACAGCCACAGGTACACGTGATTTGTACTTGTGGTTGAGTGGTGAAGTACGACTGAGTCACTTGACATTGAGCGCTTCTATTACAGCGGATTATGGCCTTCAGGCTTGAACTTACTTCTGACTTCACGTACAATGCATTCAACGAAGTTTCTACAGCTTAGGGGTGTCATTTCATTTGAATAGTGAAAAAAGACTACGCACCGCAACGCCCAGATGGCTTGGGGTGGCGGTAAAGGCGCTTGTCTATTTAGAAAAGCATGGAGAGCTCTGTGCCAGCGGGTCTATTGCCCGCTCTATTGACTGTGAGGTCACCTTGGTGCGCAGGGTGCTGACGCGACTTGTACAGGCAGAATTAATAGCAGCACGTGAAGGCCGTGAGGGAGGCTATGTGCTTACCCGTTCGGCAGACCATATTACACTTGCCGATATATACCACGCCATTGAAATATGTGATCCGATTTTTCCAGGTATGATGCATGAATCAGAGACGAACCCTTTTTGTGAGGAGCTTGCAACCGCCGTATCCGAAATCGTAGTCGAGAGCGAACGACGTATGCTGGAGGTATGGGAGTCTCATACGCTGGCCTCACTCGCCAAGCGTACAACGCTGGTGGTGGGTGGCAGTAGCCATAGTGAAGGCGAGGATGCCAAGGCTTCTTCCAAAGAGGATTAACACATTTTTTTCAAAACGGATAATAGCCGATACGACTCTTCCGAGAGAGGGTTGTATCGGCTATTTCTGTAGGATGCTCATATGATGTGAAATCGTAAATGAAAAGAATGCCCGGCTTTATACCTGATAGGAGCAGACCCGATTACGCCCTGCATTTTTAGCTTCGTATAGCGCTCTATCCGCCTGTTCCAGCAGAGCCGCCCCGGACATATCCTCCCCGGTATCGGGAAAGGTCGTTACGCCGATAGACACCGTGACTTTGAGTACAAGCCCGTCCGACAAAACGAACTCGTACTGATCTACCCCGCCAAGGATCTGATTCGCTATGCGTAACGCTTGCCGGAAAGCACAATTCGGCAGAAGTACGGTGAATTCCTCCCCGCCGCTGCGGGTTACCACATCAAAGGAGCGACACTTTTCCCTCAAAATCTGACCTAGCTGACGCAGCACTGCATCCCCGGCCGCATGACCGTAGGTATCGTTCACTTCCTTAAAATGATCAATATCCAACACCAGTACAGATAAGTGCTCGTGACGTTGACGAGCTTGAGGAAGCTGCTCTTCCAATGAAAATTCGAGCTGTCTTCTGTTGCTTAAATTGGTGAGATGATCTGTATAGGAGGTATGCTCCAGACGAAGTAACAGCTCATTGGAGGTATTGATGGACTCAGCAATGAGATACAGAAGAAATCCGCCTGCCATAGAAATAACAAAATGGAGCGGATAAACGTCCAGAACATCATTAATATCATTCAAATTAATTGTGAGAGAGCAGAAAATAATGCCCAAAGCGAAAACGTTCATCATCATCATCTTCGTTAAACGTGACCAGGACAGATGTGACAGCAAAGCGCAACCCAGGCCCACGAGCATCATAAAAAAAGCCCCCACAATGGCTTGAGTGGTGATACCAAACAGCATTAATCTGCCTAAGCATATAAATAGGGTAGCCATGAGTGTTGCCGGTCCGCCAATGTAAGCCGCCGTAGCTACGATGGCCAGATGACGAAGATCGGCAATTGTATTAAAGCCCACTGGGAACGAATAGTACATCAAGATAATGCCATAGCATCCAAAAAGAGCGCCTCCGATCCAATGTGCCTTACGCTTTAAGGTATGTAGGCGGATTTTATATCTTTGTGATATAAGCCCGGTTATGTACAAAAAGGTGACAAGGATACAGGTATTTACAAAAAACGTACTGAACAAGATGTTAACCCTCCCGAGAGGCATATTTCTTCATTTTATCAAAAAAACTGACATTAGGCTTGGAAATGAAGAATTTATTGAAATTTATTACGCGGATGTGGCTTATAACGTTTCGTCCTTACACTTAGTGCATAACTGGGAATAGATTGAGCATACTCCAAACATACAAGAATTAGGAAAAAGATGTGGCGTCCATTACTGCCACTTTGGAGATGAGGTTTGCTCATGATTCGCTATCCCTATCGCAAATATAATAAAAAGTCGGGGGCGGACAGGAATAATGGAAGCTCTTCGCATTTTCTTAAGATCGAGGCTCATTTGGAAACCAACCTGGAGCAAATCAAGGAATTGACGTCAGGCAGCCCGGACTTCTTGATTCGCCGCTTTAGTCTGGGGCTGAAAGCTGACGTTCCTGCTGCCATTGTATTTCTGGATAGTATGGTCAAGACGGACACAGTGAATGAACTCGTCATGAAATCATTGCTTAGCCGACCATCCGCCGAGGTGGCTGCTGAGGTAGAAAGTGCAGAAGGGCTTTACAGTCGGATACAGGGCCATGCACTTGAACTTGGTGAAGTGAAGGAATGCGATGGTTGGAATTCCATGATGGAACAGCTCTTGATGGGAGATACGATCATTTTACTGGAAGGGTGTACAAAGGCCATTGCGTGTGGCACACGTGGAGGAGAGGAGCGTGCGGTCAACGAGCCCACCACACAGTCTGTCGTCAGGGGACCGAAAGAGGGATTTGTGGAATCCCTGTTCACGAATATTTCTCTTGTCCGACGGCGGATTAAAAGCTCCGATCTTACGATGGAGATGTTCAAAGTAGGAAGCACGTCCCTCACGAATGTAGCCATGCTGTATATGAAGAATATTGCAGATCAAAGTGTCGTAGATGAAGTTCGTCAACGGGTAAAAAACATCAATATCGACGCCGTATTCGAATCCGGTATGGTAGAGGAGATGATACAGGACCATAATTTCACACCATTCCCAACGATCTATAACACGGAAAGACCCGATACGATCAGTAGCAATATTATGGAGGGCCGAGTGGCGCTCATCATAGATGGAAATCCGTTTGTACTAGTGATGCCTACCGTATTTGCCCAATTCTTTCAGAGTGCTTCGGATTATGAGGAACGTTACGATATGGCGACTGTCGTCCGACTCATTCGATATATCAGCTTTATCATTCTTATCTTGGGGCCTTCTCTCTACATTGCCCTAACGACGTATCATTATGAAATGATACCGACCCCGCTGCTGATCAGCATACTGGCTCAGCGGGAATCCGTTCCTTTTCCGGCATTTCTGGAGGCGCTTATTTTGGAGGTTACTTTTGAGATCTTGCGTGAAGCGGGTATTCGAATGCCACGTGTGGGTGGACAAACGGTATCCGTTATTGGTGCGCTTGTCTTGGGACAAGCGGCTGTGGAGGCTGGGATCGTCACCCCGCTGCTCACGATTGTGGTAGCCCTGACGGGGATTGCCAGCTTCGCCATTCCAGCCTATAACATGTCGGTGGCCGGGAGACTGTTCCGATTTGTTTTTATGATACTATCAGCGTTTATGGGGCTGTATGGCATTACATTGGGGCTGATTGCGCTGATTGCCCATATGAACAGCCTACGTTCTTTTGGGGTGCCCTACATGGCCCCTTTCAGCCCCTTTGTACTGGAGAGTCAAAAGGATGCTGTATTGCGTCTCCCATTCTGGATGATGCGGACACGTCCTAAAAGCATTACATCTACTAACCAGACACGAATGAAGGATGGAAGCGGAATTTCCTCTTCCGATAAAACGACACCGATGCAGGAGGGGGGGACTCAGGGTGTATCAGGGGAAGGGGAATGAACGAAGCACGGTAACCTTCAAGGGGAGAATGTGGGCTCTGAGCCTGGTGGGGCTACTATGGATGCCCCTCCTGTCTGGTTGTTGGGATTCAGTAGAGCTAAATCAGAGAGCAGTCGTAGCGGCAATAGGCATTGATGTGGCTGGAGAAACGGATTATGAGGTTTCCCTGCAGGTTATCGTGGCAGATGAAATCGCCGGGGCCAAAGCGAGAGGAGATACCCCTATCGTGTTGTTTCAGGAAAAGGGGAGCAGTCTTTTTCAAGCCATCCGCAAAGCTTCACAGAAGGTTCCACGCGAAATTTCCCTGGCCCATGCAAGATTGGTCGTCATTGGGGAAAATCTGGCACGGCGTGGAATCGGAGATACGCTGGATTTTCTGGAAAGGTATACGGAGACCCGGCCCACGATGAAAATGCTGGTAGCGCGCGGTGAGACTGGGAAGGATGTACTGGCAACCATGACTGCGATCGGTCGTATTCCCGCTAATGATATTTCAGGAAAGCTGGAAACATCTCAGCGTTTGTATGCAGGGGATTACGCGGTGAGTCTCGACGATGTCATTCGCAGCATGTCCAATAAGGGCGGCGGTCCTCTTCTTACGGGCGTAAAAGTGGATGGCAGGATGGAGCAGGCCCCCCGTAAGAACAATGTGGACAATATTTTACCGGAAGCGAGCGTGCGTATTACCGGGATGGGAGTGTTCCGAAAGGACCGTCTTGTATACTGGTTGGAAGATGACCAGGCGATTGGACTGTCTATCGTGAACAACAAGGTGAAAAGTGCTGAAACCACATTGAGCTGTGGCAAGAAAGGCGAAGTCATCGGGATCGAAACCTTGTTCTCTAAGGCAAATGTACACAGCCTGATGGAGCAAGGAGAGCCTGTTTTTGTCATTGACTTAAAGCAAGTCGGGGCGATACAGGAAGCTGAGTGTCCGATTGACTTGAAAAGTCCAGAGGTGATGAAAAGCTTGCAGAGGCAATGGGCAGTGGAAACAAAAAAAGTGATTTCATCAACGGTTAGAGAGGTTCAGCGTACCCGTAGCGATGTACTCGGCTTCGGCCTTGAGCTGGAGAGAAGCGATCCTGCGCAATGGAAAAGGCTTTCTTCCCGATGGAGCCGTTATTTTGCAGAAAGCACCGTTCGTGTTCAGGTCACTTCGGTACTGAAGCATACGCAGGCACGGACCAACCCGTATTCAAGGGGTGATTCCGAATAGTCGAACAGGGGGAGGAGGTAAGGCGATGAAAAAAATACAAATAGATGCGATAGAGATGATTTCCCTCATGATTCTATTTGAATTGGGAACGTCTATGATGTCCATTCCTGGAAGGGATGCGGGCAAGGATGCATGGCTGGCTATCCTCATCGCTACAGGGCTTGGGGCCCTGCTTTTTCTGTGCTACGGCAGCCTTCACAGACGCTACCCCAATTTGCTTATGACGCAATACAGCAAAGTTATCATGGGCAGAAAGGCAGGAGCCGTGATTGCTTTTTTGTATATTGTTTTTTTTATGTACGGTGGGGCACGTGATCTTCGAGATACGGGGACGCTGATTGCCGATCGGACACTCCCGCATACACCGTTAATCATCATCAGTGCTCTGATGATCGCGCTTGTGATGTACGTGATGCATTTAGGGCTTGAAGTGGCGGGGCGAACGGCGATTTGGCTGCTGGTCTTTATGCTGGTACTGGGGCTCGCAACGAATGTAATGCTCGTGTTGTCCGGCATTGTGGACTGGGGGAATCTGCTGCCTATTGCCCAGCATGGCTGGCAGCCGATATGGCAGGTGATTTATTCACAGGCCTTGATGCTGCCGTTTGGTGAGATGGTTACCTTTACGATGATTCTTCCCACATTAAAGAAAGACTATCGTGCCAACGGCGTTGGTGTTTCCGCTGTGCTGCTGGGGGGCATCATCCTGACCATAGTTGCGCTGGTAAACGTACTTTCACTCGGAGAGGACGTGTTCCAGCGGGCAACGTACCCGATACTATCCACGATCAGCAAGGTGGAAATATCGGATTTCATCGACAGGGTAGATGTTATTGGGGTCATGACCGTCATTATCTTTGATTTTTTTAAGATCTTTATTTTCTATTATGCGGCGATAAAGGCAGCAGAAGACGTATTTAACACTTCTAGCCGCAAGTTGCTGCTGCCATTCGGAATAATTATGCTCATATCTTCGGTACTGATGGCTCAAAGCTATCAGGAGCATATTAAAATAGGCGATTTCGTGTTGAAATACATATTCCCTATATTTTCTGTACTTTTCCCGCTCCTGTTGCTAATGGTGTCCTGGTTTAAAAAGACCGAAAACAAAAAAGGGAAGGAGAATGCTTCGTGAATCATGGTCTTGGACACGTAAGGCTGGTCAGTACCGGGCAATTGCTCATTCTTATGTTCCATTTTCTGCTGGGAAATGCGGTCATTATTAATTTGGATAATGAATATGAACGGGATACATGGATTGCCCAGCTCATCGCTATGGGTGTCGGGATCGTATTGTTCCGAATGTATACCTACACAGCAGAAATGTTTCCCGGCCAAACGTTGACCACCTATGTCCGTAAATTGCTTGGAAACACGAGTGGAACAGCAGTGGGGATACTGTACATTCTGTTTTTTCTGTATTTAACCAGTAGAAATCTACGCGATGAGACTGAACTGGTCCGTGTCTCCATACTGGAAAAAACACCAAGTATGGTCGTTGCCTTTCTGATGGTAATATGTGTGATTTATGTTCTCTGGCTCGGATTTGAAGTTTTGGCCCGCACTGGACAGATCTTTCTTTCGTTGGTGTTACTCGTCATTTTCTGGGGAACTACACTATTAATCTTATCGGGCAGCATTCATCTGGAAGAGCTGAGGCCTGTAATGAGTCAGGGCTTTAAGCCTGTACTCAGCTCAGTAATTAGAGAACGTTTGCCTTTTCCTTACGGTGAAATGATCTGTTTCATGATGTTTATCCCTTGTGTACGTAAGCCTTCACAGATGACCAGAGCAGGTTATGTGGGCATTATAGCTGCGGGCATCGTTTTAGTTGAAGTCGCCATATTAAATGTAACCGTGCTGGGTACGAATATAACGGAGCGTTCTATCTTTCCATTATTAAGCACATTTGCGAATGTCCAGCTTTCGGAATACGTCCAGCGTCCCGATGTCATTATACTGATGTCTATGCTGATCGGGGACTTTTTTAAAGTGGCTTTGTTCTTCTATGCATCCGCGGTGGGGATATCCGATATATTTGGTTTACCCTACCGAAAGACACTGCTTCCCTGCGGTATCCTTGTTTTACTGTGGTCCCAGATAGGAACACCGAGCCTGAGCGAGCATTTTGAATTTGGACGGCAGTCCCTAATTTATATTCATCCATTATTTGTTTACATTTTCCCCATTCTGCTTTTTCTGATGGCTCTTGTGCGAAGAAGCAGAGTTAGAAGAGGGGACTCTCAGAAAACGTGACCATCGTGAGAAAAGGAATTGAAGTGCGTATCCAATTTGCCTTTTGCCCACGGTAACAAAGAGCAACAGCAGCATTCCTGCCAAGACGATATATTCGGATGGTCGCAGGGTGCCAAAAGCCAATGAAATAGAATCCCAAGGATTATGAATACCAAATAGCCAGTTCACCAGCAGATTGGTTCCGAGCATGAGTACCATAAAGAGTGTGAATATCCAGAGTATTTTCATAAAATATCCCCCCGTGTGTATGAGCTGAACGTATATCTTGTATACATTGTGTTGCAAAGTGGCTCAATTTATCCGATCCCATTGACTTGAAATGAATTAGGATTTATACTTATTCTAAATTGATTTATTATTGTAATTATAAGTTGAGAATAAATATAATCTGCGTTCGTTAAGGGAGATGCGGTATGAGAACTTTAAATTTAACTTCGCAGCGCCAAGCGGTATATGATGTGGTTCGTGAGGCCCACGATCATCCTACCGCAGCCGATGTTATGAATCGGTTGATGGAGCGCGGATATAATCTTGCCTATGGAACGGTATATAATTCGCTACGTTATTTAACAGATAAGGAATTGATCCGCGAGTTGAAGCTGGGGGAAGCTGCCAGTCGTTATGACGGACGAATGGATGATCATCAGCATATTATTTGTCAGGTATGTGGACGGGTAGATGAAGTGATGAGCGAGGTTCCACATGATTGGATCGAGACGGTTGCGCATGAAACGGGATATACCATCGCCCATGCCCATGTCGTATTCGGAGGAGTGTGTAAGGAATGCCAAAGCAAGCGAATCAAATAACGAATCGTTTCAAAGCAGCCGATATGCCTAAACGGGTGAAGGGTAACTGGACAACGATGTTATCCGCTCCCTCCGCCCCTGCGTTACAGACGGTTCCTTCCAATGAGCCGTTGTACTGCCCGACTACACGCCGCATCGTTCTGATCAGCTCGGTTCCGGGTGTCGTTCATGGTTTGGTACGTACGTTGTCAGACGCGTGCTTTGATGTGATGGTGTTCCATCGCTGGGAGCCTGAAGTACAACGTCATCTGGGAAGCGATCTGCTGATTTACGATTTGACCGCTACCGATACACGGAGTGAATTACTGGATATCCGTAATCGTCTTGAGGCGGAACAGATGAAAGATACACCCGTCATGTATGTGATTCAGGATCGGATGGCTGTTCGTGCGCATGAGCTGCTTCCTTCCGAAGAGGTGCTGGTATGGCCGCTGGCTTCTAATCATATGGTGCATGATATTGAACGGATGATTGTACGTCATCCGGCAGCTTCCCGTCAGGCAACGCAAGGTAGTCGTCGTACGGTGTTCAAGGACATCTGGATTGACCGTGATAAAATGTTAGTATATAAAGAAGAGAATCAATTAAATCTGACCAAAACGGAATATGATTTGCTGTTGAAGCTGATTGATGCTCAAGGCAAAGTCATTTCTCGGGAGCAGATGATGCATGATATCTGGGAGACGGATTTTGTAGGCGGCAGCAATGTCGTGGATGTGCATGTCAAAAGCTTGCGCAAGAAGCTGGGCGACCGGCCTGCGGAGCCTGAATATATTGCAACGGTAAGAGGTGTAGGCTACAGATTGGCGGATTGAACTGAAGCTGATCAGGCTATGAATTGCCGCTGGATGGAGACATTCGGCGGATGTATATAAATCCCTTTGAAGAAACTGACATTAGGTGTGACGGTTGACTTTATCAGGATATATACACTACAATCGGTAGTGTGAGGTGCTTCTTATGAAACGACTGAATTTTAAAACTGGTGAAACCGGACTCAACCGATTTTTCGGACCTCTGGAAGCCAAAATTATGGATATTTTATGGTCCACTTCGGATCGGAGCATCAAAGAAGTGCAGACCGCGTTGGAGGGGGATCGGGACTTTAATTTCAATACGGTGATGACCGTGATGAACCGTCTGGTGGAAAAGGGAATACTGAGTAAGAGTATACGCGGGAGAACGTCTTTGTATCGACCGGTTTTGAGCAGGGAAGAATTCAGGGATGAACAGTCCAAGGAGCTAAGCCACGAACTGGTGGATGAATTCGGTCCACTCGCTGTAAATCATATGATTGATGCTCTAGAGGTGGCTGATCCTATGCTGATCGAACGTCTGGAACAAAAAATTAAACAATGGAAAAAGGATATATAGACGATGTGGAAAACACGTTCTAAATTACTGTTTACAGCAGGCGCCTTTATTTCGGGTTTCGCCCTTATACAGATGGGTATGTACGCCGGGCAGCATATTTTCGGCTGGAAATTGGATTTTAACGTGTTTCAGATTTGTAGAAGTCTGTTGCAGAACTACGGAATTGGCTACATGGTGGATGCCCTCAGTGGACTCGTCTTTCTCACCTTTGGGATTGCTGGGGTAGAAGCGATACGCCAGTGTATGGCCACAAGGGCGGCTTTCCGCAGACTGCGCCGGATGCGTGACCTGCCGCTGACGGAAGCACTGGGTGAACGATATCGTGAGCTGGGAGCCGACCGGATTTGGGTCATTGATTATACCAAGCCTGCCGCTTTCACCATGGGATTATGGAAGCCTCGCATTGTATTATCCTCCGCATTGCTGTCCCTACTGGACAAGCACGAGGAAGAGGCTGTCATATACCATGAAGCGTATCATATGAAGCATTATGATCCATTAAAAACATGGTTGCTGCAAATGTGCGCCACACTGCTGTTCTACTTGCCGGTGCTGCGTCATATTACCAACCATTATAAGATAGCCCGTGAAATTTTGGCTGACAATGAAGCAATTAAACGCACAGGTTCACCAATGGGAATTGGAAGTGCATTGCTCAAACTGCTGAGAATGACGCCCGCGAATGCCCATCTGGTGAATTCCGCCGCTTGTTCCTCTTTTGCAGAAACGTCCATTAATTATCGGATTTCACGTATTCTAGACCCTCAGCAAGAGCCGGTAATCCAATTGCCCTGGCGTTCGATTATGTTATCCAGCTATGTGCTAGTGATGCTGACGCTTATGTTTGCCCTGGCGTTAATGTAGTTTGGCAAGATATATCCTAATGGGTGGCGCTTTATGCGCTACCGATTATTGCTGCATAATACACTACATTTTGTAGTGTTGTTTACCTAATCTGTACACAAATTAAAAGGAGATGAGCATATGAATCAAACACTTACGAATATTGGATTACTGTTGGTACGAATCTTTACAGGGGTTATTTTTATTGTTCACGGTTCACAAAAATTTCAGGGATTAGACGGAACCTCAGGCTTCTTCCAAAGTATCGGACTTCCTGGGTGGTTGGCTCCTGTGGTCGCTACAGTTGAGCTAGTTGGCGGTATTGCGCTTGTCCTGGGCATTGGGACACGACTCGCCGGGGCAGCATTGACCATCGTTATGATTGGTGTATTGCTGACTGCTAAAAAAGGACAGCCCTTTGGCTCGATTGAATTTGATCTTCTGGTTCTGTTTGCCAGTCTTCAGCAAGCGTTGGTTGGCGCACGTTTTCTTTCGCTGGATCAGTTGTTTAGCCGTAAAAAGCATGAAAGCAGTAACGTACAGGTCTAAATGATCATATAACCGCGTCCTTAGTCTCAGGGCGCGTTTTTTTTGTTTTGCTCATTTACGAAAATTGGATGTAAATCATTTGCTTTATTTAACCGATATAACTTCCATCGAGTGTAATTTCAAAAACATAGCTTTTCAAGTAAAGGGGAAAAACACATGGAAAAAATGCGAAAGAGAAAAACCATTTGGACACTCAGGAACAAGCTGATTTTAGGATTTTTACTTGTTTTGTTGTTACCAAGCTTAAGTATATCTATCGCGACCTATAATTCATCATTTAATGCTATGGAGAAACAGCTCTACAGCAGTGCAAATCAGGGAGTAGCGACGGCTAATTCGGTTATTGAATATGCACTTTCCAGTAAAATCAAAGATGTGGGTTATTTAGCTAAGGGACTCGACAGCTCCATGATTGATGGTCGAAACAGCCCGTTGATTCAGCCCAAGCTGATTCAATACATAGGTCTGCACGAGGATGCGACCGATATTTTTGTCGGTACAACAGAGGGCTTGATGATCCGCGGCGTACCCAAGGAGAACGAAGGTACATTTGATCCCCGCAAACGACCATGGTACATCGAAGCGATGAAGCAGCCCGGTAAGGTGATGATCACCCCTGTCATCATCAATTCTTCGGGTATTCCTGTTGTCGTGGTATCTCAAACGCTCTCCGATCAGTCTGGTGTTATCGGGATCTCTCTGAATCTGGAAAGTGTACGTAAACTGGCTTCCATCAAAGTGGGGCAAGAGGGATATATCATTATTTTGGATCATACGAAAAAATTTGTGGTCCACCCTACGGCTAAGCCGGGTACATCTCTTGATGCAAGCTTTATTAATGATATGTACGCTGCGCCGAGCGGGCAGTATACATATGTATATGAAGGTCAAGAGAAGTATCTGAATTATGTAACGAATAAGGATACCGGCTGGAAAATTGCAGGAACCTTCTATCAATCCGAGATTAGCGCTGCCACCGCTGCCATGCGTTACGTAACCATTTTCGTGCTGGCAGCCTCGTTGGTGCTTGCACTTATTGCGATTTTCCTGATTACCCGTTCTGTCCTGGTGCCGATCCGCAGACTGCAAAAATCGGCAGAGCAGATCAGTGAAGGAGATTTGACAGGCGATTTGGAAACAGGAAAAACCGATGAGGTTGGTCAGTTGTCTTCCCACTTCCAAACGATGGTAGACAGCTTGCGCACGATGATTCGAAGCGTACACGAAACCACAGATCGGGTAAGCTCTTCGGCAGAGGAATTGGCTGCGGGTGCAGATCAGACGACCAAAGCCATTGAGCATGTCACCATAGCTATTCAGGAGGTAGCTGTGGGCAGCGAGCAGCAGGTTCAAAGCGTCAAACATGGATCCGTAAGTATGGAGGAGCTTGCCCGGCAGGCAGTGAACGTATCCGAGCGTATGATGGGCGTATCTGAGCATGTAAAGCGAAATGCCGAGTCAGCTCAAGAGGGCAGCAAGGCAGCTACGCAAGCTGTACAGAAGATGCATGACATCGACGAGACGGTTAATGATCTGGGACAGGCGATGGATTCTCTTAGCGAGCGCTCCGGTGAAATTGTGAATATTATCAGCGTTATATCCGGAATTGCTAAACAGACGAATCTGCTGGCACTGAACGCGTCCATTGAGGCGGCACGCGCCGGGGATCATGGTAAAGGGTTTGCTGTGGTTGCGACAGAGGTACGCAAGCTGGCCGAGGAATCGGCCAAATCGGCTACCTTGATTTCGCAGCGTATTGATGCGATGCAGGTGGATATGAACCATGCTTTGGCAGCTATGCATCAAGCACGGACACGGGTTACGGAAGGAATTGATTCGGTAAGCACGTCGGAGCAATCCTTTGCAGAAATTAGCCATGCCGTGGAACGAGCGATGGAGCATATCAATGATATTACCGGAGTGACACAGGAGATGGCTCGGGGAGCAGTAGGTGTCGTTGGAATTATGAGCGACATTTCCCAGATTTCGAACGAGTCAGCGGGCAACACGGAGTCGATCTCAGCCGCCGCTGAGCAGCAGCTCGCCTCTATTGAGGAAATTGCTTCTTCCTCAGCCGATCTGAGCCAAATGGCTGAGGAACTGCGTGAGCTAGTTGGACGATTCCAGGTGGAAGGAAAAGATCAATAAAACGATAAAAGCGCCCGGATACATGAGTTTATCTCATGTCCGGGCGCTTTTTTTGCATGCATTTTGCCACAACTTCTTTGTCGTAGATTTAAAGACTATCTTTGGAATGACTTGCGACGATCCAGCCGAAAACGCATGCGGCGCGGACTGTCGGAAGGGCGTAGAGAGCTTCTTTGAACCATATTGTTAAGCAGCAGCGCGAAGATGACCAGCAATGTCCCGTACAGCTCAAATCGACTGATGGTATAGCCTTGGAAATACATAAGCACCAGTGTGGTAATCGGTACAAAGTTAATAAATAAAATTCCGTTCAGTGGTGACAGCATTCGGATTCCGGCATTCCAGCTCAGCAAGGCCGCCAGCCCCGGAAGCAGGATCATAAAGCTCATTTCGTATTTGACTGACCATACATGCTGCCAATCAGGCACCGCAACCCAGTTGAAGGCGGAGGCGGTTGCGACGACTACAAAGGAAACCAGAGTTCCGAGCAGGCAGGTTAAGGTAGAGTATCGAAGAGTGGACCACCCTGCAAAATGGCTGCCTCCCATGGAATACACGACCCATCCAATCACCCCTGCGAAAATGAGCAGCAGAGGCAGCAAATGCTGTCCGGCGAGTGTGAAGAAGGCCCATTTTCCGTTCGTAATCACGAGTATAGCTCCAGCCAGTGCGATCATCATACTGATCAGTGTGTATTTTGGCGGCATTTTACGGGTCATGACCCATATCATCGCAATCGAAATCATCGGCATCAGCACTTCCATAATAGAAGCTACAATGGTACCTGCTGCACCCATCGCGTGCTGTCCCTGGAAAACGGCCATATTATAAATGGTAAATCCCATCGTACCAAAGAACAGCAATGTCTTGCCCTTGCCCTCAAAGCGAAAAGCAGCCCGTCCCTCTTTGAGCCACAACAGCACAATTAATATGAGCGTAACCGAAAAATAACGTAAAAATGAAAAGTACAGCGGATTGACTTGTTGCAATGCAATGTGCGAAACCGGAAACATGGCCCCCCAGGACATACTGGCGATCAGGCACAATAAAGATCCGGTCATGATTTGTCTATTCATGGTGAAAAAAAGCTCCTCCTTGCCGGCCTCAGCGGACATATCTTATGGACACATCATAATGGATAGGGAGCTGTTGGTAAAATGATTGAAAATAAACGTTATCATCATTTAAAATGATAATAAGTGACAAGGCACGTCAATTTTGATAGCCTTGTCCTTCACGATAAGGGGGAGCAGTATTGGATCTGAACGACTTAAACATTTTCCAGACGGTGGCTGCTCATGGCAGTGTAAGCAAGGCGGCAGCCGAGCTTAGCTATGTCCAGTCCAATGTAACGGCCAGAATCAAGCTGCTGGAAAAGGAGCTGCAAACGCCTTTATTTTATAGACATAAGCGGGGCATGATCCTCAACGCGGAGGGCAAGCGTCTGTTGCAATATACGAAAAGCATTTTGTCGCAATTCGAGGAAATGAAACATGCGTTTCAGAGTACCTCAGCGCCTTCGGGGGTGCTGGAGATAGGAATCGTGGAGACGGTGATCGCTCTCCCGGCGATTTTACATGCTTACTATAGCAAGTACCCGGATGTCGAGCTGTCCCTCAAGGCAGGGGTTACGGAGCACCTGGTACAGGAGGTTGCGGAGATGAGGCTCGATGGAGCCTTTGTGACCGGGCCGGTGAAGCATCCCCTCATTGAACAGTTGGATGTGTTTCAGGAAAAGCTGGTCCTTGTTTCCCAAGGAGATGACTTTTCCGTTGAGGATGTAACGACCCGTCCGCTCCTTTTATATAAAAAAGGCTGCGGCTACCGTGGGCGGCTGGAAACCTGGCTCAAGATGGAGGGGATTATCCCCAAGCAGATTATGGAATTTGGGACATTCGAGACGATTATCGGCAGTGTGGCGGCTGGCATTGGAATGACGGTTTTTCCCGAATCCTCGATCAGCGGGCTGGCGGCCCAGGGTTTGGTGCATTGTCATGCGATGCCTGAGCCGTACAACGAAGTGACAACGGTGTTTATCCGTCGTAAGGAAGCTTATGTGACCAGTACCTTGCAGTCTTTTATGGATGAAATTATCGCTCAGACAGGGGCATAGCATTATCGTTGGGGCTCGGGTACAATGAAAAAGATTTGATCTCATTTTTCTTCCTGAAGGAGGGCTACTATGTTCACAATATATCCGGCTGCTTCCCGATTCAGCTTCGATAAGGGATGGCTGCGGGGCAGTCACAGCTTTTCATTCGCGGAATATCAGGATGAGAACAATACAGCGTTTGGCCCCATGCGTGTCTGTAATGACGACGTGATCGCACCGGGCCGGGGCTTTGGGGCGCACCCTCACAGTGATATGGAGATTGTCTCCATCGTGCTGTACGGCGAGCTGCGTCATGAGGACAACCGTGGGCATGTGGCGGTGACGAATTTTGGAGGTATCCAGCGAATGTCCGCGGGGCACGGGATCATCCATACGGAGCACAACGCTTCGCAAACGGAGGATGTCAGTTTGCTGCAATTGTGGTTTAGCCCGCTTACGAGAGGACTGGAACCGTCGTATGAAGCTACTGCGTTCAACCCTGAGCGATTGTACGGTCAGCTTCTGCCTGTCGTTGCAGGGAAGCGTGTTCCGGGCACGGAGGGCGAAATAGCTGCGATCCATCAAGATTTGACGATTTATTTAAGCAAGCTTCAGACCGGAGAGCGTGTGGAATTCACACAGTCCGAGGGGCGACGCGTGTTCTTGTTTGTTATCGAAGGCTCACTGCGTGTGAACGGTGAACATATGCTAGACGTGCGCGATTCGGCCCGTATTGAGCAGGAGCCGAAGCTGTCGCTGGAGGCACAGGAGCCTGTCTTTTATATGCTGATTGATTTGCCCTAAAAGGAGGTGCGCGCAATGGCGCAGCAGGAAACATGGCTGATTAAGCATGCCGTCACGGGTCGCAGCTTTGCTGACAGCCGCAAGCAGATTTTGGTTTGCCGTTTGGAATCGGCAGACGGTGTGTTTCGCTTCACGCTTCAGGAGCTGCCGCGAGAGGCAGCGGAGGAGATTGTGCGTTATAGCGGGGAACTGAATGTATTCCGTTTTGTAACGCCAGAGGACGGAGCCGTTGTGAAGCATTGGTATTACGTCACCCCGGAAAGCGTGAAATTTAATGATCAGACAGGGGAGCTTACGTTCGAAGCTGGTTCTGAGATTGAGTACCATCCTGACGAATATTGGGGAGATTAATCACTATTTTATAATGATGTTTTCGGAGACTCTGCATGATTGCAGGGTCTTTTTGTCATCTATTCAACATGCTGAGACTGTTGGATACATAATCCTACGCAGGCTGGTACATCCTACATTTTATATTACCTATCCGGCTCATTTGTAAAGGGGGAATACCGATGAAGAAAGGACGCTTTCCCAAGCTGCCGAGATTACCGTGGAGCCGGCGCACGATTCCGGCTGCAGATCGCAAGACACGAAATTATGATGCTCTTAAAGGACTGCCTGAACCATCATGGTTGGAACAGCCGTTACGGAGCAGTCTGGAAGACAATTTGACTGCTTTGCGTGATATTTTCAAGGATTGCTCTGATTTCGTCTATCGAGAGCTGATGATTTCCCCTGAACGCAAAGGGATGTTGGCTTATATTGAAGGCACGGTGAAATCGGAGGATTTGCAGGATCATATCCTGCGACCTTTCATCTTGGGCATGATGCTTAAGGACCCCGAGGTAAACGGAACATTAGATCCGCTGGATGAAACTCGGATTTCCATGTCCCAGACCAAAACGATGGATCAATGGAAAATGGTCTCGGCGGCGATACTGGACGGCAATGCCGCCTTGTTCGTAGACGGTAAGTCTCGTGCGTATATCTTCAGTGCTAAGGGAGGCGTTCGCCGTGGCGTGGAGGAGCCTCAGACCGAGGCGGTTATTCGTGGGCCGCGTGAAGGATTTACCGAGACCCTTCGTGTAAATACCGCTTTGCTGCGATTCAAGCTGAAGACCCCCAAGCTCAAGATGCACAGCATGACCATGGGAACAGAAACCCAAACAGGTGTTGTACTTACCTATATTGAGGGCATCATAGATCCGAAGCTGGTGGAGGATGTAAAAAAAAGGCTTAGCGATATCGAAATAGATGGTGTGCTGGAGACAGGATACATTGAGGAACTGATTGAGGATCACCCGTTTTCACCGTTTCCGGAAATGGAATACACGGAACGTCCGGATACGGTTACCGCGCAATTGCTGGAAGGACGTTTTGCCATTTTTGTGGACGGTACGCCCTTTGCCCTGATTGGGCCAGTCACGATGTGGCAGATGATGCAAGCGAGCGAAGACTATTACGAGCGCTTTTTCATCAGTAATATGGTGCGCTGGATTCGGTTTCTTTTTCTCATATTAGCCCTCTTTTTGCCTGCATTATATGTAGCGGTCACGACCTATCATCATGATATGCTGCCGACGACGCTCATCCTGAGTATTGCGGCGGCGCGTGAATCTATCCCTTTCCCCGCCTTGGTGGAAGCATTGATTATGGAGATTTCCTTTGAGGCGTTACGGGAAGCGGGGATTCGTCTCCCCAAAACGGTCGGCCAGGCTGTCAGTATCCTCGGTGCACTTGTTATCGGTCAAGCCTCTGTACAGGCGGGAATTGTGTCGGCACCGGTGGTTATTATCGTGTCGCTCACAGGCATTGCGTCGTTTACTATTCCGCGTTTTAACTTTGCTATTACGGTCCGCATGTTACGGTTCCCGATTATGCTGATGGCAGGTGTGTTCGGGCTGTTTGGAATCATTATCGCGACCACACTGCTCGCTACACATTTAACCAAGCTAACGTCGTTTGGTGTGCCTTACATGAGCGGGTATAGCCCATACAATCACATGGACCAAAAGGATATCGTCGTTCGTGCGCCATGGTGGAAAATGACCAAACGTCCTTCCTGGATTGGAAAAGGTAACAACAAACGAGCGAAGGGAAACATGAATGGATCGCCCACAACCGAGGAGGGATGGTAATGAAGAAGCCCAAAGAGTCTGATGCAGGGAAAGTACGTAAAGCGGCTGTGCTCAGCTGTTTGCTGCTTTGTTCTGTTCTTTTGGGTGGATGCTGGGATCGCCGTGAAGTGAACGATGTAGCCTTTGTAATGGGGACCGGGTTGGATAAGGAAGGGGATCAATACCGTGTAACGATGCAAATTGCTCTTCCCGGACAACTCGGATCTTCGGGAAGCACAGGAGGCGGTGGAGGTACTAGGGGAACGAAATCCTATTATCTGGAGTCCAAGATAGGTCCAAGCTTCCGGGGAGCAAGCACTGAGGAACAGCGAGGGGTTTCACGAACGCTGAATTATTCCCATCGGCGGGTGCTATTATTCGGCGAGGCACTGGCACGTGAGGGGATCAGCAAAATGATGGATGTACTGGCGCGTATTCCGCAGAACCGTCTGTCTTCGCTGGTCGTCATCACGAAGGGCTCGGCGCTGGAAGTGCTTCAGGCGGATGCCCCGATTGAGCAATATCCAGCAGAGATGGTGCGTGAGCTTAATTACTCATATATGAAAAAACCTCGCTCCATTAAATTGCTGATGAATTCAATCCTGATGGATGGTATTGACCCGGTTGTGCCAGTGATGTCTCTCGTAAAAAATGGTCCCGCCAACATAAAGGACAAGAAGACGAATATTCAGGTGGATGGGCTGGCTGTATTTCGCAAAGACAGGGTAACGGGGATTATAGATAACCATCTAAGCCGGTTTCTGCTATTGGGTATGGAGCAGGCTAAGGATACGGAGATATTCATCCCCCCTCCTAAAGGTGCTGGTTATATATCCGTTCATCTCATCGAAAATAACGTCCATATCAAGCCTCATATTCAGGGGGATGATATTCGAATGACCATTCGTCTGAACTGCAACGGGAATGTAAGAGAGGATGAGACCACTTTCGATATATCCAATGAGGAAAATTTGAAGTGGCTGGAGCAGCAGGTTGCCGAAGAGATCAAGAAAGAGCTGGGTGAGGCTGTCCGGGTTATTCAGCAAAAATATCATTCAGACATACTTGGCTTTGGCCGGGCTATCATTATGAGTCGTCCAGATGAATGGAAACGGATTAAACCTCGATGGGAGCAATTGTATCCCAAGGTGGAGGTCACCATAAATCCGATCGTGCATATTGAGAATATCGGTGCGGTCACCAAACCATTCGGGATCAAAAAGGAGGACATCCAAAATGAATAAAGTATTTTTGTTGCCTTTGGTGCTGGCTACGCTGTTCATGTATCTGATTGACCGCAAAAGTCTGAAATCTGCACCTGCAGTCAATCGCTGGGTCTCACGTGTATTGTATGTCATTAGCATTGGTATCTGGATCTACGGAACCTCGACAAAGAGTTCCGTATATGTGGCCACATGGCTAAGCCGTTTCATTGACATGTGGATCCCTCCTGTGTTGTAAAGAGAGCAAGATGCCTGTAGGGAAAAAGGAGGTCTCCTGTATGAAACAGTTCACAACCAGACAAATCGTGCTGCTTGGTATGTTGATGGAGGTCAGTATTACCATTGTGCATGCTCCGACGCAGGCAGCAGATTACGCGCATCAGCATGCCTATTGGACCTGTGCGATTGCTGCCATCGTAATATGCTTGCCGATCTGGGCGATGTTGAAGCTTAAGCGGCGTTTTCCGGATCAGGATCTGCTACAGGCCATAGTCAGTTCTCACCCCGTGCTAGGGCGTATGCTACTTGTGGTTTATATTGTTTTATTTCTGATCATTTTTGCACGAGATATGAGAATTATTACCGATCTGGTGGGAATTGTACTTTTGCCGCTGACTCCGATTGTTGTCATATCCCTTATTATGCTGCTGACGTTAGTGTTTATGGCTAAGGGCGGTATAAGCACGATTGTGAATATGGCGGAGATTTTTGTACCGTTGTCGGTTCTGACGATGCTGACGATGCCGCTTGTTTTCGGGCGTAATATGGATTTTTCGGCACTGAGACCGATTTTGCACCCGGATGTAAATGGAGTTATCAAAGGTAGCTGGCGTATGCTCGGATATATGGCAGATATTATGCTGCTGCCTTTTGTGATTTCGGGAAAAAGCTATGGTCCCCGGAGCGCGTGGCTAGGACATTTGACCGGAACCGCTTTTCTGATCATCATGGTTCTGCTGGAGGAGCTGGTTATTGGAGTTCCTATCTTGTCGCGGCTGTTTTATCCATCGTATGAACTGGCGCGTCAATTGCAGTTAACCGACTTTCTGGATCGGTTCGACTTGTTTGTGGCTGCACTGACTGTACCAACCCTGCTTACAAAGATTGGTGTTGATCTGTACGTTACCAGTTTTGCGGTAAAGCGCATGTTTGCCCATACACGGGGGAGTCTGATGGTTTGGCCCGTAGGCTTGTTGGGTTATGTCTGTTCCTTTATGCTGTTTTCTAATATCGTCCAAATTTATGATTTTAGCCGGGAGTGGACGATGGTGATGATCATTTTCTTTGTCTTCATGCCTTTTGTGCTATGGCTGCTGCTCCGACCCAAGCCTGAAGAATATAACGAATATCATAAGCCATCTGGAGAGAAGCAGGATAGTACGAGTCAGCAGGATAGCACAAGCCAGCAAGAAAGCCAGCAGGCAAGCAGAACAGAACAAGCTAACTTATAAGTTTACTGTATTCATAGGAAAAAGAATTCTTATTTGTCTTTCAGCCCTCTAATTGTATACTTGGTAGAAAGGATTATGACTTCGATTTCTACAAGGGAGGGAACAGGATGGCACAACGCATGGCAGGCAAGAGAGTTGCCCTTGCCGGTCCCCGTAAAGCAGACGAAATGGCATTGCTGGTTGCAAAAATGGGAGGCGAGCCAGTGCAGCGTCCGGCCCAGGGCACGGTTTTTCTGGATGATATTGAGCTGCGCAATGCGGTTGTATCGTGGGTGAAGCGGCCGCCGGACTGGAACATTTTTACGACAGGCATGGGGCTGGATGCGCTGTTCGATATGGCGGAGGATATGGGCGTGGCGGAGCAGATTATGGAGCTGCTGCAATCCTCGAACATTGCGGCGCGCGGCTACAAGACGGTCAATGGACTCAAAAAGCGCGGCTTCACGCCCGCTGTACGGGACGAGGATGGAAGCTTGACCGGGTTGATGCAGGCCTTTGCTCCGTACGATCTGAAGGGGAAGGAAGTGCTGTTGCAGTTGCATGGTGATCCGACCCCACGGCTGGTGAAATGGCTGGACGAGCAGGGGGCAGTTACCCGGCAGGTGCTCCCTTATAAGCATATTCCACCCGAGGAAGCGAATTTGCAAGCACTGCTAGCGGATATCGTAAATCGTAATGTTGATGCAGTTACGTTCACCAGTGGTCCGCAAATCCGCTTTTTGTGCCAATATGCGAGGGAACAGAAGCAGATGGAAGACGTGCTGGAAGCTTTTCGCCATGATGTGATCGCTGTGTCGGTAGGCAAGGTGACGGCGCAGTCCATTTTGGAGGAAGGTATTGAACGGATCGTGTTTCCAGTGGAGGAACGAATGGGCGCGATGATGGTGGAGCTGGGAAGATATTTTGAGCATAGCGCCTCGGTGCACGGCTACGGTCTTGAAGTTGTGAACTGAAAACTAACCTATATCCTTGCGATAAAGGGTAAAATAAAGATAAGGGCCTACAGGGTCTTTATCTTTTTTTGTTGGAAATGCATCGACAGAAGTTTTTGTTATAACGAAAATATTTATTTCAGGATTTTGCAAAATTCGATTCCGGTCGCTCCCTAGTGCAATATATAGACGAACTGGACCATTTCGATCTATATATTGTTCATTGAAAGTCGCTAGTTGGATTTTTGCAAAATCCTCATTTAATATAATGAAAAAGCCTCGATGCGGATACCAGAACAGGAGCTGAGACGTTATGAATTCCATTTGTGTATTTGCCGGGTCCAGACCCGGACATTCATCTGTATATCTTCAGGAGGCAGGCAAGCTTGGAGAGGCTATGGCCCGACATCATGTTCGTCTGATCTATGGAGGCTCCAGCAAGGGGCTGATGGGCGAGGTCGCGGATGCGATGCTGGCAGGGGGCGGTCAGGTCACCGGGATTATGCCGACCCTGTTATTCGATGCAGAGATTATTCACCGGGGAGTCACCGAATTTATTGAGGTGACAAGCATGCATGAACGCAAAGCGGTCATGAGCGAAAAGGCTGACGCATTCATTGCCCTTCCGGGCGGATTGGGAACATTTGAGGAGCTATTCGAGGTACTGTGCTGGGCGCAAATCGGCATTCATCGCAAGCCTATCGGGCTGCTGAATGTGAACGGATATTTTGACCCGTTGGCGGAAATGGTGCGTCATAGTGTGCAGGAGGGCTTTACCGGAGTTGACCATCCAACGCTGCTGAGTATCTCTGCGGACCCGGACGAATTGTTGCATATGCTAAAAAATAAGGCAGAGAACTTGAAATAAAACGTTTTTCATGCTTGCACAACTGATTGAGCCAAGGTTATGATAAGACCCATAATCAAATAGCGGACAGACAAGGTGCCTTTGTGATAGCGAAGGGTAACAGGGAATCGGGTGCAAGTCCCGAGCGGTCCCGCCACTGTAAGGAAGAGGATTTTTTCAGACGTCACTCGTGAGAAAACGGGGAAGACGAAAAAATCTGTTGATGCCGAGCCAGGAGACCTACCTTGATCTGTATGCACCGTTAACCTTCGCGGAGAGGATGGGTGTACGAAATCAGGAAATCAGGCGCACGCTGCTTTTTCCATGTTGCTTACAGGTTTGCGTGGATCTGAACGTGCAGAAGCGTTTCAAGCGTGAACAGGCAGATGGAAAGCAACGGCACGATGGCGGAAGACAAGAAGTGTCTTCTTATGCTGTGTCCGTCTGATGATACGATGCGTACATAGGAAACCCATCCGGGCAGGATGGGTTTTTTTGAGTTACAGGATGTCCATATATAAGTGAAATAGATAGAAGTGTGGAAAACATAGCCTAGATTTAAGAAGGAGGATAACGATGAGCCCATTAGGTAAATTGCTCGTGATTGGATTCGGACCGGGGGATATGGAACATATCACAAAACGAGCGCTGGACGCGCTGGCCGAGAGTGAGGTCATTATCGGCTACAACACCTATGTGGATCTGATCCGTCCGTTGTTGAATGGACAGGAGATTGTGCGCACAGGCATGACGGAGGAAGTGAGCCGTGCGCAGGAGGCGGTTCGACAGGCGGAGATGGGTAAAAAGGTAGCCGTCATTTCCAGTGGAGACGCAGGCGTATATGGTATGGCGGGGCTGGTGTACGAAGTGTTGATGCAAAAGGGCTGGCGCCGTGAGGACGGGGTTGAGGTAGAAGTCGTGCCGGGGATATCGGCGATTCAGTCCTGTGCTTCGCTGTTGGGTGCGCCCGTCATGCATGATGCATGCACGATCAGTCTGAGTGACCATTTGACCCCGTGGGAAACGATTGTGAAGCGTGTAGAGGCGGCAGCTTCGGCGGATTTTGTCATTGCACTGTACAACCCGCGCAGTGGTCGGCGTACACGCCAGATTGTTGAGACGCAGTCTGTTTTGCTGCGTTACCGTGATCCGCAGACTCCCGTCGGGCTGGTGAAGAGTGCTTATCGCGACCGTCAGCAAGTAATTGTGACGACGCTGGAGGACATGCTCAACCATGATATCGGTATGCTGACGACCGTTATCATCGGTAATTCCTCGACGATGGTGTATGACGGTCTGATCGTGACGCCGCGCGGGTATCAGCGCAAGTATACGCTGGATGCGTCCGAGCAGGCGCTCAAGCCGCATCAGCGGCTCCGCACGGAAGCGGAGCCGTGGTCGCTGGGCGCGCAAGAGGATCGCGCGCTGAATGCGTCGCAGGCAGGCGCAGCTCCCGCAGTGCCAGCCCCTGCTGGAGCTGGCGGGACTGCGCCCGCGCCTTCCGCGAGCGGTGCTGCTGCGGTTGCCACGCAGGCACGCCCGCAAGCGGTGGCTGCCGTGCAAGCCGGGGCGGCCCCGGCATCGCTGGCAGCGGAGGCGCTGAGCCGCCTCGCTGCGGGCGGCAAGCTGCCGGGCGAAGCGAGCGCGCGCTGGAACGGGCAAGCGCCCGCCGTGAGCGTCGCCGGAACGGCAGCCGTGGCCGGAGCGGTGGCTACGGCCGGGACAGCGACAGGCAGCTTTGGCAAGCCTGCGCTGTTTGAGGTGGGCGTTTCCCCCGGCGTGGGAAACAAGAAGTTCACCGCTCGCCAGATGGCGCTGCTCGCCGAGGTAGCGGGTGATGAAGGCGAGCTGGAGTACACGCCGGATCACCAGATCGTGCTGCGCGTGCCGTGCGCGGACCCGGAGGAGCTGGTAGGGCGGCTGCGGGATGAACGATTCATCGTGATGCCGATTGGCGATGTGTTTAAGGTGAAGGCGTGCGACTTCTGCAATATGGAGAAGGATGACGCTGTGCCTGTGGCGGAGCATCTGCAGGTTGTACTGGGCGGATTGCAGGCACCCAAGGAAACGAGCATTGCTTTGAACGGCTGCGGTATGGCCTGCTATGGAGCGGTGCTGGAGGATATCGGGATTGTGTACCGCAAGGGAGGATATGATCTGTTCCTTGGCGGCAAAAAATTTGGCCGCAACGCTCATGCCGCTCAACCTGTGGCAGAGGGCATTCCGGGAGATCAGATTACAGACATCGTTGAGAATATCATCGCTGAATATAAGGAAAAAGGGCATCCGAACGAGCGTTTTCATAAATTTTTCAAGCGTGTGGGCGTTGTGGCGGGTTTTCGGCATGAAGATGCACCTGCAATAGTGGAAGTGAATGCCGTCTGTGGCGATTAATGGGCTAGAAAGCCTGTTTTTATGGATGTAAGCATATAGATAAAATAGGGCGTCTTGCAGGTCATCCCTATTTTGATGAGGAGGAAAATACAGCAGTGAATGCAATATTGTTGGTTGGACATGGAAGTCGGGACCCAGAGGGGAATCAGGAGCTGATGGAATTTGCACAGGCGGTGGCAGATCGGGTACCGGATATGTGCGTGGAAACCTGTTTCCTGGAGTTGGCACGTCCCGGCATTGCCGAAGGAGTGCAGACATGTGTGGAAAAAGGGGCGACGCGTGTCGTTCTTATTCCGATTATTTTGTTCGCAGCGGTACATGCCAAAATTGATATTCCGATGGCTATTGACCGGGCAAAGGCGAAATATCCGCAGGTGGAATTTGTATACGGACGTCCGATTGGCGTTCACGAAAAAATCGTCAGCATTCTGCAAAGCCGCTTGAAAGAGGCCCGTCCGGTTGCGGTTCCAGCCGGTATGGATAGCGCTGTGGAGGCTTCTGCCGAGGTGACGGATGAAGAAACGGCTGTGCTGGTGCTGGGACGCGGAAGCAGCGATCCGGATGCGAACAGCGACTTTTTCAAAATTACCCGTATGCTGTGGGAAAAACTCCCGTATACGTGGGTGGAGAGCAGCTTTATCGGTGTGACACAACCCTCATTTCCAGATGGCTTGGAGCGTTGTCTACGTCTAGGTGCCAAAAAAATCATCGTGCTTCCATACTTTCTATTCACGGGTGTGCTGATTAAGCGTATCGGAGAAATGACTGAGGAATTTGCGGAGTCTCATCCTGAATTACACGTGGAAATGGGCGGATATTTTGGGTTCCATCCACAATTGGTCGAGCTGGTGCTGGAGCGTGCCAACGAAGGCTTATTCGGCAAGGTTATGGCCAATTGCGATAACTGCCAGTTCCGTCTGGAGGCGCAGGAGCATCACCATCATCACCACGACCATGATCACGATCACGGGCATGACCACGATCATGATCATCACGACCATGACCACCATCCACATGAGCATGGACACGATCATCATCATGAGGAACACTCACATGATCACGATCACAAGCATGAGCATGTACATGCGCACAGCCATGATGACCATGATCATGAACACCACCACGATCATACACATACGCCGTCTGTTGTGAACGGAAGCGGGCAGGTGAGTGGCTCATGATTTTCATGCTATGCGGAACGAGCGATGCTCGGGAACTGGCGCTGCAAATCCGTGACAATGGCTTCAAAGTGTTGACCTCTGTCGTAACAGAAAGCGCGGCAGCGAGCCTGTCCGAAGTGGGGCTGGACGTACGTACAGGTCGAATGACAGCGGATGAAATGGCAGCAGTGGTTCGGGAACAGGGAGTGCAGGCCATCGTGGATGCCAGTCATCCTTTTGCAGAAGAAGCACATGCGAATGCCATGACAGCCGCCCGCGAGTCCGGGGTTCCTTATGTTCGCTACGAGCGGGCAGGGCTGGTGTATGACAATCATCCGCTGCTTCACATCGTACCCTCCTATGAGGAAGCCGCATTGGAAGCGAAGCAGCTCAAAGGCTCAGTAATGCTTACGACAGGCAGCAAGACGCTTGGCACGTTCACCAAGCATTTGCTCGGAGACCCGGAGATTCGTTTGGTTGCACGTATGCTCCCGCGTCTGGACAATATGGAGAAATGCGGCGAGCTGGGCATGGAGCAAAAAAATATTATCGCTATGCAGGGACCTTTTTCCCGCGAGATGAACGAGGCATTGTACAAGCATTTCGGCACGACAGTGATGGTCACCAAGGAAAGCGGGCGCACGGGAGCCGTGGATGAGAAGGTTCAATCTGCCCTGGAGCTGGGTATTCATGTTATTTTGATATCCAGACCGGAAGTGGAATTTGGCACCGTATTTGATCATTTTGACGGAGTGATCGACGCACTGCGCACAACCAAAGTGGACCCTTCGATCTGAACTATGACCCTGTGAATCTGATCGATCCGGGTAATTAACAACCCAGTCAATCCGATAAATCCAGAACTTTTTCTGACGTGTATTTAAAATATAGTCATCTTAAAATACGTATATAAACAAATTTTCTATAAAGGAGTAGTCGAAACGATGGATTTTAAAACAGATTTCAAACCGTTAACGGTGCAGCCGCAGGAGATTGAGGGCAAAAGCTTCGAGATGATCACGGAAGAACTGGGAGAGCATCCTTTTACAGAAGCGCAATATCCAGTCGTACAACGTGTGATTCACGCGTCTGCTGATTTTGAGCTGGGCCGCAGCATGGTGTTTCATCCGAAAGCGATTGAAGCCGGGGTTGCGGCCATTCGCGCAGGGCAACAGGTCGTTGCGGACGTGCAAATGATTCAGGCGGGTCTGAGCAAGGATCGTATCCGTCAGTTTGGCGGGGATGTGCATGTCTATATTTCGGACCCGGACGTGATGGAGGAAGCGAAAAGGCTGAATACGACACGCGCCATTATTTCGATGCGCAAAGCGATTCAGGCAGGCGAAGGCGGTATCTATGCGATTGGTAATGCGCCAACAGCGCTGCTGGAGCTGATTCGTCTGGTGAAAGAAGGAGCGGCCAGGCCCGGCCTGATTATCGGGATGCCTGTCGGCTTCGTATCGGCGGCAGAATCGAAGGACGAGCTGCGCAAGCTGGATATTCCGTTCATTACGAACATTGGGCGTAAGGGCGGCAGTACCATCGTCGTGGCGGCATTGAATGCAATCTCCTTAATGGCTGTCCGCTAGATGCGGTTGCCCGTTTGCTGTATCATGAAATGAATTGGAGCATGATCAGCATGAGAGGTTAAGGAGGAATGGGTATGGAAAAGGAAGCGGCGTCCGCCGACAGACCCAAACGGATGAAAAGTGGTGAAGCCCCCGCGCCGGACAAGCCGATGCGGTCAGGCTTTACAACCGGAGCCTGTGCGGCTGCGGTTGCCAAGGGAGCGGTGCAACTGCTCATCACGGGCATTCCGCCGAAGGAAGCGGTGATATCGCTGCCAGCGGGATTCGATCATGCGTTTGAGCTGATCGAGCCTGTGCTGAACGCGGGCGAGGCTTCCTGCACGACGATCAAGGACGGCGGCGATGACCCGGATGCGACGCATCAGGCGAGAATTATTGCGTCCGTCAGTTGGCGGGAGGAACCGGGCATTGAACTCGATGGCGGCTTCGGCGTGGGGCGGGTGACGAAGCCCGGCCTGCCTGTACCTGTCGGGGAAGCAGCGATCAATCCTGTGCCACGCCGGATGATTACGGAGGCCGTCACAGGCGTGCTTGAGGAGCACGGATCGGCCAAAGGTGTCCGTGTCGTCATCAGCGTACCGGACGGCGAAGAAATCGCCAAGAAGACGCTGAATGGGCGACTTGGCATTCTTGGCGGTATCTCTATACTGGGTACGCGAGGTGTGGTGGTTCCATTTTCCACGTCTGCTTATAAAGCCAGCGTCGTGCAGGCTATATCGGTTGCGCAAGCGATGAACTGCCAGGAAATTGTCCTGACCACAGGCGGCAGTAGTGAAAAATATGCCATGCAAATGTATGATCAGCTCACGGAAGAAGCCTTTATTCAGATGGGCGATTTTGTCGGCTTTGCGATCAAGCATGGAAAACGGTTAGGCATGAAGAAAATTATTCTCGTCGGCATGCCCGGCAAGCTGTCGAAGGTCGCTCAAGGTGTCATGATGGTTCATTCCAAGAGCGCCCCGGTGGATTTTGGCTTTTTGGCCGAGGTCGCGCGTGAAGCGGGTGTGGACGAATCGCTTGCAGCGGCGGTGGCTGAGGCGAATACAGCTACACAGGTGGCAGATATGATGACCGAAGCGAATGCGTTGAGCTTTTTTGAAAAGCTGTGCACCTATGGCTGTCAGCATTGTCTGGAACATGCAGGTGGCGGAATCGTTGTAGAAATGGTACTGGTAACGATGAAAGGGAATGTGCTGGGGAGGGCGAGAGTCGGTGAGTAGAGTGATCCGTGTCATTGGTATCGGTGAAAATGGAGCGGCAGGTCTGTCGCAGGAGACGCTGGAGCGAATCGAGCGTGCGGACGTGCTGGTTGGCGGAGAGCGCCAACTGGCCTTTTTTCCGACAGCCGCAGGGGAAAAACGAACATTAAAGAGCGGCTTCTCCGCTGTCGTGGAAGAATTGGGACGGTTGCGTGAGGACAAGGATATTGTCGTGCTTGCGTCAGGCGATCCGCTTTTTTTTGGCATCGCAGGGTATTTGTCCGCCAAGCTGGGGGCTGAGCATCTGGATATTTTGCCGCATCTCAGCTCGGTTCAGCTGGCATTTGCACGTCTGGGAGAGAGCTGGCAGGATGCGGTGCTGGAAAGCGTACACGGCCGCCCGATGACCGGACTGGCGCAGCGGATCGACGGACAGAACAAGGTCGCGCTGCTGACGGACGACCGTAATCATCCCGCCGCAGTCGCTGACTATCTGCTGCATTACGGCATGGCGGAATACGATGCCTTTGTCGGCGAGCATTTGGGCGGACCGGATGAGACGTATCGGCATTATACGCTGGAAGAGATGGCGCAGGGAACGTTCCAACCACTGAATGTGGTTATTTTGCGCCGTCGTAAGGGTGCGGACGTGCTTACGATTCGTCGGGGATTTGGTTTTGAGGATGCGGAATTTCACCAGCGCAAGCCGGAAAAAGGGCTGATTACAAAGCGTGAAGTGCGCGTGTTCAGTTTGTCCGAGCTGCGTCTGACGGAGCGAAGCATTGTATGGGACATTGGCGCAGGGTCCGGCTCTGTAGCTGTGGAGTGTGCGCGGCTGGCGAAGTACGGGCAAGTGTTTGCCATTGAGAAGAATGAAGGCGATCTCGCCAATGTGGAAGCGAACAAGATCAAATTCCGCACCGATTTTCCGGTCATTCACGCCAAAGCGCCTGCCGGACTGGAAGAGCTGCCAGACCCGGATGCGGTGTTTATCGGCGGGAGCGGGGGAGAGCTGGCGGAGCTGATTCGGCTGTGCGCTTCCCGTCTGCGTACGGATGGACGAATCGTAGTGAATGCCGCAACGATTGAGACGCTGCATGACGGCATGAAGGCGATGCAAGAAGCGGGGCTGGAAACCTCGGTGACGTTACTGCAAACAGCGCGTAGCAAGCCGATTTTGAATATGACGCGTTTTGACGGATTGAATCCGATATATGTTATTACGGGGCGGCTGTCGGTGGAAGCGCCTGACGAGGCAGCAGGGGAGTAATTTGCTAGATCAAGAGGGGGAGAGAGACAGCATGAATACGGCGGCAACAGGAACACTTTACGGCGTAGGCGTGGGGCCGGGTGATCCCGAGCTGATTACGGTCAAGGCGTACCGCATGCTTCAGGAATGCGCAGTTGTGGCTTATCCGAAGAAACGTCGTGGAGGCAAATCGTATGCCCATGAAATCGTGGAGCTGTACGTAAACCCGGAGGAAAAAGAGATGCTGGGGCTCATTTTCCCGATGACCAAGGACCCGGTTGTACTGGAACGGGAGTGGAACAAAACGGTGGTTGCCTGCTGGGAGGCTCTGAGTCAAGGCAAGGATGTAGCCTTTGTCACCGAGGGGGACCCGAATCTGTACAGTACCTTTATTCACTTGGCGCGTCTCATGAAGGAGCTTCATCCCGAGGTGCCGATTGTATCTATTCCGGGGATTTCCTCCGTGTTGGGAGCAGCGGCGGCACTGGAGTTGCCTTTGGCAGATGGAGATCAGCAGGTCGGTATTATTCCGGCTACAAATGATAAGGAAGCGATGAAGCGAGCAATTGAAAATCACGATACGATTGTGTTTATCAAGGTTGCCAAGGTATTGGATCTGATTTTGGATGTGCTGGATGAATTGAATTTGGGGGATCGGGCGTCTGTTATTACCAAGGTCACTTCTCCTTATGAAATGGTATGGCGTAACGCGCGCGAGCTGCGCGGACAGGAGCTTGAATATCTGAGTCTGATGGTGGTGAGCAAATGAGTTTGGAGCCGAAAGTATATATCGTAGGAGCGGGTCCCGGCGACCCGGAGCTGATTACCGTCAAGGGCTCCCGGATTTTACGTACAGCAGATGTGGTACTGTATACGGATTCACTTGTGAACGACGAGCTGATTGCCACGGCCAAGCCGGAAGCGCAGGTGCTGCAAAGCTCAGGCATGGATCTGGAGCGGCAGGTCGAAATTATGAGCGAGGCTGTGCAGGATGGACGCAGTGTAGCTCGTGTACATACGGGGGACCCGGCAGTGTACGGCGCGATTTTGGAGCAAATGGTGCTGCTGAAGCAGCGCGGAGTCGCTTACGAAATCGTGCCGGGTGTCAGCTCAGTCTTCGCTTCTGCTGCCGTGCTTGGTGCAGAGCTGACTGTGCCTGACCTGACGCAGACCGTCATCCTGACGCGTGCGGAAGGCCGCACACCTGTACCGGATCGGGAAAAGCTGCGCGACTTGGCATCCCATCACTGTACAGTGGCGTTGTTCCTTAGTGCAACGTTGGCGAAGAAGGTCGTTGTCGAGTTTCTGGCGGCTGGCTGGAGCGAGGACACACCTGTAGCGGTTGTACAACGTGCAACCTGGCCGGACCAAAAGATCGTGCGCACGACGCTCGCTCAATTGCCTGCCGATCTGCGCGCAGCGGGAATTACGATGCATGCGATGATTTTGGCAGGCTGGGCGCTCGATCCGGGTCTGGTAGACAAGGACGCGCATCGTTCCAAGTTGTATGATAAGTCGTTCACCCACGGCTACCGGAAGGGAGTGAAGCCCGGTGAGTAATCCATTTGCCGCTGTGGCGATCACGAAGCACGGAGTGGAGATGGTTCGTCATTTAGGAGCCAGCTTTCCGGGAACGGATGTGTATTACATGTCCAAGTTTGAACGGGGCGACGAGCAGGAGCGCGGCATTCAATTGTTCGAAGGCTCGGTCAAGCTGATTTTGCCGGATTTATTTAAACAATATAACGGTATTATTTTATTTATTTCCCTCGGTGCGGTCGTTCGTATGATTGCGCCGATTCTCGTGGATAAAAAGGTAGACCCGGCGGTGGTCGTCATTGATGATCGCGGGGAGCATGTCATTAGCGTACTGTCGGGGCATTTGGGCGGTGCCAATGAACTGACCCGTCATGTGGCTTCGGTACTCGGAGCGCGCCCGGTGATTACGACCGCATCGGATGTGCAGGGCACGATTCCGGTGGACATGTTCGGTCGGGAATTGGGTTGGGTGGTCGACAGCTTCGACAAGGCAACTCCGGTGAGCGCGGCTGTTGTGAATGAGGAGCCTGTGGCGCTTGTGCAAGAGACAGGCGAACGGAACTGGTGGCGTTATGACAAGCCTGTGCCTGCCCATATCAAGGTATATGCTTCGATGGCAGAAGCTTCACAAGAGCCGTTCAATGCTGCATTGGTTGTTAGCGACCGTCTGCTGGAGCCGGAGGAAGAGGAACGGTTTCTGGCTAATGGCGTGCTGTATCGTCCGAAAAGTCTGGTGCTCGGCATCGGCTGTAATCGGGGGACTGCTGTGGAGGAGCTGGAGGCTGGCGTGCTGGACACCTTGAATGAGCTTCGCTTGTCTGTGAAAAGCGTGCGCAATATTGCGACCATTGATCTGAAAAAGGATGAAGAGGGCTTGCTTGCCCTTTGCGCCAAATACGGTTGGGAGCTGGTGACGTACACCCCGTCAGAGCTAAACACCGTGCAGCTTCCCAATCCATCGGAAACGGTCTTTAAGTACACAGGAGCGTACGGTGTCAGCGAACCTTCAGCCCTGTTATCCTCCGGTGCAGATCATTGGCTGCTGGAGAAGAAAAAAAGCGGCAATATGACGATATCCGCAGCACGGGTTTCTTATGACTGATCGCAATAAGCAGGATGTGCGAACAGATCAGTCCTCTGTTGCACACAGAAGTCGTATTGTCGTGGCTGGAACGGGCAGTGGCGCGGGCAAAACGACCGTTACCCTTGGGCTGATGAAGGCTTTTGCCGATAGCGGCCTGCGGGTGCAGGGCTTTAAGTGCGGGCCCGATTATATTGATCCGACCTATCATACCGCCGCGACCGGAACGCCTTCGCGTAATCTCGATTCATGGATGACCTCGCCGGATACGGTGCGTGAAACCTTTATCCGTGCCTCCGAAGGTGCGGATATTTCCGTGATTGAAGGCGTCATGGGGCTTTATGACGGCAAGGACCCGCTCAGTAACACCGGGTCGACCGCCGAAATCGCCATGCTGACGGATAGCCCTGTGCTGCTGGTCGTTGATGTGCGTAGTATGGCACGAAGCGCTGCCGCTATTGTACTCGGCTTCCAGCGTCTGGAGCCGAAGCTGCGCATTGCGGGTGTGATCGTGAACCGCTGCGGAAGCCAAGGGCATTACGGCATCGTCAAAAAGGCGATCGAGCAGGAGTGCGGCATCCCCGTGCTCGGCTGGCTCCAACGCGACGACGGGCTGGATATTCCCGAGCGTCATCTGGGCTTGATCCCGGCTGTCGAGCGCGGCGAACTGGAGCCGCTCTTTCAACGGGCAGCGGAGCTGATCCGCGCAGGCACGGATTTGGCCGCGCTGCGGGCACTGGCGGACTCGGCTCCGCCGCTGTCTTTGCCAGCGCAGCCGTTATTTGCCGCGGATCGGCTTTCGTCAGAGCCGCAAGCCGACATCGGGGAACGTCCAGTCATTGCCGTTGCCAGAGATGCAGCGTTCAACTTTTACTACCCGGAAAATTTGGATCTGCTGCGTCAGTCGGGAGCTGAACTTTCTTTTTTCAGTCCGCTGGCTGGAGAACGCGTACCTGAGCAGGCAAGCGGCCTATATCTGGGCGGTGGTTTCCCCGAGGAGTTCGCCGCAGATATCGCTGCAAATACGGGCTTTTTGGAAGATATCCGCAACGCGGTCAGCTGGGATATGCCTGTATTCGCCGAATGCGGTGGTTACATGGTGCTGGCGCGTACACTTACAGATCGTTCCGGTGCCGTGCATGGCATGGCGGGAGTGATCCCGTCCGATGTGCGAATGCAGGAAAAGCGGGCCGCGCTCGGATATCGGGAAGCAACTGCATTACAGGATTGCTTGCTGCTGGAAGCCGGTGAGAACATTCGGGGACATGAGTTTCATTATTCTGTGATGGCCTATGATGAATCGGCCTGCCCGTACCCTTATGCCTATCAAACCAAGGGGATGCGCGGGCTCCAGAGCGAAGGCTATGCGAAGGGTAACCTGTTGGCAGCCTACACGCATATTCACCTTGCCTCTCTTCCCAAGGCGGCAGCACGCTGGGTGGAAAAGTGCAGGGCATACGGTCAGTAATCCACCATCTGGCAACCATCGCAACTGTAGTTCCTAACAGGATAAAAGAACAACTTCATGTGTACGCCAAAAAAGCCGGGTTCCTTGCTGACAAGGGTCCGGCTTTTCTAAACTTAGGCAAGATTCAACCTTACATAACATGGAAGCGTATTCATTACTTTTTTGGTGATTTGCTCACATGAGCTTCTTCAACTGGGAAATCCTTCCCTGACTCACGCCTAGCATAGAAGCGAGTTGTTTTTGTGAGGATGCTGGATGTTCTTCCATAAGCTCTCTCATTTTTTCAAGAATAACATCTGTACGCTGATAAATCTTTTTCATATGCATATTTTGCTTGATTGGAGTCAAATTGGTTTCTGCCACCGTGACCGGAAGCAAATCTTCCGTTTTCATCTCTGCTGTACATTCGTCGCAAATAAACTGGTCTTTAAAATAAGTGTTCGTATCAACCGCACCGCAAAATATGCAATTGGTTGATTTGTACTTACGGAGCATGAGTGTCTGGTCTTCAATAAAAAACTCTAATGGATCGCCGATGTCAATCTCCATCGTCATGCGCAACTCTTTAGGAAGCACAATTCGTCCCAAGCTGTCCAAAGGCCGGGTCATTCCAGTCCTCTTCATTCATGCAACCTCCCCGGTTTTTAAGATTCATAGAATGTATAAGTTTTAAGAAGAGCTTAACAATTCTATAACCGCAAGCATAAACTTCTTACTAAAAAGCGATCCAGCCTTTTCTAGAAAACACATGAACACGCTTTTTTTCTTACGAGTATACCATAAACCGATGAATTCGCCAGTGTTCACGCATATAAATTTTTGAATATGTTTATTCCGATCGAATATATATGCTATAATCTTCTGCTAAAGGATTTAATAGCCCGCCTGTAGAATTATTTATATATGCCATAGCTCGGGCGATGATGGCGGTGTTATGCGCAACGGGTGAGGGCTAGTTGAAAATTTTTGAGCCCAGAGACGACACAAAAAAGAACAAATGACACGGGACATCGCCTTTAAAGTCCTTATATACAGATTAGGCAAGGAGGATTCATCATGGAAAGAAGAAAAGCATTGTTGTTAGGAGATTATACGTATCCGGAGTTTCACCCGCTACAAGGGGTGGACGGAGAGATTAGCCATATTTTACAGGATTGGATGACAGTACAATGCAGCGAGAATCGTAAAATGCTGCTCAAGGAAAACCTGGCCTCATTTGATTTATGCATCTCATACTGCGATAGCCGCAAGGAGGTTCTGTCTCCCAAGCAAACAGCAGGGTTGCTGTCCTACGTCAGTGGCGGGGGTGGACTGCTCGTGCTGCACAACGGAATTACGTTGCAAGGCCGATATGAAATTGCACAGCTCATTGGGGCGCGTTTTTTGCGGCATCCTGCTGCGGGCCAGTTGTCCTTCAAGGTGACGGAGCCGGACCACCCGATTATGGAAGGGATTGAACCGTTTGAGATCGAGGAGGAGCCGTATCGGTTTGATTTTGATCCGTTTACTGAAAAAACACTGTTGATGGAATACGAATACGAGGGCCAATGGTGCCCAGCAGCATGGTCGTTGTCCTATGGCTTGGGTCGGGTTGTCTATTTGATGCCTGGACACAATCAGCCAAGCTTCCAGCATGAAGGGTATCGAAAGTTGATTCTTCAGGCTGCCAAGTGGGCCGGACGCTTGCCGGGCTAGTATAACTGATGTCTTCTAACTAGGGAAGGGGAGCTGCGGACTTTATGCGGTTCCCCTTTTCGGGTTATACTATAGGAAATCACAGGTAGGGGAGGATATATCATGAGCGATTTGTTCAAAAAAGCCATCTCATTGGGATGGGGCCTCACCATTGTCAGCAAAGAAAAGGTGGAAAAAGCCGTCGAGGATCTTGTAAACCGGGGAGAACTTGCACCATCGGAATCCAAAGCGCTGGTCGATCGTCTGATCGAACGGGGCGCAGAGGAACAGGGACAATTCAAAACGGCAATCCGCGAGCAGGTTAGCCGCATTTTGCAGGAGCTGGACGTACCTACCGAAAATGATGTCGCAAGTTTGGAGCAACGTGTGGCATCCCTGGAAAAACAGGTAGCGGAGCTGGAAAAAGAAAAGGCGGCGCTTACGGGTTCGAGCGATGCTGAAGAAGGGAACCGACTGGATTAAAATGGCGGTTCGTATAAAGCACGCCGGTCGTTACCGGGAAATTGCCATGGCGCTGGCGCGTCATGGCTTTGGCTATATGGTGGAGGAAATAGGCCTGTTCCAGCTATTATCGCTGCCTCGTAAGTGGCTGATGAGAGAAACGCCAGAGTCCAAAACGCTGGGCGAACGGATTCGGCTGGTACTGGAGGATCTGGGGCCTGCGTTTATTAAGCTTGGGCAGTTGGCAAGCACGCGCGCAGACCTGCTGCCGGAGCCGATTATCCGTGAGCTGGTCAAGCTTCAGGATCAGGTGCCGCCTTTTTCCTCTGAAACCGCACGTGGCATTTTGGAACAGGAGCTGGACACGTCATTGGAGGATATCATGGCCCGTTTTGACGATGTTCCGCTGGCTGCTGCTTCCATTGGTCAGGTGCATCTGGGGAAGCTGCACAGTGGAGAACTGGTCGCCATTAAAATCCAACGGCCTGGCGTGAACCGCATCATTCGGCGGGATCTGGATATTTTGAGGGAACTGACTGCAATGGCGGTCAAACGCTGGGAATGGGTGGAACGCTATCAGCTTAGCCAGATGGTGGAGGAGCTGGGCAGATCGCTCATTCAGGAACTGGATTACAACCATGAAGCCCGCAATACGGAGAAAATCTCGCTCCAGTTCGAGCAGGACCCGCATATTCATATTCCGAAAATATATTGGGACCATACCTCCTCACGTGTATTAACCATGGAGTTTTTGGATGGTACTCATCTGGGCAATCGCGAAGAACTATTACGTCGTGGATATGATTTGAAAGATCTGGCGCAACGGCTGGTAAACAGTATGCTGCATCAAATATTTATTGAAGGTTTTTTTCACGCCGATCCTCATCCGGGGAATTTGCTTGTCCTGAAAAATGGCAGTCTCGCTTATTTGGACTTCGGCATGACCGGGCGGCTGAGTGAAGAGATGAAGAATCATCTGGCCTCGCTCATTATTGCGCTGATGCGCAAAAATACCGATGCCATGGTTCGGGCAATCGAACGGCTGGGGCTGGTTGAGCCAGATACGGATATGAACGCGCTGCGTGCCGATCTGGATAAGATGCGCGAAGATTACTCGGACGTTCCGTTCTCGCAGGTCAGCATCGGGAATGCCCTGAACGACCTGTTCGGCGCAGCACAGCGGCACCGGATCGGCCTGCCTTCAGACGTCTTGCTGCTCGGCAAGTCGCTGCTGACGCTGGAAGGGGTCATTGAGCATCTCGACCCTGATCTTAGCATTCTTGCTCTGGCGGAGCCTTTTGGCAACAAGCTGTTAAAGGAGCGCTTTAGCGGCCGTCGTATCCGGGGCAAGCTGCTGGGCGGTGCGACCGAGCTAGTGGAGACGCTGATGGAGCTTCCAGGGCAGGCAAGGCACCTGGCTTCGATTATCAGCAAAGGCAAGCTCAAGCTGGAGGTCACCGTGCCGGAGCTGGAAATGCTCCTGCGCAGGCTGGATCAAATCAGCAATCGCCTGTCGTTCAGCATCGTACTGCTGGCGTTCAGTATTATTATGGTCGGCCTGATTATCGGTTCATCGCTGAATCATCAGGCGACTGTGTTGTGGAATGTGCCTGCGATTGAGATTGGCTTTGTCGTCGCACTCTTAATGGTTGCTTTTTTGCTATATTCTATTTTTAAATCGGGAAGATTTTAGATACCGATCGGAAAGGATGAGCCATGGATAATCATGAGATCAACACCATCCCCATTCATAGTTTCCAAATCACCGATGTGCCGTGGCACCGTCTGACGACTCCATATGGCAGGGGTACCGAGCTGCCGCAATTGATGTCGGACGGAAAATATGATGACATTGCTAATCTGATTGAGCATCAGGGCACATTGTGGCAGGTTACGCCGTGGGCTTTGCTTTTCTTATTAAGAAATATACATGCGAGAAAAGTGAATGATATCACGCTAGAGGAATTAGAGTGTTATCATGCAGTTATCGGGGCATTGGACATGCAAAATGCACAAGCCGATTCACAGAAGTCTGTCGAATCCCTGACCATGCTGTTGGATGAAAAATATCTGTGGCCAGAAGATACCGATCCTGAAGAAGATGAACTGGAGTGGGAAGAGGAAGAAGCGCGAGGCTATGATCCGGTGGCCTTTTGGAGCTATTACGATTATAGTTATCGGTTTTTGAAGCGGGCATTACCTGACTTTGAGAGCATGCTCCAGCATAGCTCCGACCCGGATATCTCTGACGCCCTATTGGAGCTTGTGCAGGAATTGCGAAAATTTTAAATATAAGAAAACGAATCAAGCGAGCTGGTGTTCAGCACTCCAATATCAGGTGGACCATGCTGGAAACTAATTTTGGCTAAGGGGTGTTTCTGATGGCTAAGAAATTAACGGATATACATCGTATACGCCTTCTAAGTCTCCTTCGGGATATTGGGTTCGAACCATCTAAGGTTACTATAGAAACTAAGGAAGGCGAAACCGAGGTTATTGATTTAGAGCCTTCATTACCTAAGGGACTGCAAGCTGTTTTGAAGTCGCGAGGCAGCTTAAGTAAAGAACAATTGCTTGAGATTGAAGAGAGCGTCAAGCAATCCAGGGAGAATTGGGAATAGATGGGGTACTTATTTGATACGAATGCAGCTATTGCCCTTCATAGACTTGATTCTTCCTTGGATGAAGTAATTCGACAGGCTGAGAAAGATAAAGAAAATATTTTCTTTTCAACTATAACCCAGTCCGAGTTTATAGCTGGGTTACCCACTGAAACCGACTTAAATTCGATACCTTTTCTTGGCGGGGATTTTAAATATAAGAAAACGAATCAAATGAAGGAAACAGGCGATATTCCAAGGAAACGCCTGTTTTCTTTTTATAAACAGCCTCTTACCTGACTCGTTTCTACGAACCCCTTACGTTATAATGATGGACTGAATGTAACGGACGAGTTCGTGTGAGAGAAACGAGCCGAATCATAGGAGAGCCTATGCGATTGGCCGCTGGACGGAGACCCGGAACGACACCGGGCTGCGAGTCAACACGCTGTTCTCCGTTAATAGGAGGCTGGAACGAGACTGTATGAATCTTAGACAACAATGGTTCGGTAATATCCGGGCTGATATACTTGCAGGTATGACCGTGGCGCTGGCGCTAATCCCGGAGGCGATTGCCTTCTCGATCATTGCCGGTGTCAATCCGATGGTCGGACTGTACGCCTCCATTTCGATGGCAATTGTTATTTCTTTTGCAGGTGGGCGCCCGGCGATGATCTCGGCAGCAACCGGGGCTGTAGCGGTGCTGGTCGTGGGTTTGGTGAAGGATCATGGTGTGGAATATCTGTTTGCGGCTACTATTTTGGCAGGTATTATTCAGGTGCTGCTGGGTGTTTTAAAAATAGGGCGCTTTATAAGCTTTATTTCGCAGCCAGTCATGACCGGGTTTGTGAATGCGCTGGCGATTCTCGTCTTTATGGCGCAGCTCACCCACTTTCACGGAGCCAATTGGATCATGTACGCGATGGTGGCGGGTACGCTGCTCATTGTGTATATTTTGCCGAGGTTTGTGAAAAGCATTCCCGCTCCATTGACGGCAATCATTATCATGACGATCATCACGTATACGTTTGGGTTAAATGTTAAAACCGTAGGCGATATCGGTACGCTGACTAGCTCACTGCCTTCATTCCATATGCCGCAAATTGAGTGGTCGTTGCATACCTTGTGGATTTTGCTGCCGTATTCCTTTACGATGGCGCTGGTGGGACTGCTGGAATCATTGCTGACAGCCAGTATTTTGGATGAAATGACCGAAACGAAAAGCAATAAAAACCGGGAAGCCCGTGGGCAAGGGATTGCCAACTTTGTAAATGGTTTTTTCGGCGGTATGGGTGGCTGTGCCATGATCGGGCAATCTGTTATTAATGTTAGCTCGGGAGGTAGAGGGCGTTTGTCCACCTTTACGGCAGGGGTGTTTCTGGCCTTTCTGCTGCTGGTGCTCGGCGGGGTTGTGAAGGAAGTACCGATGGGCGCACTGGTGGGAGTCATGTTTATGGTGTGTATCGGGACAGTGGACTGGAATTCGCTCCGAAATATCGCCAGGGTTCCCAAAGCGGACACGTTTATCATGGTTACGACGGTTGTCATTGTGGTGGCTACGCATGATTTGTCCAAGGGTGTTATTGTGGGCGTGCTGCTGAGTGCCCTTCATTTTGGCTGGAAAATGGCTAAAATCCGCATCAGCGCAACAGAGGACAACGAAGAAAAGGTGTACCATGTTAGCGGTCCGATGTTTTTTGCTTCGACGACTCATTTTGTCGACCATTTTGAACCTTCGGATGATCCGAAGCGCGTTGTGGTGGATTTCAGCCAATCGCATATTTGGGATCATTCTGCGGTAACCGCCATTGGGAAGGTGCTGCAAAAGTACACGAAATCCGGTAAGTCTATTACCCTGCGGGGACTGAACGAGGAAAGCCGCTTGATTGTGGAAAAGCTCGGCGGTCCTGTAGTTACGGAGCCACTGGTGTGATAAATCGTATAGAATAGATCAAAGCCTGGAATGGAATTTAACCATTTCAGGCTTTTTTGCATGTATTTCTGAAATGAAACAAAGGTTTTCTTCCTAAATCATAGATAAATATGACAAATTTTTGTCAAAGTATTGACGTAATAATTGGACTGGAATACAATCATTGTTATTAAACTTACAAAATACATAGGATTAATCGAAAATTGAAAGGTATGTACATATGAATTTAGACTGGGAGTTTATCGTAGAGAGCTTGCCGCTGTATGGTGAGGCGATGTGGCTTACATTGAAGATTGCTTTTTGGGCCATACTTTTTTCGCTGATCGTCGGTTTGCTGTGCAGTATCGTGTTGTATTACAAGGTGAAGGGTATCAGCGGCATAATTGTAGCGTATATCGAGCTTTCCCGAAATACACCGCTGCTGGTACAGTTGTATTTTCTGTACTATGGTTTTACCAAAATTGGGTTGCATATGAGCGAAATGACGTGCGCCATCGTTGGTATGACCTTTTTGGGCGGAGGGTATATGGCAGAGGCGTTCCGTGGCGGGATTGAAGCGGTGAGTAAAACTCAGACGGAATCCGGGCTTAGCTTGGGACTGTCCAAGGTGCAACTGGCGCGGTATGTTATTTTGCCACAGGCCTTTGCTATCAGTGTTCCGTCGTTGGGTGCGAATGCGATTTTTCTGCTCAAAGAAACCTCCATTGTTGGCGCCATTGCTTTGCTAGATATTATGAATGTGGCAAAAGACCTGATCGGCATGTACTACAAAACGGCGGAATCGCTGATTCTACTAGTGCTGGCTTATCTTATCTTGCTTTTGCCTTTGTCGATGCTGCTGACATGGGTGGAAAGGAAGGTGCGATATGCAGAATTCGGGGATTAATGTGCTTTTTGAAGGTTCCAATTTTGAGCGTCTGTTAGGTGGATTACTCGTTACGATGGAAATTGCATTTATTTCGATTGTGATCGGCACAGTGCTGGGCATCGTCATGGGGCTATTGCGCACTTTAAAGTCGGGACCGATTCGATTTGTATTACGGCTTTATCTGGAGACGTTTCGCATTATTCCGATTTTGGTTTGGCTGTATGTCGTGTACTTCGGCTTCACGCCTTTGCTGAATGTGAACATTAGCGGGGAGCTAACGGCAATTATCGTGTTTAGCTTATGGGGTGCAGCGGAGATCGGTGACATCGTTCGTGGTGCGCTCGAATCGTTACCCAAGCATCAGGTGGAATCCGGGCAAGCACTGGGTCTGACGTATGGACAGTTATACCGTCATGTGCTCATTCCTCAGGCGGTGCGCCGAATGCTGCCGGGTTCTATTAATCTGGCTACACGGATGATCAAAACAACGTCATTGGTGGTGCTGATTGGCGTGGTAGAGGTGGTAAAGGTCGGACAACAGATTATTGAGCTTGGTGTGATTAAAGCACCTGCGGCATCCTTTTGGGTGTACGGCTTTATTTTTATACTCTATTTTCTTGTATGTTATCCATTATCCAGACTTTCCAAAAGATTCGAACGCAGATGGCAAAATTAGCAGGATGGGGTGGGCGTAATGGCAGAGGCTGTGGAGGTTTTGCTGGAGATTCGAGGACTGGACAAAAGCTTCGGTGATCGAAAGGTACTCCAACAGATTGATCTGGAGGTAACGAAGGGGGAGGTCGTGGTTGTTCTTGGCCCTTCGGGCTGTGGAAAAAGCACACTTCTGCGATGCCTCAATGGTCTGGAACCAGTCCAAGGCGGAGAAATCCGATATAGAGGACAGGATCTTACAGACAAAAAAGTGAATTGGCGGGAGATACGACAGCATATTGGGATGGTATTCCAGAACTATGAGCTGTTTCCCCATATGACGGTTTTGGAAAATATATTGCTAGGCCCGCTTAAAGTGCAGCGAAGAAATAAGCAGGAAGCGCTCAAGCAAGCAGAGCAATTATTGGAACGTGTCGGTCTGTTGGATCGCAAGGATGCGTATCCGAGAGAGTTATCAGGCGGACAAAAGCAGCGGATTGCGATTGTACGCGCACTGTGTATGAACCCTGAAATTATGCTCTTTGACGAAGTCACGGCATCGTTGGACCCGGAAATGGTCAGAGAGGTGCTGGATGTGATGCGGGAGCTGGCACGACAGGGGATGACGATGATTATCGTGACGCATGAGATGGGATTCGCCAAGTCGGTGGGGGATCGCATCGTTTTTATGGATCAAGGACAAATATGCGAAATGACCACGCCACAGCAATTTTTCACCCAACCGGAAACAGAGCGTGCCCAGCACTTTCTGGATATATTTCAGTATGAAACTATATGAGCATTTTGCATCAATCCTATGAGCGACTTCCAATCTATTGCACCCAGGAGTGAAAGAAACCGAATGATGCAAAATGCTGATAAACAGGGGGATGAATACGATGAAAAAAGGGTTGAAGTTAACGGCATTATTGCTGGCAGTAAGCTTGTTGCTTATCGGAATGACGGGCTGCGCGGGAGCAGGAGGCAATGCCAATGGCAATTCTGGCTCGGCAAAATTTGCTTCGATTGAGGACATTAAAAAGAACGGCAAAATCCGAATTGGTGTTTTCGCGGATAAGCCTCCGTTTGGCTACGTGGATTCAGAAGGGAAGAATCAGGGCTTTGACGTATATATTGCGAAACGATTTGCCAAGGATCTACTGGGCGATGAGTCCAAGGTAGAGTTTGTGCTGGTGGATGCCGCCAGCCGGGTCGCTTATTTGCAATCCAACAAGGTAGACATCATCATGGCTAACTTTACCGTGACGGACGAGCGCAAAGAAAAGGTCGATTTTACTAATCCATACATGAAATTATCCTTCGGCATTGTATCACCCGACAGCGCTCCGATCACTACGATTGATCAATTGAAGAACTCGGATCAGAAGCTGATTGTCGCAAAAGGAACGACGGCTGAGACTTATTTTACGAAAAATTATCCGGACATCATGCTGCTCAAATTCGATCAGTACACGGAAATTTTCTCAGCTCTCAAAGACAAGCGCGGCGCTGCCATCGCTAACGATAATACAGAGCTGATCGCTTGGGCGAAAGCCAATCCCGGCTTCACCGTAACCATTCCGGCCTTTGGCGGCCAGGATACCATTGCCCCCGCAGTAGCGAAGGGAAATAAAGAGCTGCTGAACTGGATCAACAACGAGCTGGATACGCTGGGTAAGGAAAACTTTGTCCATCAAGCCTACAAGGACACACTGACCTCCGTTTACGGAGAAGGCTTCACAGACCAATTGGTCGTAGAAGGCGGCAAAGTGGAATGATTGAGGATGCTGTATGTAAAGAAGAGGTTACTCAACCCGTTTAATAACGATCTGACGTATTCGCAAAAAGGTACTGTATTGGGA
>NZ_JTHP01000002.1 GCF_000943545.1 Paenibacillus terrae
GTTGGCTTCCATTTTATACAGCCTGACGGCATGTACCAAAATCTCAGCTTGGATTTTGTAAACAAAATCCGTACTCACTCGTTGTTCAGTTTTCAAAGATCAAACCTACATTATGTTTTGCTTTTGTCTTACTTCGTTTCACCACCGCGTCTCAGCGGCGACTTAAATAATGTAACACATAACCTCATTTTACGTCAAGCTTTTTTTGTAAAATTTATTTTCATGCTTGTTTGCAATATATTTATCCTGCTGTAAACAGGTCTAAATTATTCATGCTGCTTAATGGGGCGAGTTATAACTTAGCATACCTTTTATAAGCTCGTCAACCTTTAACGACAATTTTTATGTTTTGAGCGTCAAAGTGACTCTATTACGCATAAAAAAAGGAAGAAAAACCCGTTTTAACGGACCTTCCTCCCGCTGATTCGATGTATCAATTAAATAAGGGAATAACGTAATTCACTATGGTGTCCGCGATTCCTGAGATTCCCGCCAGTCGATTCCCTGATCAATGAGCGGTATACGAGCTTACGTAGCACTACGGTAAGATCCAGTTGGAGATTTTTTAGCTCAGGATGATTGATAAGCTCATCTATGGACCAGGGCTCCCGTCTGCTGCCTAAAATGCGGAATAGCGGTGCTGAGCACCCCTCCATTTTAGACATCACTGAAAATTCGCAAGCAAGCAGCACAAGCTCAACCCGCTGCTCAAGAGTTTCCGTACTTAACGTGAGTTCGTTGTACAGCTTGTAGATCGTCCGATCCAACGGCTGTGTCTGAACCCACAAGTGAACCGTCGGATAAATCCCCCGCTCAATAAGCTCAATGGATGCCCAATGATCCAACGCCTTCAGAATACTCTGATGAGCGTCAATAATCCGACCTTCTCGCATCGCTCTTTTACCATGAACGTAATTAGCCAGAAAACGGGCGAACTCATGAAATTGCTTTTGCTCCCGTAACGGGCCGTTGAATTCGATAATTTCCCGCCTTAAAAGACTGACCCTTTCATCCCGCTCCCACATGATGCGGCCTTCCAGTAAATAATCTATTATGTTGGCATGTACACCGGCGATAATCCAGCCTTTCAGACAATCCAGTGTTACGTACAACACCTGACACCTTAAGCCATTAATCAGTAAATGCTGAATGGAACGGGCTGACTTCCGAACTTCTCCAATAATTAGAATGAGTTCATCAAAATCGTACAGCATGGCTCCATGAAAATATTCGCTCGGCTTTCTATACAAAATAATACCGATCGAATCTTCCTGCAACAATTCATCATACATCAAGCTTAATTTGGTTAGCTGCACTTCTCCCTCCATACCTGCAAGGCGGCCATTACCGCTAAATTTGGATATATGTGAGCATTTCTACATAAAAAAAAGAAATTTCCTTCTTCAAATCTATAAATTTTATGTTTTATTTCAGGATTTTGCAAATTCCTCATTTGCTTATTTCTTTTAAAGTATCCCAAGCGGCTTCATCCGCAAAGGTCCGGTTCCATACACCGATTCCCCCAAGTTTCAATGACTTGGCAAGTTGTACCCTCGCTTCCAGCGATACACGATCCTCCAGCCAAATCTTTTTAACAATGCCGTCTTCATTATACTCGACATAATTCTGGCCTTCCGACGCTCTGAATTTAGGCTTCAGCTTAAATTTCTCGATAATCGCTGCTGCTGACTCCATACCAAGTGATTTGGAGCTAACCTTGATGGTGTCCCCTTTAGGTGTTTCAGACCATACACGAGTGTATAGCGGAATGCCCAAGACAACTTTTTGAGATGGTACTTCATCCTCCTGAATGATTCGCTCGATCGACGCTTCCACCCACGGCAGTGAGGCGACTGAACCAGCCTTCGGGCTGGCTGCCCAATGCTCATCATAGGCCATAACCATGAGATAATCCGTAATGGAACCCAATGATTTTCGATCCAGAAAAGCAGACCACATCTCACTTTGAGATTTAGGTGTTACGTCGATAGACAATATCAAATCATGTTCACGTGCCATCGGCTTAAGCTCTCGCAAAAATTGGGTGACATTGGGTCCATCCTTCGTATGAACATTTTCAAAGTCAATATTGATACCGTCCAGACCATTTTCCCCGGCAAGTGTAATCATCTGATCTATAATCGACTTGCGCCGTTCAAAGGTAGACAAGGCCTCTGTCGTTAATTCAGGATTAAAGCTGTTGCTCAACAAACCCCATACCTCCATCCCCTTGCGATGCGCCCAACTGACATAGGCAGGGTCCGCTTTGCTTTGTACGGTGCCCTCATTATCTATGACACTGAACCAGGTGGGACTCACCACATTCACTCCAGGCATAGGGTCAAATTTGGAAGGATCAGGTTTACGGTTGTAAACGGCCTCCCAGGCGAGATTGACAGGCCTACCCTCCCAATGCTTCTCTGAGATGGATGGAGCATCTTTAACCGCGGCCACCGCAAGTTCCTCTCCTTCAGAGACATTGGGCGCCTGCACATATCCAGCGTAGCCATTATCAAGTTGAACAAAATACCAATCAGCCTGTTTGGACCAAATACGCACGTTCGTTTGTTGAGGTATATCCGTCAAAATAAAAGACAGGCTGGAGGCTTCTTTACGCAAAGCAATTTTGGCATCCTGTCGTCCATCCTTCTTCTCCACGTTCCCCAGTTTGACTTTCTCTCCGGCTTTCATCAGGATGACTGCACCCGTCACTGTGTCTTCATGAACGGATACACCATATACTTCACGAACAGCTTGCATAGGTATATAAACTGATCCACTAATAATCTGGGGAGCTGTGCTGAGCGTATATGATGTTCCATTCAATTCCCCTTGGGGCTTCGAAACGGTCATATGCAGCAAATTTTGCCTCGTAGCCAAAATAATAGTTTGGCTGTCGCCCTCATAACGAATCGCAGGATCAATTTTACTTTGCACAAATTTGAGCGGTACCAGCATGTTCTTGCCAGAGTTTTGGGCTTCATATCCGGTCAACTTTCCCTGGATAAAAATAGGACGGACACTGCCTTGCCAATCGGGTTTTTCATGCAGCGGATTACCGAACCATACGACAGTAATTGCGCAGATGATCGCTGCGAACAATAGCAAGCTTGCTGCCCCTTTGAAACGCGAACGTTTACGGCGGCTTCTGGAATGATTTCTGGCCAATATTCAACCTCCATTGTCGGAACTTTGAATTACAGGATAACGTAAACTGAACTGGTTGCTGACAGACAAGTTATTTAAACAAAAAAACGCGGTAAATCCCCGCTTGTGGGGAATTTCTCACGTTTCCAACCCATTAGAATATATACATACCGCACCAAAAAACTTCTATTCCTTGTTTTGCTGAATTTCCTTGTTAATACAAGCTTTGCACACTCCGTATAACTCCATACGATGTCCATGCACTTCGAAACCAGTCTCTAACGAGGCATGGTGTTCCACATCAGCCAAGTACGGATAACTGAAATCTTCAATCTTTCCGCATTTTTCGCAAATGATATGATAGTGCTCCGAAACATTGCCATCATAACGACTGGCGTTATCTCCATAGGTCAACTCATGTACCATACCCGCTTCTATAAACATCTTTAAGTTATTATAAACCGTAGCCACACTCATGCTTGGAAACTTGGATTCGAGCGCACGATATATTTCATCTGCGGTCGGATGTCCCATAGATTCCATCAAATAGTTTAATATGGCATGGCGCTGGGGTGTTATGCGTACACCTGTCTTCTTTAGAAGTTCCAAAGCATGCTGGACGCGAGCTGCCATATATGTCCACCGCCTTATCCCTTACTTACTATTCGCTTTATTACAAACATTTACATTCTATTCACGTTGTAAGGTCTATCCACATTGTACGGTCAATTCAAGTTTCTTGTCAACGCGCCGCATTATTGCTGGATGTCCCGTTGGAGGCCCCGGTAGCGGGAGATTCAGAATCAGCCGAAGGCGTTTCTGATGCATCAGGCACACTCGATCCCGCCGACTCGTCCAAGCCAGGTAGCGATGGCATCAGTAGCCTTTTGATCGTTAAATTACTGTTGCCTTCCACGTTGACCGTATACTTACCTGTCCCATTTTGGCCTGAGATACTTTTACTGTCTATTTTAAAAGGGAAGTCTGATCGAAGGTTACCGTAACTGCTGGACCCCTCCAACTGAAAGTCACCATTCGAAGGAAGGTCCAATGCAATATCACCGACGGCACTGTATATTTTCCAATCTCCGCCTACCTGCTCGCTATGCACTTTGATCCCACCATTGAGCGAATTTGCATTCAGCTTGGCTGTGGGATTCAGAACGTTCATGTCACCATTTTGGGTATCAACCGTAATATCACCTTCCGAGCGGGCAATCTGAATGTCACCTACCATCGTACGCAGCGCAACTGTTCCTTCAATATCCCCTGCCTGCATATCGCCGCGATTGGTTCGAACATCTACATCTCCAGTGATACGATGCAATTTGATCTGACCGTTCAAGGTAACTCCTTTGACATTGCCGATAGCATCATTAACCGTCAGATTCCCATTTCCGCTCTCAAGCCGGATGCTGTCGATGGCATCTACTCCGTTCAGGGTAATATCCCCGTTGGAGGTTCTGATCTGCATATTAAATCGCCGATCCTCCGGCACTGTAATTAGCATATTCGTACGGGGCTGACGTCTGCTCGATGCTCCGTATGACTGTACCTCAGGACGAATCTGAATGGTCTTGCCGTCGGTAGAAGTCAGCGAGGAGGCTTGAGCAATCTTGTCCGCTTCGGCAGCAGGCGCTTGATCCACCCACAAGGTCGCACGTACCTCTACATTGGATACAGGTCGTCTGATCAGCGTTACATCACCATTGACCGAATCAACTATCAAATCGGACGTCTGCATCGTTACAGGCACCAGGACGCCGCCCATATCATATCGGTTTCCTTTCGCCTGACTAAAATCCATGGACGCCGCGGTCAGATTCAAACTAACCTGGTTCCACAGGTACATATAATGATTTTGTTGGGTCATGGTAAAAACAGCAGCGGCCACTACCAATGCGGAGACAATTCCCTTCAGATCAGGTCTGAAACGCCGTCCGTTGTCGGGCTTGCCCTCCTTGCGGTAGTACACCCAAAAAAAAATCAGATACTCCAGTCCCCACAGCACAAAAATAATGGGCCACCATACGAGCAGCAAAAGCATATATTCGGTATGTTGAACAACATCCAGGATAAGCAGAACGCCTACAGCCATCAACAGAAGTGAAGAGGTGTAGCGCCCGACTCTTATTTTGCGGTGCACGCCAGCTTCACCCTCTTTCCTTAACCTTTTTACGCTTGACCGACAAGCCGACTTCTCGCAAAAAGACTAATAGTCCGATCAGCATTAATAAAATAGCTAACGTCAAAAAGCCATAATCCTCGAAAAAGTTGCCTAGCCAGCGTGGTTTCATACGAAACAGAATCATAAGTCCACCACCCACCACGAGCAGCACGGCAAAAGACAAGCCTCTCTCCCAAGCATAAAATGGACTGCTTTGTTGTCCTCGTGCATCCATCTGTGCATTACGATCCGGCTTACGGCGATAACGAACCATATAATCCGCTGATTGTAACACGTCATATACATTATAAAAATATAAAACAGGAATGAACAAGCCGAGCAAAATAAGCAACGGAATGTTAATCCTCAAACCGTCAGAAACAACATACAGCATTGCAAAAATATCTAACAAAAGCAATACGATAAATGTAAGCCCTCTAATGAAGAGCCCTAAAAAAAAATGTCCCAGCCCGGGTAACAATGCTGCCATTATGATGGCAATACCTTTGCGAAATTTAGTGTATTTCAGACGCTTTCCCTGTTTGGGGTGTTCCCGCTGCTCCAGCTCCGGTGACTGTTGTCCCTCTCCAGACAGTAACGGTTGTTCCGAGTTCATGCCATCCTCCCCTTTGAATTCCATGCGTGATCCGCAGCAAATGCTCCAATGGTTAGATAGTACCCCAATCGGATTCAAGAGTAACTGAAAAAATGTGGTAAACCATCATTCCACAGAAACAGCCGCTACATCCTCCCACTGCCGGAGATCAGCTGCAATACGCACTGGATTAAAATCGCCGCGGGCCAGCACCTCCAAGGAAACCTCCATGCTCTGCCGATCCGGGTGGACCTCGTGAAAAGGTACATTTTCATGCTCTTTGATCACTATTTTACGTATTTCCACCTTTTCTTGCTCTAAATAAGTCGAAATTTGCTCCAGTAATCCGTGAGAGGACAACCCGTACAGTGTAATGAGATGAGGCTGGCGTCCTCGCATATACCGCAACTCGATTTTGTTAAACACCCATAGGTTTAGAAATACGAGTACAGTCGCCACTATAGATGGAAAATAAAACCCTGCTCCGATTCCAAGGCCAATAGCTGCTACCACCCAGATAGAGGCGGCTGTCGTTAAACCAGTGATGGACTTGCCTGTAAATATAATAGTTCCAGCGCCTAAAAAACCCACTCCCGTAATCACAGCCGTAGCCAAGCGAGCCGGATCAATACGTACATTGGCTTCTTTGATAAAATCGGCAAAGCCGTAAATGGAGAGCAGCATAATAAGCGTCGAACCGAGACTGACCATAATATGAGTCCTCAAACCAGCCGCATGCTTTGAACGCTCGCGCTCAAAGCCAATGCATCCACCGAGGAGCATGGACAGCAAAAGCCGTAAAATGATATGCGAATTGTCTATAACCCAAGGATTATCCATAAAGCTCCCTTCTCCGGTTATGTTGTGCTTCCCTCGCCGGGTTCGTGGTTTCTGTGCTAGTAAGGCTATTTGAGTGCTATTTCACGTTATGCAGGTGGAATGTGGTTAATTCCACGCCCGGAGCCACCTCCACCGCCGATACAGGGCGAAAGCCATGTTTTCGATAAAGGGCCACCGCAGGAGCATTTAAAGTTCCTGTAGATACGATAAACAGCGGTATATGATGATATTCATTCAAAACATGCTTCATTAAGGAGTCGGCAATCCCTTTGCGAAAATGGTCCGGAAGAACCATCATACGTGTAAGAGTGAGCGAATCGGACGACTCAGACTGCACCGCCAGCGCCCCTAGCAGGTCGCCGTCCTCAATCCAGCCATAGAATGTCTCTCCGCAGCTTCGCAGCGTATCAAACGTATCCATAAGGGGTGGTATTTCATCAAAACCGATCCGCTCAGCCTCCAGTCTGTAAGCGATGTGCTGAAGATGCCATATCTGACTGACCATTTCATCATCTTCCAATGAACATATGCTAATCATACTGTATCCCTCCTTTTATTCAGGGCAGGCTGTGCTACTGTTTTCTATAGAAAAACTCGTAACATGCCATTGCACTTCCAAATTCCGTACCGCAGCTCATCACAGAGCCTATATAAAAAGGGGCCTGTCCCTATAAGACAAGCCCCTTTCAAATCTATGCCATTAGCGGTTTAGCACTTCCGTCAGCAGCTTGTTGGCGAGGCCAGGGTTTGCTTTGCCCTTGCTCTCCTTCATCACTTGACCAACCAGGAAGCCAATGGCCTTCTGCTTGCCAGCTTTGTAATCCTCAACCGATTGCGGGTTAGCCGCTACTACCTGCTCGACGATCGTCAGGATCGCGCCCTCGTCACTGATTTGCACAAGCCCTTTTTCTTCAACAATTTGCTGCGGCAGTTTATCACTCTCCAGCATTTCCTTGAAGACCGTTTTAGCGATTTTACTATTGATCGTCCCCTTTTCCAGCAGTCCGATCATTTCACCCAAGCCCCGACCTGTCAGTTTAACCTGCAACAGCTCCACACCGGCACTGTTCAAATACCCGAGCAAATCCCCCATAATCCAGTTGGATACTGCTTTGGCATCCTTCGTGTATTGGAGACTATCCTCGAACAAATCGGCCAGTGGCTTGGAAGACGTAATTACCAGTGCGTCATACTCAGGCAATCCATATTCCGAGGTGTAGCGTGCTTTACGCTGGTCAGGCAGTTCAGGAATCGAAGCACGGATGCGTTCTTTCCATTTTGCATCAATATGCAGCGTAACGAGATCCGGGTCCGGGAAATAACGATAGTCATGCGCCTGTTCCTTACCGCGCATGGACTGAGTTTTACCTTGGGCCTCATCCCAACGGCGTGTCTCCTGTACTATCGTTCCGCCTTCCTCCAGCGTCTGTTCCTGGCGGAACTGCTCATATTCCAATCCGCGCTGTACGCCACGGAAGGAGTTCATGTTTTTTAGCTCTGCTTTAGTACCCAGCTCTTTCTGTCCATGTTGACGAAGGCTGATGTTCGCGTCGCAGCGAAGCGAGCCTTCCTCCATCTTTACATCGGATACGTCACAATACTGCATGATCGCACGTATTTTTTCCAGGTAAGCCTTGGCTTCTTCCGGTGAAGATATTTCCGGTTCCGAAACGATCTCGACCAACGGTGTACCGACACGGTTAAAATCAACCAAAGACGCATAGCCGCCATCGACATGTGTTAATTTACCTGCGTCCTCTTCCAGATGCAGTCGGGTAATGCCGATACGCTTAGTCTCGCCGTTCACTTCAATATCAATCCAGCCATGCTCGCCAATCGGCTGATCGTATTGCGAAATTTGGTAAGCTTTGGGCGAATCGGGGTAAAAATAGTTTTTGCGGTCAAACTTGCTCACATCAGCAATCGTGCAATTAAGCGCCATCGCCGCTTTCATCGCATAATCAACGGCCTGACGGTTTAATACCGGCAGTACCCCCGGATGTCCAAGACAAATAGGACATGTATGCGAGTTTGGCGGTGCTCCGAAGGATGTCGAGCATCCGCAAAATATTTTAGACTTCGTATGCAGTTCCACATGGACTTCCAGTCCGATGACCGTCTCATATTTGGATGTAGTTGTAGACATAAATGGGTTCCCTCCTTTTCGGCAAATTACAGCTGCGGACGCTGCTTGTGAAATTCGGTATTTTGTTCAAAGGCATGTGCTACACGCAGCACGGAAGACTCGTCAAAGGCTTTTCCGATAATTTGCAGTCCAACCGGCAATCCATCCGCAAAGCCACAAGGGATGCTGATGGCCGGCACTCCAGCCAAACTCACCGGAATCGTCAAAATATCGTTCAAATACATCGTTAATGGATCATCCACTTGCGAACCGATTTTAAAAGCTGTTGTCGGCGCAGTAGGTCCGATAATGACATCATATTGTTCAAACACACGATCAAAATCCTGTTTGATCAGTGTACGCACTTTTTGAGCTTTCAAGTAGTAAGCATCATAGTACCCGGAACTCAGCGCATAGGTGCCCAGCATAATCCGGCGCTTCACCTCGGGGCCAAAGCCCTGCGTGCGGGATTGATGGTAAAGATCCAGCAGGTTGTCCGGGTTGTCTGCACGTACGCCATAGCGTACACCGTCAAAACGGGCCAGATTGGACGATGCTTCGGATGAAGCCAGCAGATAGTATGTGGCTACCGCATATTCGGTGTGCGGAAGAGAAACCTCTTCCCATACCGCGCCCAGTCCTTCCAGCGTTTTCAGCGCGTCCAGCACCTTTTCCTTGACCTGTGGATCGACACCCTCACCCAGATACTCCTTAGGTACAGCAATACGAAGTCCTTTTACATCTCCGGTCAAAGCGTTCAAGTAATCAGGAATGTCTACCTTCGCAGAAGTGGAGTCCTTGTGATCATAGCCTGCAATGGCTTGCAATACGTACGCCGAATCCTGAACATTCTTCGTAATCGGTCCAATTTGGTCCAAAGAAGAAGCAAAGGCCACCAAACCAAAACGTGATACCAGACCATAGGTTGGCTTCAAGCCGACTACGCCGCAATAAGAAGCGGGTTGGCGAATGGAGCCGCCTGTATCGGAGCCGAGGGTGAAATAAGCCTCGCCTGCTGCTACAGCCGCAGCCGAGCCGCCACTGGAGCCGCCGGGAACGCGTTCCAGATCCCAAGGATTTCGTGCCGGGAAGAAGCTGGAATTCTCGTTAGAGCCGCCCATCGCGAATTCGTCCATGTTCATTTTGCCCAATGTTACGGTTTGCGCCGCACGCAATTTGCCGACAACCGTTGCATCGTACACGGGATCAAAATTCTTCAAAAACTGACTGCCGCACGTTGTACGCAGCCCTTCTGTCACGATGTTATCCTTAATGCCAACCGGCAGGCCAAACAGCAAACCTCGTTCCTCTCCCAAGATCAGATGATCGTCCAGCTGACGTGCGGATGCACGTGCCTGCTCCTCGTCAACCGTAATATAGGCCCTGATCTTGTCTTCCCGCGCACCAATCGTCTCCAGAGCGTGACCCACCAGGTCACTCACGGAAATTTCCTTTTGATGCAGCTTGTTATGTATTTCCGGCAATGTGTTATCAAACAAGCTCAATTTGCATCCTCCTTTCAAATGTGAAATCTATTCCAAAACAGCAGGAACTTTAAACTGTCCGTCTTCTTCTTCAGGTGCATTGCGCATCACTTGCTCGTGTGTCAAACTTTCGCGAACTTCGTCGTCCCGCATGACATTGCTGACGTGCAGCACATGAGTGGTCGGTTTTACCTCTTCCGTATCCAACTCATTCAGCTTCTCCGCATAATGAAGAATAGCGTTCAATTGCCCTGTCATCGTGTCTTCCTCGGCTGCGGTCAGATTCAACCGGGACAGCTTGGCTACGTGACGGACATCTTCCGTGGAAATGTTCATACAAAAACCTCCTCGTGTATAAGAGGATTTTGCAAAAATCCAATAAGCGACTTCCAATGAACAATCTATAGATCGAAAGGGTCTAGTTCGTCTATATATTGCACTTCGGAGCGACTTGAATCGAATTTTGCAAAATCCTGATATCAAAAATGCTGCACCGAACTTTGAAATAACGTTTTTAATTATAGGATAGAACCCTTTACAATTCAATCTTTGACGCGGTACAGAATCAAACTGTATAGCCGAGCAGTAAATGTTACTAAATGTATAAAAAAAAGCACCTCTCGGTGCTCTTTCGAAAAGCGATAGGAGCTAAGAACGTGCTAATTATATATTCTTCAAAAGAGTCGGCATTAGCCGCCCCCCTATATCCAAGCACGTAAATTGACTTGTCTAATAAAATCAGCCTGTGACAACAATTCTGTCGCGGTTTCTTCTTCCTCAACCTCTACCGAATCAAGACCACCGTTCATCACATGTCTGAACAGCTTCTCATTATGCGTAGCAAGGGCGTAATCTATCAGCGCTTCACGCTCAATCCGCTCGGCTTCCAGCTTCAAAATACTTTCTTCCAGCTCAATGTCCCCGGAAGGTACAAAAAAGTTGCGATTCACCTTCGGGACGCGAATGACATAGTCAAAAGCATTGTCCGCATTACGGTCATAAGCGATGATATAACCATGTTCGCCCACAGGAAGATTCTGCTCAAAAGCATCCGCGACGATCATAATTCTAGTTCCTAAATGATGCATCGTTAGCCCCCCCGTTTGTCTGAACTTATCTGCTAAGTCTACTAAAAAAAAAGTAGCTTGTCTATATCATCTATGTATCTTCAAAACTGTCCGTCTCCACGTCCCAGCCTGTACTCATTTAGCCTTGCGTGCCAACTCTGTGCAATGGTTCCGTCCTGTTTTGTTACCTTTTTCCAAGTTATTACCTTCGGTTCAGAACCTTGCACAGAAGCTCCGTCTTCTGTCTTTATGGAAAAATGGCGGCTATCTCCATTCTCACGATGTAACCCAGATATATACTTCCTTTTCATTGATGCTCCCCCTTGTGATCTGACGGCCAAATGCCTCTTTATCCTCTTAATGGGCAAAAAAAAGAACGCAAACCGGGATTCATCCACAGCTTGCGTGCTTCGCGAGTTTAGTATGTAACTTCAATATGTGTATGTTAACAAAAATAAAAACCTTTGTCTATACATTATTTATAATTTGTTGTCGAAATGGGGCAAAACCTGTCACAACCTTGATTATGCCCCAGCCGAAAACATTCATCACTTTTTATCGTATATACGGATTGTTGGCTTTCTCATACCCGATGGACGTTTTGGGACCGTGACCGGAATACACCGTAATGTCATCTCCAAGCGGGAACAATTTGTTCTGAATGGAATCGTACAAGTCCCGTTCCCGCCCACCTGTCAAGTCTGTGCGGCCAACACCCTGACGGAATAATACATCGCCGGAGAACAAGTCCTTACCACACAAAAAGCTGACGCTTCCGGGTGAGTGCCCAGGTGTATGGAACACCTTGAATGTATGCCCGATCAGGTTCAATTGCTGACCTTCCGCCAAATCATATTCGGCAGGCTCCGTCGAGATCGGCGGGGATGCCTCGGGCCACATCAAAGAGCCGTTTAATTTAGGGGATGTAAGCCAGTCCTGCTCCAAAGGGTGCAGATAAACCGGACAACCCTTCGCTTTGCGAATCTCATCCACTCCACCGATATGATCAAAATGAGCATGGGTCAGCAAGATGGCTTCAATCTTCAGTGACTCAATGGCTCTCAGCAAAGGACCCGGATTCATGCCAGGATCAATGATAACGGCACGCTGCGGGTCATCCCCCTGAAGCAAATAGGCATTCGTTTGGAGCGGGCCCAGATTAAAGCTGCGAATAGACAACGTCATATTTTAAAATCCCGAGATTAGCTCGCGCAATTCCTGAACAATTACAGGATGAACCTCGGTTCCCTCCCCATATTTCTCAGCCATTTCTTTACGGGCCACCGCAATTTTTTCTTGATAATCATCGGCTTCCCGATCTGGATTTTCACGTTTGAACCCGATCATAATTTGTTGGACATGTGCAGGACGCGGTCCCCAGTGACCCAGTACATGGCCCCCTGTATCGGCAAAAATCACAATCGGTACAGCACGTCCGCCCATCGTCAGGAAGTCGTCCATCAGCGCTTGATGATTTTCCAAAATCAATACTTCAGTCGGAATCCCGCTATTCTCCAGCGCACGGAATACAACCGGCACGTTGCGTACTACATCTCCACACCAGTCGGCGGCCAAAATGAGTACATGCAGGTCATCCCGATGGTTCAGGCTTTCAAAATACTCACGGTCCTCTTCACGGTTCCACACAAACTGATCATACCCGGAGCGGAAGGCTTCCTTGTTCTTTTCCATCCCCTCCATAAACTGTTCGGGGCTTAGACCTTTTCCAAAATATTGTGACACGTTAGTACGACTCATGTTATACACTCCCTTTCTTCTTTTTGGACACAATCCATTTGATAACAAAATAAATGATCAAGAGCGCAAGGGCAACCAGCAAAATCGGTTTGATATAAGGTGCTGCCACTTCGTCAATCTGCTCCCACTTGTCTCCAAGCAGCATTCCTAAATATATAAACAGAACAGACCAAGGTATAACTGCCAGCGTCGTCAAAATAATAAAACGCCATACACTCATGCGAGCCAGCCCGGCAGGGATGGAGATCGCGTGACGCACAACAGGGATAAAGCGGGCTGTGAAAATGACCCCTGTGCCGTATTTGTTAAACCAGGCTTCGGCGTGGTCGACATGGCTTTTTTTGATGAGTATGTATTTTCCGTACTTATCCAATACCGGTCTGCCGCCATAGCGTCCAATCCAGTAAATAAACAGTTGTGCCAGCACTCCGCCGATGGTTCCAAACACGACCGCACCAAAAAAATTAATGTGACCCGAGGAAACTAAAAAGCCGCCATAAGCGAGGACAATTTCACTTGGAATGACCTCAACCATCAGGCCTAGCATAATACCAAAATACCCAAGACTACGAATGATCTCAAACAAATAATTAATGATACTAGATATATGGTCCATTTTACTTCCCACTCCCTGCCTGTTCTCTATTTCCATTAGTGTATCACAGCGGCAGAACAAGTCGCCACTTCGCCCAAACAGGGAGGTGAGTGACCCCCGCTCTTCTGCCCGCATAAGTTGAGAGAGAGAGGAGGGGATATGATATGCCTCCCGGCAAAATCCCCAAACATAACAATCCACAATCCCGTCTACCCACGGCTCGTGGTATCCGGCGCGCATGCAGCAAAGAGCTGTACAGAACCTGCAAGCGTCTGCCCGTTCACATCGCCCCCGATCTGGTCAAGCAGGGCGAGGAGCTGTACTGCCGCAAGGTCGCCGGACACCTCATCTGGATCGCCGAAAACCACAGCAACCGCAGACTACTATGCGACTGGTGGGATGAAGATGTCAGCGAGGAACTCGCAGCATTGTGGCAGGTGGATCGCGCCGTTTTGTGCACTGCCTTTAGAAGTGCCTATGGCGGATAGTTCTGCGCATCCAAGGATATGCGAAGCAAGGGAAGCATCTCAATCTGTAACTGCAAACTGTAAACTGTGATTTACAAAAAAGTGGAGCCACCCCGCAGTGGCCCCACTTTTGCTATATTTCTATCCCTGTTTCTTCGTCTGCCCTGCTCCCTCGGGAAGCAAATCCGCACAAGCACGCTCCAAATAAGGATCAGCATGAATAAAATCCCGAAATGCCGTGTATTCACGCCATAAAACAGAACGTTCCCCTGCTTGGCCTTTGACGGCACGGATCAAAATATTTTTAGGCGTATGCTCCATGTCGATAAATTCCAGCAACTGTGTCCGGTATCCCATCATGTCCAGCAGCTTGGCTCGGATACCGTCTGTTGCCAGCGCTGAAAAGCGCTCCTTCAAAATACCATGGGAAAGCAGCGGCTCCAGCACCGGATTTTCCAGCTGGCTGAACAGCTCATGCTGGCAGCACGGAACGGACAAAATGACAGATGCATCCCAACGAACTGCCTTCTCCAACGCGGCATCCGTTGCGGTATCACAGGCATGCAAAGTCACAACCATATCCACCTGCTCCAGCTCGTTATAGTCCGCGATGTCACCGACCAAAAACTCCAATTGGCGGTATTGCAGCTTTTGAGCCAGAAGATTACAGGTTTCAATAACATCTGCCTTCAAATCCAGACCGACGATCTGCAAAGGTCGTTTTTGCTGTACTGCCAAGTAATGATACAGCGCAAAGGTCAAATATGATTTGCCGCAGCCAAAATCCACAATTGTTAAAGGACGACCTACGGGAAGGTTAGGCAGTACATCCTGCACCATTTCGAGAAAACGATTGATTTGGCGGAACTTATCATACTTGCGGGCTAGTACCTTGCCGTCCTCATTCATGATCCCAAGCTCAATCAGGAAAGGAATCCGTTCCCCTTCCTCCAGCACATATTGCTTTTTGCGGTTATGAGACAGGTCGGCTGTACTTTTGCTCGGTGATTTTGTCAAAATAGACACTTTATATTTTTTACTGATCAGCACCTGATAGTCCGCATTCTTCGCACACAAGAGTCCTTGACGGAACGTGTCCTCAAACAAGGCGGTCATGCGCTCGTTAGCTTCGTCAGGGGGCAAGTTTTCATGAATGACTTTGTTGCTGTAATGAAAAGCAAACTGGTAATGCAGCTTGTTCTTCAATTCCACAGGCTTGATTTGCACTTTAGTAAAGGAAGCATCCTCCCGTTTACGAAGCTGACTCAGCGTCGCGGTTATGAGGGATCCTCCTGTAGTTAGTTGGTATATAAGTTCACGCAGTGAATCCAAAAGGTACATCTCACTTTCTTTCATGTAGTTGGGTAATCTCGACCAAACCCTCGGTTACTTCCCGGCGTGAAAGTCCACCCCGTTGAAGCTCCGCATCAGTCTTATCCAGCAATTGATTATAAAATGCCTCTGCTTCCGGCAACAGCTCCGGCTGCTCCCATGCCAGTCCGAACCAGACATCAGCGGCCTCGTCCAGTCTGTCCTCTCGCTCGTAATGGACAGCCAGCAGCTTGCTTGTATCGGCTGGTAGCTCATATTCCCGAACCAAATTGACGATACACGCAATTCGTTCAGGCAGAACCTGAATGTCACGGGTCGCGCCATTCAAATCACTGTACAAGTATAGATGAAGGGATTTAATCAAGATTCGTATCCCCTCGTCTGTTCTGTCGGTTTCCAGGTAAATAGCGGCTTCTTCTTCCAAAATGCGAGCCACCTGCTGAAGCTTGTCCGCTTCAATACCGGGACCCAGTCGGAAAAGCTCAATAATTTGTTCCGGCGGCAATCGTCTGAGCAAATCTGAACGAAGACGAAACTGCTTGTTAAGCAGGTCATCCAGTTGTTTTAGCGCTTCGACGTGTTTATTTTCACGCCTTAGACCGAGTACTGATGCCACTGCCGATGTCATTTCTTCCATCATACTGAGCAAATAATCTTTTCTAAGCAAGCCGTTCGCTTCCTTTCATCCCGATGCCTCGACAACCAGGAACCATTACATTCTGATTGTAAGTCATCCTTGTGCAAAAGCCAAATGACTCAGTCAAGACGGAAACCAGTTTGTACAACCAAAATCAATTTAAAACGCAAAAAAGCCGGAGACCCTCTGTATTTGCACCAGATGGTTCCGGTTTTTGGCTTTGCTGCTCGGGCTTACTGCTGGATGTTTTGTTGTAAAAATGCCAAAATGGCATGTGCCAGTTGTTCCGGCGCTTCGAACAGGCTCATATGGCCAACTTCGGATATAGTGACCTGAGTGACCCCGGCCCGATCTGTCGTAAACGTCCGGGCGGGAGGAACCGCCTGATCCTGCTCACCCGCCACTAACAGAGTTGGCAAGGTGGAGGCCGACAGCACGTCGCGGCGGTCAGAACGCTCACGCATGGCCAAAGATGTGCCCACGGCTCCTTGCGGCGGCGTTTTATAACCGATTTCTTTGACCTTGAGTACCTGATTCGATAAGGACTCTACATGTTCTGGAGCAAATAGTCTGGGGACGAGTCCATCTACAAATGTTGTAATCCCTTCGGTTTGAATAGTGGATACGGCCTTGTTCCGTTTTTCTTTTCCTTCCTCCGTATCCGCGTAGGCAGTGGAGTGAATCAGTCCGAAGGCTGTAAGCCGCTCGGGATGGCGCTGTACCGCAGAAAGCGTCAAATAACCCCCGAGGGAATGACCAAACCAGGCAGCCTTTGGGATGTCCAGTTGCTCTTGAAGCTTAAGCACATCGTTCGCCATTTGATCAATCGTGTAGGCTCCAAGCGGAGCATCGCTACGTCCATGACCACGCAAGTCCGGAACAATGCAGCGATAGCTTTGGGACAGCAATGGAACAACCTCATCCCAATAGGAAGAACTTCCACAAAATCCGTGCAACAGGATGATGGGCTCTCCTTTTCCCTGTTCGGCATAGCAGATTGTCGTTCCTTCACATAGTACCTTTTCCATGTAGAACCCTTCTTTCTCTGTATATAATCTATTGGTGCGAATATATTATGATTAGAACATGCTGATGTATATTATTAAGCAGACCATCAATATCTGAAACGGTAGCTCTCTGGAAATTCTTGCGAATCTGCTCTTAAGCCAAACCCGCAAGACGCAGCATGGACTATGTGTGCAGCCATCGTCATGACGAGATGTAGTGATGTCATTTGCAATGTCCAGTAGGGTTTGGGACTACGCTCATTCACAATAGCTGCGACGCTGTAATCTCCGACAGACGGCAGCCAGTCCGACCGAACGCGCCGGAGTTAGCGGCTCATGGGCAACCAGAAACATCCCCGCCGATCCTTGCTGCCCCAGACAAGCGTCGATGGCAATCACATGATGGTCCTGGGGAATACGCTCCAAATACGAAACCAGATGATCCGCGTCGCACGGCTCAGTCATGGTGCCGATGACGTGCGGAAAGCCCTGTTCCATAAGCATGGTGCCGACCAGCGGTCCCAGCGAATCGCCTGACGAACGATCCGTGCCGATACAAACAAAGGTCAGCTTATTCATCTCATGCTGAGAATGAATTCCCCGAAAAAACGGTACGAGCCCTTGGCGATCTGTTTTTTCCGCATTACTGTCTATAGGAGAGCGCCTGGATACAGAAGCCCGATTATACAAAGACACCTTCGTCCATCCTCCTTGATCCGGCCGTTGACCGATAATCTGACTTTCAGTACATTCTACAATAAAAACATGATACAATACAGGCAACTTCCCCTGATATGAAAGGATGGAACATTAACGATGGATTTGTCTGTACCGTCTCATGCCAACATTGAACATATGATTGAAGGCATCAAAACCAAGCTTCGTATGGCGAGTGGCGCTGCTATGCAGTCCTCCGCTTTCTCTCTGGAGCAATACGAGGATCTCCGTGATGTCTATGATATGGTGATAAACAAGCCTAATCTGAGTATTTCAGAAGTCGAGGCCATCGTCTCCGAGCTGGGCAGATTACGTAATCCCTCCTAATCAGAAGACAAATGCACGCCGTTTAGCTTACTTACAGCCTATCATCTTGGGTGACACTGTTCATGGTAGCGGCCTGTGCCCGTAAATAAAGCTCGTATCTCCGTTCGCATCAACAGACGCGCAACGGGATACGAGCTTTATTTTTTATCATTCTCTGATGGATTTCTTCGCGGATGTCTTTATGATAAATCTGCCAGCACCAGTTCAGACACTTCCTCATTACCTGTAGCTTGTATTTTTAATTGACAGAGCGGTGCTCCAGTCACGTTTTGCTCTCAAGTTCAATATTGGTTAAGTTTATAGTACAAAAAGATAAATCTATGTACGAAGCCATAAGGAGGAGATTCCCTACATATGCTTTCCCAAGAACCTCAGCCATCCCGTTTTTTTCCATACTATTTACGTCGCAGTCTGTACGCGTCCATCGTTATGATTGGCGTTTTGCTTTTCATTGCCTACACTGTTCGATGGATCGGTACAGCTCCTTTTTTATATTGGGATGAACGCATTCAGGCTGCAATCTTTCCAGACACAACGGCGGCTCATCACAAGCTCCTGCCTGTCGCTGTATTCATTACGTCTTTCGGTTCCTTCCGTGTCTCTTTACTCATTGCCCTGGGTATTGCCGCCTTGTGCCGGGTATATCTCCGTTCGAGAGCTTATGCCTTTGCAGTAATAAGCAGCTTTACGGCCATGTGGGTGTTGAACACGCTCATTAAAGAAGTTTTGCAACGGGAGCGCCCATCCCTTCAACATTTGGTAGAAGTCGGCGGCTATAGTTTTCCCAGTGGGCACGCCATGATTTCCATGGGATTTTACGGCATGATTTTTGCCATTTGGGCGATAGAACGAAAAATTCATGAGCGCTCTATCTTCCTTCCCTGCGTTCTTGGCACCCTTTTGATTCTCCTGATCGGGCTAAGCCGTGTCTATCTGGGGGTTCACTTTCCAACCGACATAGCGGGTGGTTATATCGCCGGAATCATTTGGCTCGTGTTTACCGTTCCTGTTATCTATTGGCGAGCACGGCTGCAGGGTTCTCTGCCTCCTTCTGTTCCCCGCCCGTAAGCGGTTCGAGACGGTTTCTTGTTTCACACGGAGTCACGGCGTTTATATACGAAGTAAGCAAGACAACGCAGCACTCTAAACTCAGCACTCACAAAAAGCATTATGATTCTGTTAAACAGATGTTTCTGCTAAACTGAAGGATAAAGGAGGCGATCCTTGTGTGGGGAATAGTATTAAGTATCGTAATGGCTATTATTATCGGATTGATTGGCGACGCGCTCGCTGGCCATGAAATGCCCGGCGGCATTATAGGCTCTATGATCGCTGGATTTGTAGGAGCTTGGCTCGGTGCCACGCTGCTGGGAAACTGGGGTCCGGTCATCGGTGATTTTGCAGTCATTCCGGCCATACTCGGAACCGCATTATTTGTGTTCCTGCTCGGACTTGTGTCCAGGCTTTTAAGAAGGGCTACCTAACATTTATATATTTTTTTATTCTATAAGAGGAGTGATATGACATGAGTAACATTGATAATCAAAATACGGTAGGTAATACTTCAAGCTTTGCAAAGGGTTTATTCATCGGAGGTTTGATTGGTGCTGCGGCAGCCCTGCTGTTCGCGCCGAAGCCGGGTCGCGATTTGCGCAGCGATTTGTCTGATAAAATTACAGTGGTTGCCGATAAAACAAAAGACGTTGCATCCGTAGTCAGCAACAAAGCAACGGATCTGGCTAAAACGGTTTCCACTAAAACAGAAGATGTAGCTAAAACCGTATCTGGTAGCAAAGACATTATTTTATCCAGCGTAGCCAGAGCCTCTGCCGATGTTGCTGATGAAGCAGTCAAGGCTGATCAAGAAATTATGGATGCAGCGGCCCAAGCTGCCAAGGAAACGCAAAAACAATTAAACACCACTTCCTAATGATAGGGAATTCTGTGTACAACAAGAATAGACCTTAAAACACTGAACAGCCAGCATGCACGAAGCTGGCTGTTTTTTTAGGATGACTGAAAGGCAGGGATGACGATGAGCAAACCAAACTCGTATGGAGATGACCTAAGCGTAAACAACAAACGGACCTTTCATCCCCGACAGGGTCAGGATCAAACAAGGGATTTTGATGTGAATGAGCACCCCTTTGAACTGCGTCATGAGGTGAAGCGGCTTAATAAGCGCTTAGATCAAATAGCCGACATGCTGGAAAGAGTAGAATTTCGCGATGTATTGGAAACCTATTCCAATCCCAAAAAAAGGATCATCAGCAACCTGACCGCAGGCATTGCAAGGGGGCTTGGCCTTACGCTGGGTACGGTCGTCATACTCGCTCTGCTCGCTTGGCTGCTCAGCTTCCTTGTACAACTGAATCTTCCGATCATCGGAGATTTTATTGCCGAGCTGCTGGGGTATATTAAAATGAGCCAAGGTGGAAATTAGACGGCAAACGATCCATAGTAACCAGAGGTTCGTGCGTACACGTAGCCCATTACCATGGATCGTTTTTATCTGTACATTTGGGATGACTCAGCTAAAGTTTGTTGCGCTTGTTCGTTTTCAGCAAATCTCCTGTCCATCCCTTCATCATCAGCCAGCCGTACATACCCACCATACTTAACAGGGTCGCCGCAATCACGGCGGTAAAGCCCCAGCCTGTTTTGATCCAGGGCAGGTTCTCGAAGTTCATGCCCCAAATGGCGCCCACTACGGTTGCAGGCGTAAATACGGCTGTTACAATGGTGAGTGTCTTCGTAATCTCATTTCCCCTAAATGCAGAAATGGCATCGTCAATGGAGATCAACGTGTCAATTTCCTTTTCATAATGCCGGAACAGCCCTTCCATTCGATTGACACGGTAAAGTAGCTGCTTAAAAAAGCGATTTTCCTCCAGCTCATCCAGATATGCTTCCCGGGAAGCCGTTACCAGCTCTGAAAATGGAATGAACATATTACTCCAATACAACAGCTCAAAACGCGCATTCAATATGGAGTCCATTAGCGTACGGGCATTTCTTTTCTCCATATTCTCTTCCAGTTTTCTCAGGTTAATCTCGAATTTGTCCATCCCCGTATGAAAATAATGAAGAACTGCCCTTGCCAGTACAAACATGCCATCAGCTGCACTTTCACATCGGTCGAGCATTTTTTGACGTTCGGCCGTGTGCATGATTTCGCGGGTATTCTGATCCAGGTTTAAGGTCACTAATTTCTGGCCAAGGACCAGGAAATAGAACTTGTTACAATCGCGTTGACTGTCGATTTCCTCCTGAATGGAATAGATCAGCGATCCGCATATCAAGGGTTGAACGCCATCCAGAAAGCGCACAGAAATAAAACTGGATGGGATGTCCTCTACCTTGTCCAGCCATTCCCGGGCCTCCGGAAGTTTCTCTTTCAGCTCTTGTATAATGGGGTCCTGCCAGTCTCTAGCACCGATGTCCCACCATTCCCACCCTCCGCGAAAGGAGGAAATCTGTTCAAATACAGCCGTAGATTTCAACCTTCCTCCCCCTCCTTTTCCGCTTTAAAAAAGGACACGCTTCCCTGATGGAATGGCGTGTCCTTACGATGTGACGTCCAGTAATCGAAACCATGAAGGCCGTCTTCCTCTCATGAGATAGAAGAATTAGACATGATCTGTTTCAGCTTCTCGGTCGCCCGCTTCTGGATGCGGGATACGCTCATCTGCGATACGCCCAAGGTCTGCGCAATCGCACGTTGAGATTGACCCTCCTGAAATGCCAGAAGGAACACCTTCTGTTCCTGCTCTTTAAGCTGGCTTAAAGCTTGTTGTAAATCCATTCGTTTTTCCACGGTGTCGTAGTCATTGGCATCCGAGCTGATAAGCTCGCCTAACGTAGCCGCACTCTCCTCCTGGGATAAAGGTGAGTCCAGTGACACATAATGGTAGCACTCACGGCCTGCGAGCACTTCGATCGTTTCCTCCACGGTAAGGTCCAAATACTCCGCGATCTCGTTCACATTCGGCGAACGTTCCAGTTTAACAGTCAGTTCGTCGATGGCATGCTGAACGAGCGCACCCTTTTCCTTGATGCGGCGAGGAACCTGAATGTACCAGGATTTGTCGCGCAAATAATTTTTCATATGTCCCAGCATACTTTTCATAGCATACGGTTCAAAGGGGATTCCCAAGCTGATATCGTATTGCTGAAGCAGACGTATCAATGCCATCTGACCGGTTTGATATAAATCCTCGTATAAGTCTGGGCGGTTACGGGAGATTTTCCCGGCAGCCATCTTGACCATCGGCTCATACTTGCGGATCAGTACGGTAGCAATCTCGTTATCTTTGGTTTGCTGGTACTCCCAGATTAGACCAACGGCTTCATCCATCGACTCCGGGGGAGTTACCTTTTCATTCATACTTTTTCCTCGCTTCTGACCAGACGCTTTACAAGCACGACTTCCGTGCCTTTTCCAGTCTCATTCAAGATATGGACATCGTCCATAAGCGCCTGCATGAGATAGAAGCCCAGTCCGCCTACCTGCGCATCATTCAGCTCTTTGTCATGCAAGGATGCAAGTCGGGACGGGTTCTCCATTCGTTCAAAGCTCTCCCCTTCATCTTTGACACGGATGGACAACGAAGCTTCGTCAAATTCGAATGTTACTTCCACCACTCCGCCTTCATGACCGTAAGCATAAAGAACAGAGTTATTACAGGCTTCAGATACAGCCACTTTCATGTCTTCTATATCCTCGTAAGAGAATCCCATTTTCGCGGCAATTCCGTACAAATTTAATCTTACAATATCGACAAAATCAGCAGTTGCCGGCAAATTAAGAACTACTTTTTGAATTTGAGCATTCATTTCTTTTTCTTTCCTTTCCTATTGGGAATTCTCCTGGGGGACAAAGAATTTGGCAATACCGGTCATATCGAACAGTTTTTGAATTTGAGGTGGTACCTCCTGAACGGCAAACCGGGACTCCATCCCATGCCTTGCCTTCAAAATAGATAACAAAATACCGATACCTGTACTGTCAATGTATTTAAGCTCTTTTAAGTTAATAATCAAGTCCTGGCCGGATTCCCCCACCAAAGGCTCCATCACCAGACGAAAATCAGGTGCCACCGAAAGATCCAGCTCTCCGCTAAGGTACACGGTATTTAATCCATCACTTGTTTCTGTAATCGCATTGAACTTTTCATTTTTATTAGTATTCATAGGCCTACTCTCCCGAAAAAAGATTTCCTTACATACTAACCCATTATACGATCGCTTGAATCACCGTATGATGCTTTCTGCACCTTCCAAATGTCACCATCTACGCATCAGGCTAGGCCTCGTGAATTTGGTCTTTGCCTGATTGCATTGGAAAATGATCCGGAGAATGCCGCAGTAGAGCCTGTTTTACACTGCTGATTTTCACGGGCTTGCTAATATAATCGTTCATTCCGGCCTCAATACATCGGGGCTGAATACCATCCATCACATTCGCTGTCATGGCGATAATAGCAGGCTGTGACCTTCCCGCCAATTGTTTACGCACCTTGCCCGTACACTCTAATCCGTCCATCACAGGCATTTGCAAGTCCATGAAGATATAGTCATAATCCTGGTTAGCCATGACCATATCAAGCGCCTGCTGCCCGTCTGCTGCCACATCCGAAGCCAAACCGAGCTTATCCAGTATATTGACCATCAGCTTCTGGTTGATCGGATGGTCATCCACGACCAATACAGGTTTACGGCTTGAGGAGTTCTGATGGGGAATTTCCCATTCGTGACTGGACTCTCCCTCCAGTTCATTTTCCTGAGCAAAGCCAAGCTTCGTTGTAAAATGGAACGTTACCCCCTGCTCGCCGCTGGTGTCCACACGGATATCCCCGCCCATCATATTCACCAATGTTTTGCAAATAGCGAGTCCTAAACCGGTTCCACCATATTTGCGCGTCATCGAGGAATCGAGCTGGGAAAAGGGCTGAAACAGCCTTCCAACCTTGGCTGGCTCAATACCAATGCCTGTATCCTTCACGGAAAACTCAACAGTAAGTCCTTCGTCGCTACGCTCTTTGACCGATGCGAAGACGTATACACCACCACGATCTGTAAATTTGACGGCATTGGATACCAGATTAATGAGAACCTGACGCAGTCTTCCCATATCACCGTATAACACTGGAGGTAGCTGTTCATCCAGAAAAAAATCCATCTCCAGATTCTTTCGATTGACTTCCACCGTAAACAGGCTGAAAACTTCCTTGATACAGGAAACCAGATCGAACGGATATTCCTCTACCTCCATTTTGCCTGACTCCAGCTTGGTAAAGTCCAAAATATCGTTAATGACCGCTACGAGCGCATCTGCACTGCGGCGAATGATATCGGCATATTCCTGCTGATCGCTTTGCAGTTCTGTTTCCATCAACAGGTCAATCATGCCAATCACACCGTTCATAGGTGTCCGAATTTCATGGCTCATCATTGCCAGGAACTCCGTTTTGGCATTAGCCGCGATTTCGGCTGCCTCCTTGGCGGCAATCAGTTCGCTATTCATCTTCTCCAGCTGTTGGGTCTTCTGATGAAGCAGCATGGACTGTGTCTTCAAGCGTTTGTTTGTCAGATACATTTGCACGAAGCCTTCAATTTTGGACTTGAGAATTTGAGGGACGAACGGCTTCACCATATAATCAATACCGCCCGCTGAATACCCCGCAAATAAATGCTCTGCTTCCTTACTGTTAGCTGAAATGAAGATAATCGGAATATCCTTCGTTTTCTCTCTGGCCTTGATTAACTTTGCAGTCTCAATTCCATCCATACCCGGCATCTGCACATCGAGGACTACCAGTGCGAATTCATCTTTTAACAGACATCGCAGCGCTTCTTCCCCGGATGTGGCCTTTACCAGATTATATTGTTCACTCTCCAGCACCGCCTCAAGAGCGAGCAGGTTCTCAGGTCTGTCATCTACCAGCAGTATATGAATCGGTTCATAAAGCCCCATGGGATCCTCCTAAGCACCTCTATTTAATCTTCCGGTATATTTTTTCTATCCGGTCCAGCAGCTCGTAGGAATCACTATAATCGGTAAAATGTATGGATTCCTTGGCCCCCAGCACCAATACGCCAAAATGGCTCAAGCTATCATAAAACAACCCGTGTACATGGTTGCGAAGTTCATCGTTAAAATAAATCATGACATTCCGGCAAAAAATAACGTTGAACTCGTTAAAGGACCGGTCTGTCGCCAAGTTGTGCTCCGCAAAAATAATGTTTTTACGTAAAAAAGGATGAAACATGACTGAATCATACTTGGCTGTATAATATTCGGAGAACGATTGCGTGCCCCCTGACTCCAAATAATTTTTGGTATACAGCTTCATTCGATCAATCCCGTATACGCCTTCCTTCGCCTGCTGTAAAGACAGGTTATTCATATCCGTCGCATAAATACGGGCTTTATCATATAAGCCTTCCTCATGCAGCATGATCGCCATCGAGTATACTTCCTCACCTGTCGAGCAACCTGCATGCCATATTCGAATGTACGGATATGTCCGTAAAATCGGTATGATTTTCTGCCTGAAATTCAGAAACAGCTCTGGATCGCGGAACATCTCGGTCACTGGAATCGAAAGGCTTTGCACCAGTCTGTCGAAGGCGCTGCGATCATGCAGTACCTTCTCCAGAAGCCCTGATATCGTGCTAACATTCTCGGACTGTGCATGATAATAAATACGCCGCTTGATCGATGGCAGAGCGTAGTTACGAAAATCGTAGCCGTACAGCCGATGAATGCCTTCCAGCAACAGCTCAATCTCAATCATTTCCCGCTCCGTTTCATTCGATTTCAGTTCAATAGCAGCATTATCCGCCGTATCCTTTGATGTCATAATCTCTCTCCAATTCCTGAATAGGTTTTGCCAGTACCGCTCCAATCATGTGTTGATTTATATTACCCATTTTTTCGGGCTACGAATACAGCCATACCCGCATTAATGACAAAAGCTGTTCGGTTTGAATCGGCTTCTTCACATAATCGGAAGCGCCTGCCTCAATACACTTGGAACGATCATCCTTCATAGCCTTGGCTGTGAGGGCAATAATAGGCAGCTTCTCGAATTGCGGCATCAGCCGGATTCGCCGCATGGCTTCATATCCGTCCATTTCAGGCATCATCATATCCATCAGCACCAGATCAAAATCAGGTGTCTGTTCCAGCATTTCCAGCGCTTCTCTACCATTTTCCGCAAAGGTAACCTCCATGCGGTAGCTTTCCAGCACGCTGGACAGGGCGAATACGTTCCGGATATCATCATCCACCAACAATATTTTTTTACCTTCAAACAATTCTTCTTTGTTATATAGCTTTTGCAAAATTTTACGTTTGTCCTCAGGGAGATTCGCTTCGACACGATGCAGGAACAGGGTCGTTTCATCCAAAAGCCGTTCGGGCGATTTGACATCCTTAATAATAATGGACTCCGCAAATTTGCGCAGTTGCGTTTCTTCTTTGCTGTCCAGGTCTTTACCCGTATAAATAATAATCGGCAGATCGGTCAGTTCCTCATTGTCCCGAATGCGGTCGAGCAATTCAAAGCCTGTCATATCGTTAAGCATAAGATCCAGCACCATACAATCATACCGCTGTACCCCCAGCTCATTCAGTGCTTCTTGCCCGGTGGACACCGCCGTAATAGCAACATCGTCATGGTCAATCAGTTCAATAATGGATTTACGCTGATTATCATCGTCCTCGACCACGAGAAGACGTTTCACCATTTTATCTGTATATGATTTAATATGTGAAAATGCCTTATCCAAACTTTCCTTTGAAGATGGCTTTTTGAGATAGGCAATTGCGCCCATCATCAAGCCTTGCTTCACATCGTCGATGACCGAAATAACATGTACCGGAATATGCCGCGTAGATGAATTTCCTTTCAGCTCGCCCAAAATGGACCAGCCATCCATTACAGGCAATTGAATATCCAGAATAATGGCGTCCGGCAAATAGGATCTGGCCATGTCCAGCCCATCGTCTCCCTGTAGAGCGATAAGTGCCTTAAAGTCACGGCTACGAGCCATATCGTACAGGATTTTAGCGAATTTAACATCATCCTCTATGATCAGTAATACCTTATCCTTCGAGGCAATCTCGTTCCGGTCGTCGCCCGGGTGCACGATGTTCTCCGATTTTTCCTTTGAAGGCATCTGATACATAGGCAACTGCTCAGCGGGAACAAGCATAGGAGAATTCGACTCTGCGGATGCTGCGACGCCACCAATATCCAGTTCTGCGCCCGATTGCGACTCCGCACCCTCTGTTGTTTGCGTTTGTTCTGGCAGATACAACGTGAAGCAACTGCCCTGCCCCTGCTCGGATTCTACTGTAATGACACCGCCCAGCAATCTTGAAAGCTCGCGGCTGATCGACAAGCCAAGCCCGGTTCCGCCGTATTTACGGCTGGTTGTTCCATCTACTTGCTGGAATGCCTCGAAAATCAGATCCGTTTTATCCGAAGCAATGCCGATACCCGTATCACGTACAGACAAGGCCAGATAGGATTTATGCGGATTTAGAAAGCCGGGAAGCAGGTCACCGGTTGCCCTTGATACACTAAAACGAACAGATCCCTCTATCGTAAACTTGAATGCATTAGACAGTAAATTCCGTAAAATTTGTTTGAGACGATAACCGTCACTTATAATGGCTTCCGGCAAGTTTTCTTCTATCTTGGTATGGAGTTGAAGCTCACGTTTGGCTGCGACTGGAGCAAAATTTTGCTCCACAAACATCTTCAGCTCTTTCAGATTGACGGCTTCATGGTTAATATCCATTTTCCCGGCGTCCACTTTGGATAAATCCAGAATTTCATCAATCATTTTCAGTAAATCTGCGCCTGACATATAAATGGTCTGTGCATACTCTACTTGCTTGGGCTTGAGATTGCCGTCCTTGTTCTCAGACAGGAGCTGGGAAAGAATGAGCAAGCTATTCAGCGGAGTACGCAGTTCATGCGACATGTTGGCCAAAAACTCGGATTTGTATTTGCTCGTGATACCCAACTGCATCGCCTGCTGTTCCAACTGGGCACGCGCACGTTCGATCTCATCGTTCTTTTCCTCCCCTTCCCGAACCTGCTCTTCCAGCGCTCTCGTCTTGGCTATCAGTTCGGTGTTAAAATGCTCCAGTTCCTCCTGCTGACGCTGTAGCAATTCTTCCGAACGTTTAAGCTCCTCCGTCTGCTTCTCCAAATTTCCGTTAGAACGCTTGAGCTCCTCTTGCTGGGTTTGAAGTTCCTCGGACTGGCACTGCAATTCCTCGGTCAACGCCTGCGATTCGCGCAGCAATTGTTCTACCCGCATCCGTCCCTTGATGTTATTCAAAATGATCCCCAAGCTCTCGACTAATTGAGCAAATAGCTTCGTTTCCAGATCACTAAAGCGATCCAGCGACGCTACTTCCACAGCACCGATACAATCGTCCTCGAACAAAATAGGGAAAATCATAATTCCCACCGGCTTACTCGCTCCCAATGCGGAGCCGATGGACAAGTATCCATCAGGAGCTTCTGTAATCAGGATCGGCTTACGATCCTGAACACTTTGTCCAAGCAAGCCTTCGCCAACATGGATAACGTCTTTGATCGAATCTTCACCAGACTCCTTCGCATAGGAGCCGTACAGCTTAAATTGGGCATCCTCCACTTCCTTGCCTTGCAAATAAATCGCTCCGTAGCTGCCTCCCAAAATGGGCGTAAACTCACTGATAAACATCTGTGCGACCTGCTCCAGTGAATTCACGCCTCGGAACAGCTCTGTTAATCGTGCCGTGTTGGCATTAAGCCAGGTTTGATCCTTCTGCGTCTGAAGAACGGAATGCTCAAATTTGCGTTTTTCCTCCAGGTCTCCAGCCATTTGTTGAAATACGCGGGCAACCTCCCCAATCTCGTCCTTGGAGGCTACATTCATTCGGCTGATCGCCCTGTATTTTCCTTTGCCAAAGCCGTTGATCATGAGACTAACGATATTTAGACCTTTGGCAATGCTTGGGAGCACCCACAAAATAACGAGTAAGCCCATCATCAGACCGGCTGCCATCAGGATTGTGGTAATCTGCACGGATTCCTCATAAGCCTGATTGGCTTGCTCCATATCATGATCTATTTCCCGATCCTGAAAAACGGCCAGGGCATTAATGCTGTCCAGCGCCTCCTCTTGAGCAGGTAACCCCGTACTATTACGGAAAGCATTCGCTTCCTCAATACGGTCTTGACTCAACAAAGAAATCAGCCTTTGCTCATAGCTCAAAAAGTCTTTCCAGGCGGCCGCTACCCGATCCACTTGCTGCTGCTCCTCACTGGTGCCGGAACCGGATTCCAGTTCTCCCAGCACCTTGGTTCCGGAAGCGCTAATACCATCAAGCTGGCGTTTAGCCTCACTGACAGAGGCCCCCGGATTCAGGATCAGATTGGCCATAACCTTCGCCATATCGTTCACCTGACCGCGAATGGCCGTTGTTTTTCGGACCTTCATATAGCGGTCCTGGTAAACCTGATTTAGCTGCTCATTCAGACTCCCCATTCGATCATAGCTGATTAGTGTCAGCACAAGGAGGATCGCCATAAGCGACCCGAAGCCGATCAGCAGTTTATTTCTGATTTTCATGCAAGCTCTCTCCCTCTTTCAATGAAATCCAGATCAGGCACTTATCATCATCGCGATCCTGCGGTGCTTCTTTACGAAAAAAAGCATCCAGCATCGCTTCTTCATTCCATTCCTCTTGCTTGCGCAGACATGCGGTCAAATACTCCAGTTGTTCCTCATATTCGCCCTCTACAGCCTCCAGCAAGCCATCGGTATACAAAGCGATATGCCCCGTTCCTTCATAATGGATCGTGTGCATTTCCGCATCAATTTTATCAAACAAACCTACTGGACTGCATGCACGGTCAAATTTGGTGATGCTGCCATCCTGACTGAACAATAAGCCGGGCGGATGCCCTGCATTCACATAATCAATCCGCCGAGAACGGGTATCAATGACCATATAGATCGCCGTAAAATAATACTGCACGAGCTGCTTGCCCAGATCCAGTTGATTAAAACGACGATTCAGCTCCTGAATCACCTTTTCGGGCTCTACGTATGTGGTCACGGTATCCTTGAGCACAGATGCAATGAACATGCAGAACAGTGAAGAAGAGATGCCATGACCCATCATATCCAGCAAAATGATCGCATATCTACCTTCCCCGAGCGGATACCAGGAATACAAGTCTCCCGCCAGTTCAAAGGAAGGCTGATACAGGGCATTGACTTGCAGTACAGGATCTTGGATGGCAGGACTAAGCACCGCCTGCTGTACCATCGCGGCCAGCTTCAGCTCGTCCTGAATCCGCTGGTCCCGGTCTTTATGCCAGTCCTTTTCCTGCTTGAGACGCAAGGCAAGCCGTATTCTGGCCATTAATTCTACCTTATTAATAGGCTTGGTGACATAATCGACGGCCCCCACGTCCAGTGCCTCTGCCAGTTTCTTGGAATCGCCTACAGCAGTTACCATGATGATAGGTATATCTTTCAGATGCTCGTATTCCTGCACGATGCTGCAAGCTTCAATACCATCCATCTCAGGCATCATCATATCCAGCAAAACCAAATCAATATCGGAAGGTCGGGGGCGCAGACTAACGGTACGGTCCCCAATCCCCAGATGCTCCAACATTTCTGCGGCTGAGCTGGCAGAGATAACATCCCTATAATTTTCTTTCTTTAATATTTCACGAATAATAATGACATTGGTCGGATTATCGTCAACAATCAGGATTCTCATTTCTCTCTCCTTATCTGTAACCCATGTATTATACTATACCTGTTTAAGCGGCAACACCCTTATGGATCTGAACCTGAAATAGCGTCTCCATAAGAAGGCATTCCAAAAACATAGATAAGGAATGAGGCCCTCGCCCCATTCCTTATCTATGTTTTTGGAGGAACCGCGAAGCACTTGTGCGGCGGTCAGCATCCTCTTTTTCAGCTCTAATGCCAGTCTATTTTCCTGTTCAACTGGCGTTATCAAGCTTTTTTGGCAATGACCAGAACTTTGCCCTGATCCAGTTCTTTTTCGTAAAAATCAGCTTCCGTATCTGTAAATCCCAAGGAAGTAATTTTAGCGCGAAGCTCGTCGCCACGGGAACGGAACAGATTGGCTAATGAATCAAAAACGCCCTCTTCCTTAATCCCGATTTCCTTGGCATCCACCGTATCTGCAATACGATCCGTCCGGTCCTGATCATGAGCGAGCACGAACACATCCTCATAACGATAGCCCGTGTTGCGCAATTCATTCACCGCTTCGACGGCTTGTACACCGTTCTCTACCACTTTGGCATAAGATTTATGATGGGTCTGATTCATGTTTCTCACGCTCCTTATTAGGATTGACTTCTCTGACTATTACACGCTGTACATTCGTTTGAAACTTCCATGTTATGTCATGCTCTTAAAATTAGAGACATTACCATTCGGCTTCGTCAAAAAACTCGACATATTTAGGCTTATCGGACGCCTCATCCATAAAAACTTTGATCGCACGCTGTCCACGAACGTATACCTCGCCGTCCTCTGCCGTAAATTGTGAGCCACCCAGCGCCTTATCCAGCGTTTGCCGTTTTAGCGGCAACCACTGGTCATTGACCTTGATCCGTCCAGCAGCGGGATCTACATGCACATAAGAAACCATATTACCTCGCATACCGACCACGACGTCAGGATATTGATATTCCGTAGAAAGCAGCAGCGTATCCTCCTTCACTTGAAGGGGCTTGCCCAGTTTTTTCAATACATCCGCACGCGTATCGTCCAAAGATATACCGTTTAACGTATGAAAATCAGCCGGTACGGCATTTTTGGCGGGAATCGTCTGCACAGCCCTTACTACATGCCCCGCCGTATGCGGGGAAACGGCTTGCTGAACCGTATCCTGTCCGGAAAAGGGAGTGAGCAAACCAGCAGCTAGCAATAAAATCTTCATCATAAATCTCACCCTTTCAATGAATTTCCTATAGTTTACGGTTCAGCCACTATGCTACTGACGCATTTTCTGCCACACCCCGGCAGCGATATCTACATAACCCAACCAGTTTTTGGCCGGCTTTGCCGCAGGCTCCTCGTAGGTCGCATTGTAGCTCTGAACCGTCCGTTCCGTTGAAGTTAATGGCCTGTTCGAAGAAGCTGACTTGATCGCGGTTTCCGTACCTGTCTTTTTATCCACTGTATGATGTGGCTTCTGAAACCGGGCGATTAATGCCGCGGAAGCCTGCTTCGCAGCTAGAGTGACTTCGTTAAGCACCTCGCCCAAGTTTCTAACCGATTCCATCACAGGCTCCACCTGCTTCAATTTATGATCAACGTCTGCGGTAATGTCATTGGCATGTCGAACCGTTTGCTTTACTTCATAGCTCAGTTCATCTACCGTTTTTTGTACATCCTGGAGAGTCTGAGTTACCTTTTCCAGAGAGCCTTGTGCTGCTTTAAGTGTTTTAATGAGGAAAATAACGAGAACTGCAAATGCGATAGCGATAATAAAAATACTGACCTGTGTTAACATGGCCTAACCCCTCTTTCGTTTTTCACGATGATGTTTATGATTACTGCATAGTTACCCCTTACGTTCAGACACGAAACAACGTCACAGCTCGCTTTTCCTCCACTCCTTACGCTATGTTTCACGGATTGGGGCACGGTTTAAAACAACATATAACGATGGCACAGACACGAAAGATTCAAATGATTCAGCCATCATTCGCAGCCATGCTCTATCGGGCGTGAGTATGCCACATTATATACAATTGAAGGAGGATGCAGAACATGCTGAAATGGTCCGCTTTATTTTTAGTTTTTGCCGTGATCGCCGGGATTTTAGGTTTTTTTGGTATCGTTGTATCCATAGCTGCTACAATCGCCAAAATATTGTTTGTGTTATTTCTGGTGTTGTTCGTCGTTTCACTCTTTACCGGAAGAAGACGAGCGTCATAGGCGTAATAGAAGAAGTCTGAATCAAGTGTAGTGAAGATATATCATTATATAGCTTTAAAAATAGGATGTTCCCGCCCCAATTACAGGGTTGTGGAACATCCTATTTTTGATGCGTAATTTTTTAAGGCTAATGGCGCTTTTATTGGATTACGCTACCCCCGAACAGGAAACGATCCTGCCAAGGCTTGCTGAAATCCGTAACTTTCACACCGCCACCCGCTACAGAAAACGTATGAAGAAGCTTGTTGTCTCCCAGATATACAGCTACGTGTGTAATCGTTTGGGAGGAATTATCCAAGGACGTATACGCCCCTGAAGACGCGTTGTAATTAGTAAAGAAAAGCAGATCGCCACGCTTCAGCGTGGTCATGTCTGTGTTTGGCTGACTATTCTGCTTGATCCACTCACCCTGTGAACGTGAATCCGCCGGAAGCTGAATACCTGCAGCCTGACGGAAAATTTGACGGGTAAATGCCGAGCAATCAAAAGTAACCGTACTATTACGATCCGAACCGTATTCATATGGAGTACCGAGATAAGTCATCCCTGTGTTAATAACCTGTTCAATGGCAGCCGCTGCGTCACCAGAAGGCAAGTTTATGGCTTCCGCAGGAGATGCTGCAGCAGGAATCACGGTAGTGTCAGGAGCAGATGTTACTGGAGCAGCCACAGGCTGCTGCACAACAACGCCCTCGCCAATACGAATATACTGTGGAGACGAGCTGACATAGCCCACCGTGCCATCAGCATTGGTAATCTTAAACCAATAGGCGTTACTTGGATCTGTAATGGTGACGATATCTCCTGCATTCAAAAAGCCCAAAACCTCGGATGAAGTGGATGCCTCCGCCCGCAAACGAACGGACGTTTGAATCGTAGCTTTCGTTTGACCGGCAGAACTATTCACTGAGGCTGGAGCCTCTTTGGCTGAACTGTTAGTTTTAAGCGATTCTTTGGCTTCCGGCTTACGGACGGCAGGCTCGGTGACAGCAGCAGCGACGCTGGTAGCGCCTACTTTTATGTACTTGTCGGAGCTGCTTGTGTATCCAGTTACCCCATCAGACGTCTTGATCTTATACCAATAGCTGTTTGTTTTCTCCAATACCGTTACGGCCTCTCCCTGCTTCATAAAGCTGACTACATCTCCCGTAGTCGAAGGGCCGGATCTAAGCTTTACAGCCGCCTGAATAACCGCCTTCTGTCCCGTAGATGCTGTCGATGCCGCTGCGTCAACCTGACCCGGCGCCACATGAATTGCTGCCAACAGCGCGGCTGACGTCATGAGCATTCCCATCACGCGTCTTCTCAATGTTGCACCTCCTGGCTGTTTTTACGAATTTGAAGAGCAAGTCCAATTCCGACGAATATAGCCGGACATGCTTTCATTATAGTAAAAGCAACAGGAAGAGAGATATAATCCAAACGTCACAAAAGGCAGCGTATACACCTTTTATGCATAGGTCTAAAGTCATTTTTAACACTAATTATTAAATAAATAATCTATAATTTGGGTTCCACATGGACATGAACATGCATCGTATTATGAACCTCTTGCAGGCGTTCCTCAATCCGGTCGCTGATCCGATGTCCTTCAATCAGGCTGAGTTGCGGGTTCACCTCTATAACAACATCCACCAAAGCATGATTGCCGTGTACCCGTGCCTTTACATCACGAATCCCCTCTACTCCGGGTATATGAGCAATCGTGCTGCGTAAGTCTGACAGCTCCTGCTCATCAAAACCATCCGTCAGGCTGTGTGTAGAGTCCTTGAAAATATCCCACGCCGTTTTACAGATTATGAATCCTACCGCTATAGCCGCAACCGTATCCAGCCAGGGCAATCCAAACTGTGCCCCGATAATACCAACCGCTGCACCGATACTGACGAGCGCATCTGACAGATTATCCTTCGCTGCCGCCAGTAACGCCTTGTTGTTAATTTTCCGGGCCAGTCTGTTGTTGTACATGTATACTCCCAGCATAATGACTGCACATATTACCGCTACTCCTGCGGAAGTAACATCAGGCGTCTGCTTGCCACCTCTGAAAATACTTCCGATCCCGTCAATAAGCACCTGAAGACCGACGACAGCCATAATAAAGGATGCCAGCAATGCCGCTATTGTTTCTGCTCTAAAATGTCCATAGGCATGGTCGGAGTCCGGCGGTTTTTGAGATATACGCAGACCGATCAGTACGGCAACGGACACCACAATATCAGTGACATTGTTAAATCCATCGGCCAGTAACGCACTGGAAGCAAATATATATCCACTAATCAGCTTAAAGGCAGACAGAAAAAGGTAGGCGATAATGCTCACCCATGCCCCTCGCTCACCTTTTCGTATTTCATCATACACATTCACCACAACGGGGGACACTCCTTCAAAATTAGAGTTCCCGACAGAACGTTCTCACCACCATAGTCACGGGAGAACCATAAAAGTCAGGATAAACACTTATACCATTTCATGCTGCGCCAGCCCAAAAAACTTTGCAAACCTAAAAAATAAAAATAGCAGCTTAGCTGCCCTATACAGTGACCCTTTAAACAAGCAGCTTAGCTGCCCTGAAAATAACCATTTGCCGTTGGGTAACGGTTATTTTCAGGATAACAGACCATGTTTGTGTGGGTCTAGAGAAACAGTCTTTCCGCTCCGCATCGCTGTAGGAACAACGAAAAAGTATTGCCAAGGCCCATTCCTGTGGGGTATATAAAACTTTTTTTCCTTTATGCAAAAAATAGGCATCCCCTCTTTCGGTCCGCCCCATCGTTTTGTTATCATTGTTGCCCTTGTCCCATCTTTTAAAAACGTATAAAATGGGGACACAGCCGCGTTTTCCTTCAATCCAGCATGATTGACATGAATTTGGCGGCAACAGGAGGAATTTATTCATGAGCGATGCTAATGAACCACGTAAAGTTAATCTCGCAGATGCCATTCGGGAAAAGCTGGCACAAAAAAACCAGCAGTCCGGCGCTTCACAGCAGGGCGGCTTTCAAGGCGGTTCCGCCAAAACACTGAAAAGCCAAAATACGAAGAAGCCGAACAACCAACGCCGTCGTACAGGCGGATCATAAGCCAACCCATTAGGCTATACCGCACCGGACTCAGGCAGAATTATCTTCGCCCTGTAGCCCTGACGGTGTGAGCCATTGGTAATGGCGCAAACGAAAAAGAGGAGTCTCCCCCGCCATCATAAATGGCCTGAAGGAGCTCCTCTTTTTTATTTATCGATTTACTGAAGGTTAGCTGGTTTTAGACGATTTCTACCGGATACATACTTTCACGCAATTTCGTGATTTCATCGTTTTCCAAGTATTCATCATAGCTCATCGTACGGTCGATTACACCGTTCGGCGTAATTTCCACGATGCGGTTTGCAATGGTTTGAATGAACTGATGGTCATGCGATGTGAATAATATGGTACCGTCAAAGTCGATCAGACCATTGTTCAGCGCTGTAATGGATTCCAGATCCAAGTGATTGGTCGGTTCATCCAGCAGCAGCACATTGGCGCCATTGAGCATCATCTTGGCCAGCATACAGCGAACCTTCTCTCCCCCGGACAGCACGCTTGCTTTCTTGAGCGCTTCTTCACCTGAGAAGAGCATACGCCCCAGAAACCCACGCAGGAACGTTTCGTCCTGGTCCTTGGAATATTGGCGCAGCCATTCTACTAGATTCATATCCACACCTTCAAAATAGGTGGAATTGTCTTTCGGGAAATAAGCCTGAGTGGTGGTAATCCCCCAAGAGAATTCACCGCTGTCCGCTTCAGTTTCGTTCATCAATACCTGAAAGAGCGTTGATTTAGGCAAACCGTTCGGGCCGACAAACGCGATTTTATCGCCTTTGTTCACAACCAGACTGAACTCATTCAGCACTTGCTCGCCTTCAATGGATTTGCTGAGACGGTCTACCGTCAACAGTTGTTTGCCCGCTTCGCGTTCGGGCTTGAAGTTCAGGAACGGATATTTACGGTTCGACGGACGAATATCGTCCAGCGTAATTTTATCCAGTTGTTTTTTACGTGAAGTAGCCTGTTTGGACTTGGAAGCATTCGCGGAAAAGCGCTGAATAAAGGCTTGCAGTTCCTTGATCTTCTCTTCCTTTTTCTTGTTGGAATCACGAGTCAAGGCAAGCGCAAGCTGGCTGGACTCATACCAGAAGTCGTAGTTGCCGACGTACATCTGGATTTTGCCAAAATCAATATCCGCAATATGTGTACATACCTTGTTCAGGAAGTGACGATCATGGGATACGACGATGACGGTGCCTTCATAGTCCATCAAGAAATTTTCCAGCCATTGAATGGATTCGAGGTCCAAATGGTTGGTAGGCTCATCGAGCAGCAAGTTGTTCGGACGACCAAACAACGCTTGAGCCAGCAAAACACGTACCTTGTCATTACCGCTCAGCTCAGACATGTTCTTGTCATGCAGATCACGCGGAATACCAAGACCGATCAGCAAGGAAGCCGCATCCGGCTCGGCATCCCATCCGTTCAGCTCCGCAAATTCACCTTCAAGCTCGCCGGCACGCAGGCCGTCTGCCTCTGTGAATTCCGATTTAGCGTACAGTGTATCTTTTTCCTTCATGATTTCATACAGACGCGTATGGCCCATAATAACGGTTTCCAGAACCGGAAATTCATCGTATTCGTAATGGTTCTGCTTGAGCACTGCCATCCGTTCGCCCGGTGTCATGTGAACCTCACCTGAATTGGCTTCAATTTCACCGGAAAGAATTTTCAAAAAGGTAGATTTGCCCGCGCCATTTGCCCCAATCAGGCCGTAGCAGTTCCCAGGAGTAAATTTGATATTTACGTCTTCAAAAAGTGGGCGTTTACCATAACGAAGCGTTACGCCGCTTGTACTGATCATATGAGCATACCATCCTTATCATTAGTAAAGTGCTAATCACAAAATTACCGACGGCAATAGTATAACACACAACGGATCGGATTCGAACCGTGTGTCAACCGAACAACCCTGAAACCTCCGTCAATATTTTGAAAATAAAATAAAAAATGCTTCCGTCCCCACGATTGTCTCCTGACAAAAACGCGGGCCAGAACCATTTTTTCTTGTTTCCAGATTCGATGCCACCAGGAGACAGACGAGCCATTCAGTAGGCAGTATCTACACTCCCTGTGCTTGTAAATGTACGGAAGCTCCCACACCTATCGGAATAAGATACATTCCCGCCTCAGCGTCATGTCTTACGACTACTTCCACGCCGTATACTGCCTGGATCATATCGGATGTGACGACCTTAGCGGGCGGACCGTTCGTTATAATGCGCCCTTCCTTCATGGCAATCATAACGTCGCTATAACGAATAGCCTGATTGATATCATGCAGCACCATTACGATCGTCAGGCCGTGTTCCTGATTTAACTGCCGGATGAGTTCCAAAATTTCAAGCTGGTAGTACATATCCAGATAAGTGGTCGGCTCATCCAAAAATAAAATCGGTGTCCGTTGTGCCAAGGCCATTGCAATCCATACACGCTGCCGTTCTCCCCCGGATAGCTGGTCCAGCGTGCGTGTTCTGCGTTCCTCCAGATTCGTACAGGCTATCGCCCATTCAACCGCCTGCTCGTCTTCGTCACGTCTCGCTGTGAACATGTTCTTATGAGGAAGCCTTCCGAAGCTGACTAGCTTTTCTACGGTCAAGTCAGAGGGTGCCTCATTCTGCTGATGAACCACCGCCAGTTGACGGGCCAGCTCCTTGGGCTTGTATCGGGCAATCTCTTTACCGTCCAAAATCACCTGACCCAGGCGGGGAGTCGCATTGTTCGACATGACGCTAAGCAGCGTCGATTTGCCACAGCCGTTGGGACCAATGATGGTTGTAATCCGTCCCGGCTCAATGACAGCATTGATGGCGTGAAGACGATCCGTTTTCCGGTCATATGAAAAGGTAATATCCTTAATGTCCATAGGTGCGATCCGCCTTTCTGATCAGGAATATCAGGAACGGCCCGCCAATGACGGCCATAATAATGGAAGCCGGAATTTCATTGGGAGCAAGCACTGTCCGGCCCAGTGTATCCGCAAGCAGTAGCAGCAACCCCCCGCATAAGGCGGAAAACGGAATCAGCCACTTGTGATCCGAACCAACCAAGTAGCGGGCACAATGCGGAACGAGCAGGCCGATAAAGGCAATAACTCCAGCAATAGCTGTAGCCGTTGCTGCAAGCAGCACAGCAATAACGGAAATTAAAAGACGCGCACGCGTCACACTGAATCCCAGGTTTTTAGCTGTTTTATCTTGCAGAGACAAAAAATTGCACCAGGAAAACACGAGCATGGCTAAAATCAGCCCAATCCCGCCATAGGTCATAATAACCTCGACATCGACCCATTTTTTCATGGACAAGGTTGAGGTTGTAACCTGATTAATGCTGGTGACCGCATAACTCCCCCGATAATTAAACGACTGTCCCAGACCCGAAAAAATCGCATTCACAGCGACCCCCATCAAGATCAGACGAATCGGATGCAGGCCGGATTTCCATGAAAATCCGTAAACCATGAGACAGGCCAGCGCACCACCGATAAAAGAAAAGAAAGGCATCCAGAAATAGAGCGCCGGAAAGATCGTAACTGCAATCAGCGAAACCAGAGCCGCCCCCGAAGAAATACCGATAACCCCGGCATCAGCCAGCGGGTTTTTCATCACAGCTTGCAGTAAAACACCCGCCACCGCAAGCGTGGCTCCCGCCATCACGGCTACGATAATTCTCGGTAGTCTCAAATCCTTGACCACATTCACCTGATCATCCGTACCTGTCCACAATCCGGTCACCAATTGACTCAAATTCACCTTGAGACTGCCTGTCATCGCTGAATAGAAAATGACACCGATGAGCAAGGCGATTACTACGATAAAGCTCCAACCTTTTTTCGACATGTCATCAGCTTCCTTTAATTCGAAGGATACAACATTTTCACTAGCTCATCCAGCGCCGAGTTTACCGCCAAATTTCCTGTTGTTCCAAACAGCGGCTCTGGCAGATCATAGACGTGTCCGTTTTTCACAGCGTTAAAATGTTTCCAAATATCGTTAGTTTTGAACTCTTCGTCGAACATTTTGACCACTTCATCCGGCATCCCGTGTGCAGCACGCAAGATAATATCCGGATTGGACTGTTGCAAGGCTTCTGTATTGTGGGCAATAAATTCAACCTTCTCACCTTGGACTACGTTCGTCCCGCCTGCAATTTTAACCAGATCCCCAATATAGGAATGCTCGGTAGCCACCAGATAGCTTCCCGGTACCCCCAGCAAGATCAATACTTTAGGGGATTTCTTCCCTTTGATCTTTTGTTGAATCTCGGCTACTTTAGCGTCCAAAGCTCCATTAATCTCCTTTGCCTTTTCGGCTTTGCCGAACGTATCTCCCAGCTTTTGAATTTCTTTTTGCATATTCGCTAGACTTTCAAAATTCAAAAATTCGGCATTGATCTTCATGTCCTTAAATTTAGGCTCCAGATCATATTTTAGTGTCGTAACCGACAGTACGTCCGTCGGCTTCAACGACATCACTTTTTCCATATCAGGACTCATCGGATTGCCCACATCAGGGACATCCTTGTAACGGTCAGGCAGCACTTTCGTGCTTGTCGGCTTGCCTGCCAAATCCAGGCCCAGCGCATCCGTAATTTCCGTAATGGCTACCGTTGTAGCGACAATACGTGATTGTGCTTTATCGCCAGACGTTGCCACCGATTTTGCACCTTCATTATCGTTCTCTCCGGCCGCCACCCCTCCCGAGCATCCGGCGAGCAACAAAAGCACCAGACCTATCAACATATAAAAGCAGAACGATTTCCCTTGTACCACAGCTGTATATCGTTTCATGAAAGCCAAATCACCTCAATTCAAAATATAGAAGCATCATGAGCCTCAACTTTTCGGGTAATGAAATGCTGACAAGTCTTGATGCCAGGGCACCAAGACTTGCTTGCATACAAGCTATTCTGTTATTTGAGCAGGTTTGATGCTACTGCGACCTGATGTTATTTTGCTTTCAGACTCGCTTCATCAAACTGGAATTGAACTGTATACCAGTGATCATATGGCACGCCGCCAAGAACTAAACCAGGTACAATGACGTGTGTGTAGGCACTGATTTTCTGAGACAAGTCCACTACTTCAAATTGAACGACACGCGTATCGCCAGATGTCGAGATGACCTCTACATCTTTCAGGCTACCATTCTGCTCCACTTGTAGAACAGGCATCCAAGAGCTATTCTTCAAAGTGACTTGAATATAACGCTTATCTCCCTTTTCAATCAATGTAGCAGGCTTGTTGAGGTATCCATCCATGACGGAAGCTTCGCTCGTTTTATCTTTAAATACGTTGTAATTGATCGTGTATTGCTTCTCGGAAGTGACTGTTTGAGCTGGTTGCTCCACTACAGGTTTCGTTTCAGCCACAGGTGTTGGCGTTTCTGCTGTCCGCTCAGCAGCTGGTGCGGTTGTAGCTGCATTGACTCCCTCACCTTTAAGCGATGCACGGTCAAATTGAATTTGTCCGCCGAATTTTTCATTCAAAATAAATTTCTCAGGCAAGTATACCTGTGTGTACACACTCAGCTTTTTGTCCAGATCAGGCACTTCAAAAGCGATGGTGCGCGTGTCACCTTTCGTGTTGGAACCAACAACGGTTGGATTGGCATAACGGCCTTCAAAGTCCGTTTGGAACAACTTCAAAGCCTGATTGTCCGTCACGGTCAGATGTGCTTGCACTTTGCCATTCTTCACAACCAGCTTCGCCAGACTCTGTACAAAAGGAGCCACAAGAGAATCCTTGTCCGTTCCATTCGCCAGCACACGGAAGTTCGCTGTGTACTCTCCATCGGCTAAATTGCTTTTCCCTTTTTCAACTTCGCCTGTCTTTTTATCGTTGTAATACGTTACATCGCTAGTATTGAATTTGAATTCAAAATCGTATACCTTCTCCACACGATCCTCAGCCTTGAAGACCATCGGAGCAGCACTCGCTACCTTCGGAGCTTCGTAAACAACCAGTTGGCCTTTTACGTTGTTCTTAAAGTCGCTTACGCTAAAACGAACGTTCTTTGTATTACTTGCTGCATCTTCCTGGGTCACTTCTGCGTCTTTGTAGCCTCCGCTTGCGTTATCCCAAATGCGCAATGCCTTCACTTCATTACTGTTTTGCAGCTTCAGACCTACAAACCGTTTGTCGCCTTCCACGACCAATTGCGCTGGTTCATTGGCAATAAAGCGTTGAGCCGGAGAATTCTCTCCTGTTGTTCCATCCGCTAAAACAATACTGAATTTCAAAACATATTTACCATTAGCGAGCTTGTCAAAATCCAATTTCACGATTGGATCTGCCGCTCCTGTAGAGGACGGTTCGACAAAGCTACGAATGGTAGCAGGCTCGAATTGATACTGCACATCATATACGTGGTCATAAGGGATGCCACCCAAATCCAGACCCGGTACAATGACATGTGTATTAACCATAACTTTATCCGATAGATCTGCGACTTCAAATTGGACGGTTCTTGTATCTGCGGAGGTCGATTGATCAATAACCTGAGCCTCTGCACCGTTTACCTTGAATGTTTTAATCCAGCTGCTCTTGTCCATTTTGATCTGGATCAAATTTTTGCCGGATTGCTTCAACAGAGTGGCTGGTTTTTGCATATAGCCATCCATTACAGATATTTCATTGCTTCCATTTTTGAGCACGGAGAAATCAATGCTGTATCTGCCGTTCTCAGTCCCAGGAGTTGTACCGCCATCCGTTCCATTAACCGCAATGCTGCTACGGTCAAATTGAAGACGAATCTTATGGTCCATCTCATAAACCGTTCCGTTATAGCTCGTACTTACGTGGACCTGTGCATTCAGAATAGCGTCCAAGTCTGCCACTTTGAACTTTACAACACGAGTGTCGGCTTTCTTGTCCACACTTACGACATCTGCATCCGTCAACGTTCCGTTTTGTTCCGTTTTAAACTCCGTCACTGTGGCGCTGTCTTTGATCGTAAAGGAAGCTTCATACTTACCCTTCGATACTGTCAATGTTGCTGGAGACAACAAATATTGCGCCATTGCTGATTTTTGATCTTTCGTTGCATGCAATGCATCGAAGTTGATTGAATAAGTTCCATCAGCTAAGGCCTTTCCGGGCGTACCGGGCGTTCCAGGGTCAACCGGGGTTGTTGCCGCTCCTAACTGGAGATCAACATCATAGGTATTTACATAGTTCAATTCAGGCCAGTTTATGCTTACCCATGCGTTCAGCTTGGCAGGCACTTCTTTAACCTCGAATTCAATGACACGTGTATTGGCCGTTTTGTCTTCGCTTACTACGATCGCGTTGGTCAACACTCCGTTTTGTTCTACTTTGAAGCCATCAATTTGCTTGCTGTTTTTCAAAGTGAACTGTACATATTTCTTGCCACTACGTTCAACCAGAGTACCTGGTTTTTCCGTATATCCATCCATCATGGACTTTTCACTTGAACCGTCTTTTAACAGCGTGAAGTCCAGATTTGATGTTACCGGATTTGAACCATTGTCCGTTCCTGGCAGGCTACTTTTGTCAAATTTAAGGCGAATATTATGATCCATTTCATACGGAGTTCCATTAAAACTCGTGCTAATATGCACTTGTGCATTCAAAACGGCATCCAAATCGGCTACTTTGAATTTCACTACGCGAGTATTCGCTGCTTTATCCTCACTCACAATATCCGTGTCCGTCAAAGTTCCATTTTGTTCCGTTTTCAGCTTCGTTACTGTAGTGCTGTCTTTAACAGTAAAGGAAGCTTCATACTTACCCTTTTGCACCGTCAATGTTGCAGGAGACACCAGGTATCTTGCCATCGAAGATGCTTCTTCCTTGGTTGCATGAAGCGTATCGAACTTAATCGAATACGTTCCATCGGCCAAGCCTGATGAGGTTGCAGGACCCAGTTGAAGATCAACATTATACGTCTGCACGTAGTTCAATTCAGGCCAATTGATACTTACCCATGCGTTCAGCTTGGCAGGCACTTCTTTGACTTCAAATTCAACAACGCGCGTGTTAGCATTTTTGTCCTCACTTACCGTGGTAACATTCGCTAATACTCCCTTTTGTTCTACTTTAAAGCCATCAATTTGCTTGCTGTTTTTCAAGGTGAAACGAACATACTTCTTACCATCACGTTCAACCAAAACGCCTGGTTTTTCCGTATATCCATCCATCATGGACTTTTCATCTGTTCCATCCTTCAAAAGGGTGAAGTTCAAACTAGAACTCGTTACTGGAGGAGATGTACCCGTTTCAGTAATACTACTCTTGTCGAACTGGAGACGGATCTTATGATCCATTTCATACACAGTTCCTTGAAAACTTGTGCTTACATGTACTTGTGCATTCAGAATAGCGTCCAAATCCGCTACCTTGAATTTCACAATGCGAGTATTGGCTGTCTTGTCCTCACTTACAATATCTGCATCCGTTAGCGTTCCGTTTTGCTCTGTTTTGAACTCCGTCACTGTCGTGCTGTCTTTGATGGTAAAAGAAGCCTCATATTGACCCTTCGTTACCGTCAAAGTCGCCGGAGACAACAGATATTGCGCCATTGCCGAAGCTTGATCCTTGGTAGCATGCAGAGCATTGAAGTTAATGGAGTATGTTCCATCTGCCAAAGTTGATGGTGACTGTACTGCAGCCAACTGAAGATCTACATTGTAGGTGCCTACATAGTTTACCTCCGGCCAGTTGATACTTACCCATGCGTTCAACTTGGCAGGCAGTTCCTGGACTTCAAATTCAATCATTCGTGTATTCGCAGTTTGATCTTCACTTACTACGGAAGTGTCCGTTAACACCCCATTTTGTTCTACCTTGAAGCCATCAATCTGCTTACTGTTCTTCAATGTAAATTGGGCATATTGTTTACCGTCACGTCTAATCAGAGCACCCGGTTTCTCCGTATACCCATCCATCGTAGACTTTTCACCCGTTCCATCCTTCAAAAGGAAAAAGTCCAAATCGGATAGCTTTTCTCCTCCACTAGGAGGCGTTACTGGTGGAACGGTTGGATTCTCCGTTGAGTTTTTAAGTCTCAGACTGGAAGGATCAAACTCAATCCATTCCTTCACCGAATAGTCCGGATCGGTATCTACATACCATGGAGAACTGCTATTAAATCCAAACTCCGTATTTACATTTTGATGAAAATCATAAACATCGAAACTTACAGTTCCCGAAGTTTTTCCGGAATCTACTTCTATTTTTGCGGGAACCGTTTCCCCGTTTTGTTCTACTAAAAATTTCGAAAGACCTTGAGCCTCCGCAAACTTAAATGAAAAATGATATTTTCCATCTTGGATTGTCAAATCCCCAGGGAAGTTATAGTTCGTTTTAAAACTCGAATCCCGAGTGCTTCCAGTAGAGGTCTTTTTTAAAGGCTTGTAGTCGATAAGATATTCCCCATCAGCATAGGTAGCCGTTGTGGCATTAGTAGGTCCGGTATATGTGCTAGGTGCTTCCTCATAGGTAGCATAGGTTGCACTAGTTACTGTAGTGCTGGAGCTAGACTGATTAGTTTGAGATGACTCATCCTCAGACGCCGCCAGTACATACGGGGAAAATAAAGAAAACAACATTATAATAGTGGCAAATGTCGTAAAATATTTGTTGAATCGGCTTTTCAAAGTGATGTATCCCCCTACTTAAAATATACTCATTTGGAGCTTTGAAACTCCAAATGAGTATTCAGTTCAAATCAATATTTTTACAAAAAAACCTTAAATATCGCTGTCGTCAAATTGGAATTGAACCACATAATCATGATCGTATGGAATACCACCAGTGTATTCTTTAGGCACACTTACATGCAGTTTAACGTTCAATTTTTGGGATGAGCTACTTACAGGGAACTCTACTATTCTTGTATCTCCTGATGTGCTTACCACAGTCGCATTCACATATTGACCGTTTTGTTGCGTTTTAAACTCAGTTACCCAAGCACTCTTCGTAATAGCTACTCTAACTTTGTTTTGACCATTAGAAACAATTAAAGTAGCAGGTTTTTTAACATAACCATTGGTATCCATGTAGGATTTTTCAGTGGTTCCATCTTTATAAACCGTATAAGGTAACTGATACGTACCGTTAGGCAAAGCCGCATTCGCTTTATTTGCAGAAAACGGAGCTAGTACAACAAATACCAGAGCAGCCATCAATACAGTAAGCATCACTTTTTTTAAAGACAATTTTTCCATACGGTTCATGATCATGTTCATGTTCTCATTCTCCTTTTACGTTTTATTTTGGATTAGATTTCGTCGAATTGCAGTTGTACATCATACTTGCCTGTGTAGCCAATGACTGGAATGGTGATTTCAGCGTAAGCGTTGACTTTAGCATTCAGGTCAGCAACTTGGAATTCTACTACACGAGTGTTGTTGGCAGTATCTGTGCTTACCACAGTCGCGTCTTGCAGTACGCCGTTTTGTTCCACTTTGAACGTTGTGATCAGATTGCTGCTTTTCACAGTCAAACGAACAACATTTTTGCCATTAGCTACAATAACCTGAGCTGGTTTCGTCAAATAGCTGTCCAGACGGGAGGTTTCATTCGTTTGATCTTTCAGAACATTATAGTTGACTGCATACGTGCCATCGGCTGCTGCCGCTTTAGCTGAGAATGGAGCAATAACTGCAAAAACAAGCGCTGTCATGATCAATGCCACGAGTACCTTTTTGAAAGAAAACTGTTCAAAGCGATTCATTACCATATTCATATCTACACACACTCCTCCATTTTTTATGCTTGAATTTATGTTGATTTCATGAACGATAAGATTGCTTGAATTTACTTCTTAGAAGATTTCGTTGATTTCGTAGACTGGACAACTGCTACTTTTTTGACACTTTTGGAATCAAAAGCGAAGCGAATGGTATAGTCATGATCGTAGTTATACGCAGGGACGGTAACATGAATTTTTGAAATCAGCGGGCTGTTCACAGTTGTAATTGGAAATTGTACAGTACGGGTATCCGTTTTGGCATCCTTATGAATGACCTTTGTGTCGATGATTTTGCCTTTGTAATCCACTTTAAACCCGGTTGTCCATTCGCTGTGATTCAGCTTGATTTGCATGGTCATTTGGCCTTTTTTCACATACAACTTGGCTGGCTTCTCAAAATAATCATTAGCCATGGATACAGAATCGTTTTCGGCCTTGAGAATATCGTATTTAAGCGTGTATGTACCATCCGCCAATTTTGTAGAAGCCGTAGCGGCTACCACAGATGATGAAGTTGGCCAAAAGCTCAGCACACTGACCAGCAGAAACACAGCAATCATTGCAGAATAACCCTTCCTCATTTTGACAGCAGTCCCTCCCCACGAGAATATAAGTTAATTGATTATCATTCTCAATTGAATTTTAAAAAAAATAGCTCTTCTTGAGCTTTTTCTCCCCACCTTCCCATCCAGAAATTCGCAAAGCCAAGTGAACCCATCACCAATATATCTTACACTTTTCGAATATGTCAATATGTATTTGCGTGTATATAACCCTTGATATATGCTATTTTTTAAGAAAAATTTAGGACACCTTCCTCTATACCAAGAATCCCCTCCTCTCCATTTCAATAAAAAAATTATTTAAAATTTTGGTTTTTTCAATTGACAATTCCTATTGATATTCATTATCATTCTCTTATACATAAATGAAAATGATTATCATTATTGTTTAACTTAAAATTGCAGGAGGAATGACATGAAATCTTATGTGTTGTGGTCATCCGCAGCGCTTTTATTGGCAGTTACCGGATGTAGTAATGGTACTCCAGCCGCAGATCACAAACCAACTACTGCATCTGTATCTGCCACTTCCGGCACAACAAGCGGTGCGGCGATTCAGGTTACTGATTTTTCAAAACGGACGTTGGTGTTCCAAGGTGTCCCTCAACATATCATTGCGCTCAGCAATGGCGATCTGGATATTATATATGCTTTGGGCGGAACAGCCGTCGGCAGACCCAACTCGAATGGACCTTCCGTCGTGCCTGCTGCTGAAAACGTTCAACAAGTAGGCTCTACTCATGAGGTCGATCTGGAGAAAATTACGATGCTCAAACCGGATGTCGTATTAGGCAATTACCCTATGAATGAGAAGGACATTCCATCTATTGAAGGTGTCGGTTCACAGCTGCTGCTGACAGGGGCCAATTCAGTCAAAGATATTCAGTCGCAAATTACACTCTTCGGGCAATTATTGCAAAAGCAGGCTCAGGCGGTGAAATTGAATCAGCAAATTGACCAACAGGTAGCCACATTACAAAAGGAAACAGCCTCTACCTCCAAACCTAAAGTGCTGCTTGTTTACGGAGCCCCGGCCACATATATGGCGGCATTGCCGAATTCATTAGGCGGAAATATTCTGGAAATGGCTGGCGGTGCTAATATTGCCGCTGATTTTCCGGGCCTGCAAAATTTCCCGCAATACGCGCAGCTAAACACGGAACGCATCGTACAGGCCGACCCTGACTACATCCTGATTATGACCCACGGCAATACGGAAGAGGTCAAAGCCGCATTTATCAAGGAAATGCAAGAAAATGCAGCTTGGAGCGGAATCAAGGCGGTCAAAAACAATCAGGTTGAAGTATTACCCTCCGATCTGTTCGGAACAAATCCGGGCACACGGGTTACTGAGGCACTGGATTTGATGCACCAAAAGCTGTATCCGGCGAAATAAGCGATGAACAAACTACAACGCGCCAGAAGACGCACCATCGCCTGGATTACGCTTCCGATCTTGCTGTTAGCTGTATCCGTGTACGGCCTGGCTTACGGATCGGTGTCGATTCCACTACGAGAAATCAATCAGGTTTTGCTACATAATGATGACTCCACCTATCGCACGATCCTAATGGATCTCCGGCTGCCCAGAGTATTAGTGGGTCTGCTCGTAGGAGCCTGTCTGGCAGCTGCGGGAGCACTTCTTCAGGGAGTCATGAAAAATCCACTGGCTGATCCCGGCATTATTGGTGTATCAGCTGGTGGCGGACTCGCTGCGGTCATCACGATGGTCATGCTTCCACAGCTTAGCTACCTTCTTCCGGTAACTGCCTTTTTGGGAGCCTTCCTGACTGCCGTTGCCATTTACCTGCTGGCTTGGGATCGGGGAGCCTCTCCCATCAAAATCGTATTAGCGGGTGTTGCAATCAACGCACTGCTGGGCGCGGTCATGAACGGCGTGATGGTCATGTACAGCGACCGCGTGCAAGCGGTTCTCCCTTGGCTATCCGGCGGATTGAACGGACGAAGCTGGCATCATCTGGAGTTCATGGCGCCTTACGCCATCATTGGCTTAATCGCCTCCCTGTTTGCGATCAAGCCTGCCAATTTGCTGCTACTGGGCGACGATTCAGCTCAACTGCTCGGACAGCGTGTAGAGCTTCAGCGACTGCTCATTATTTTGCTCTCTGCCCTGCTCGCCGGTACGGCAGTCAGTGTAGCGGGGCCGATCGGTTTTGTAGGACTGGTCGTTCCTCATGTCATCCGACTGCTGATCGGGGAGGATTACCGTTTCCTCCTTCCCCTTTCCATTCTGGGCGGCGGGACACTGGTCGTACTGGCAGATACGGTGGCACGGTCCTGGTTTGATCCGATTGAACTGCCTGTAGGTATTTTGCTGGCCGTCATCGGAGCGCCGTTCTTCTTAATCCTGCTCAAGAAACGGGGGAATTTCGGATGACAGCCATTCAGGGTGAACATATCTCCTTACAGCGCGGGTATTTCAAGCTGGACGATGTAAACATTACCTTGCCTGCCGGACAGCTCACCGCAATTGTCGGGCCCAACGGTTCGGGCAAATCCACGCTTTTGCGGATTATTACAAGGCTGCTCAAGCAGGATCAGGGACAGGTTTCTGTACTGGGCAAGCCCGTGCAGGAGTACAAGCGGCGTGATTTTGCCCAGACGATTACAATGCTGCCGCAAATGAAGGATATGCTGCCGTTATTAACAGTTCGTGAGCTGGTCGCTTACGGAAGATCCCCTCATGTCAAAGGCTTGAGGACACGGCATATCGGACAGGATCAGCATATTGTGGACCATGTCATGGAAATCACAGGCATGAAGCCCTATGCGGATCGGATGTTCCATACTCTATCGGGAGGTGAACAACAAAAAGCGCGAATTGCAATGGCTTTGGCCCAACAAACGGGCATTCTTTTGCTCGATGAACCTACCACTTTTCTGGATATCGCCCATCAATTTGAGGTTATGGATATGCTGAGGCGTATCAATCACGAGTCCAGCTTGACGATTGTTATGGTACTGCATGATTTGCAGCAAGCTGCGGCCTATTGTCATCATATGATTGCGCTTAAAAGGGGACGAATCGCCATGGCTGGCGAACCCCGTCAGATTTTGACGTCTGCTTTTCTTCGCGACATTTATGAAATGAACGCTACAATCAAATTTGAGGGTGGCTATCCGGTCATTATACCGACCATACCACATCATTCAGGAGGAATTTAATATGGTTATTGTTACAAACACATCTAAAATCACCCCGGGCAATGCCCACCTGCTCATCGAACGCTTTAACAAAGAAGGCAAAGTGGAGAAAATGGAAGGCTTCCTAGGTCTGGAAGTACTGCTCACTGAAAACACAAAAGATTATGATGAAGTAACGATTAGCACACGCTGGAAGGAAAAAGAGAACTTCCAAGGCTGGACCAAAAGCGAAGCTTTCCGTGAATCACACAGCCACCGCCAAATTCCGGACTATATTTTAGAAAATAAAATTACGTTTTATGAAGTCAAAATCGTGCGGCATCCCATTACCAACACCGATTCCGATTCCTTTCTGGTGAACGATACCGAAGCGGTTTAATCCTGTAACACAGCGACAGACTTGTCTGCCTGTACCTTTTCACTCATACAAAACAACCATAAAAAGCGACTCCGCATACCTTTGTCCGCAGAGTCGCTTTTTATATGGAATCCTCAGATTATAGTTGAACAGCGGCTTTGAATTTTCAGTGTCTCACCGTGTCCCAGTATATGAATGCGCTCCTTGGCGATACCCAAGCGTTCACGCTCCGCTTCGAGACGATCCAGCGCCTCTCTCGGCGTATCATCCGCCAGTTTAAAGGCTCCGTAATGCATCGGGATCATCTGATCCGCGTCGCAATCCACAAACCCCTGCAACGCCTCCTCCGGTGTCACATGCTGCGAGGTCATGAACCATTCCGGCTCATACGCACCAATCGGCATAAAGGTCAGGTCAATGTCAAAGCGCTCGCCAACCTCCTTAAAGCCACGGAAATACCCGGTATCTCCCACAAAGTACAACGTCGGTGCAGCTGCTGTATCTGAAATAGAATGAGTATGCGATTCTGTGACGGACGTGGCAGAGTTGATCACCTGCTGCTCACTTTGCAGCACGTATCCTCCCCAATGCGAAGTATTCGTATCAAACGGCGTACGCCGCGTCCAATGCTGGGCCGGAACAAATGTGAAGCGCACCCCGCCTACCGTAAAATGATCCCACCATTTCAGCTCATGGCAGTTACGGAAGCCTTTGCGGACCATTTTCGACTTCAACCCCGAAGGTACAAGCATCAGCGTATCTGCACGATACAATTTGCGCAACGATTCCATATGCAAATGATCATAATGCGAATGAGACAGCAGAATGATATCCAACGGCGGTACATCCTGAATGCGGATGCCGGGCGGAGCCAGTCTTTTGTCGAAAGCCATACGCTCAGCCCACACCGGATCCGTAACGATGTTCAGTCCAAGATACTGGATGAAAAAGGTAGAATGCCCCACCCAAGTCGCCGTCGTCGTTTCCCGGTTACTGTGCAAAAACTCCAGCTCCGGGGGATGATTCGGAACAACGAACGTATAATCCTTCGTTTTGCTGCGGCGCTCCTGCCGCCATTGTCTGAATTGCTTGAGTGTTTTATCCGTGTTGACATGATCCATGTTGTTAAAACGAACTTTGGGCATGATGTAACTCCTCCCCTGATGGACCCGTTCTCCAAAGAAACCGAAACGGTTCAATTCATTTATATATTACACGCGAGTGTGAACATCAAATGATGCAACATGCTGGTGTATGTAAAGTATAATTCAATCCGCCTTTTACATGCAAAAATGGACCCTCCCCCATCAATCAGGAAGGGCCATCTCAGATGTTGCTGTCAGTCCTGTGGATTTTTAAAGCGTGCCGAGTACATAAACAGAAACACAATCGCCACCACAATAATAATAGGCGACTCATACATGATCGTAAAATGCTCGAAAGCAGCCATTTGTACTCACCCTTTCTTCCCCGCTTGTCCTCGCACATAATCCGCATCGAACAGGAACAGTCTCAAAATCAGGATCAGTGACGGAATCAGCACCAGCAGCCCCGCACTAAACGCCGTAATCAATGCATACGCCATGGCGGAGTTCGTAAAGCTGTGATGCACATTAATGTAGGGATACAAAACATACGGCAGATGCGAGCGGCCATAGCCATACCAGGCAAATGCAAATTGCATCATGACCAGAATAAAGGAGGTTCCGAGATGACGCCGCCGCCATACCAGATAAACAGCTCCGACAAAGCATACGAAGGAGGCGACAAACATCCAGGCCATGTTCAGCATATTGGCAAAGTGGTCTGGATTTTGTTTGTTAATCTGAAAAAATGCGAGCAGACTCGCCACAATCGTAGGACCGCTCCAGAGTAGCGCGTACCCGCGCACGATTTCAAAAGCGACCTTGTCCCCTGCCCTTTTGGCATAGTACGACAAAAACATCGCCGAGATATACAGCACACTCACCAGCGCCAGGAAAATAACCGCCCACGTATAGGAGTTGCTTAATAACTCCCCCCATCGCAGATGAACACCTGTGCCGTTCTCCACAATAATGCCGCCTTCCGAAATGGCGAGAACCGTCGACAGCGCCGCCGGAATGAGCAGCCCCGTCGCACCGTACAATGCCATGTAGACGATATTATTTGTACCGGAATGTCCATACGTGTTGTACGCATAGTACACCCCGCGGATCGCGAGAAGCACAATTGCAATACTGCCGGGAACGAGCAGCGCGGTGCCATAGTAATAAGCCGCATCCGGGAAGAAACCATTCAGTCCCACCACGAAAAAAATGAGAAATACGTTCGTTACCTCCCACACCGGTGATAAATACCGTTGAATAATATTGTGGATTTTATTCTGGTGACCTGTCAGCACACTGTAAAAGCTGAAAAAGCCTGCGCCAAAATCAATAGATGCCACAATCAAATAACCGAACAGGAAGGTCCACAAAATGGCGATACCGACAATTTCATAGCTCACTTTCCTTCAGCCCCTTCCAGCCCCAGTTGCTTCAGCTCTTCCACTGCATCTTTATTACGAAACAGCTTGCTGAGGACCTTAATGGCCGAGAAGCACAACACAAGATACAAAATGATAAACAGAACGAGCATCCATCCCACACTGGTGGAGGTGGTCGCTGCTTCTGACACCTTCATGTAGCCGCGCAAAATCCACGGCTGTCTGCCGACCTCCGCAAACATCCATCCGAGCTCAATAGCTACCATCGCCATCGGCCCTACCAGAATGAGCGCCAGCAGCAGCCATCTGGGATACGGTTTGCGACCGGGCAAACGCTTGCGGATCAGATATAACAGCGGAATAACGAGAATCAGCACCCCTGTGGTGATTTTGAGGTCAAACATATAATGGATAGACAGCGGCGGACGCTGGTCTACGGGATAATCATTTAAGCCCTTGACCTCCGTACTGGGCAGGTTCCCGGCCAACACACTAAGTGCATAAGGCACTTTCAGCGCATACTTGATTTCACCGTTCTTATCCATGTATCCGCCATATACGAAGGGCGCGTGCGTCATCGTATCAAAATGCCATTCGGCAGCAGCCAGCTTTTCCGGCTGATATTTGGCTAGGAATTTACCGGAAGCGTCTCCGATCATCACGGTGCTGATAGCAAACACAATGGTACAGGTGGCAGTCAGCTTCAGCGCCTTTTTGAAATAAGGGTGATTACGTCCCCGCAGCATACTGTAAGCAGCCAGTCCCATCAGCACCCCCGCGCTCAACGTATACGAGGAAGCCAGCACATGAGAAACTTTGGTCGGCGTGGCCGGATTCAGCATGGCCTGGATGGGATGAATATCTGTCATGACTCCATTTTTAAGTGTAAAGCCTTGAGGCTGGTTCATGAACGAGTTCACAGTTGTAATAAAAACCGCTGATGCAGATGAGGCAATCGCTACCGGAATGAGCAGCATCAGGTGAAAATATTTGCTTTTAAACCGATCCCAGGTGTACAAGTAGATACCCAGAAAAATGGCTTCAATGAAAAAAGCAAACGTCTCCAAAAACAGGGGCAGCGCAATCGCTTGTCCAGCCACCCGCATAAAGGTAGGCCAAAGCAAGCTGAGTTGCAGTCCAATGGAAGTACCTGTGACGACACCTACGGCAACGGTGATGACAAACCCCCGCGCCCACCGTCGGGCCAGCAGCGTATAGTGCGGATCACCAGTTCGCAGCCCGCGCCATTCCGCGAGCGCAATCATCAAAGGTACGCCAACGCCAATGGATGCAAATACAATATGAACAAACAGGGTAATTCCGGTCAACATCCGGCTTAGCAATACGGGGTCCAGTGAAGACAAATGGTACTCACTCCTTCATTTCACATTTTAAATAGAAAGCACCTGCATATATTCCTTTGGATTACGATCTAGGGAGTCAGGCGGGCTATGCTTTTAATGACTGCGTACAGCATAATAGCCGCTATCACAATACACACAATAATGAGCGTCCTTTCCTGCTTGCGGAACATAGGAACGCCTCCTTTACTCGTCGTTTGGAGCATGGGGAGAACACATCTTAGTCTAGCTAAATTTTGTTATTTTTAACCATGCTGCCGTTATAAATTTAGCAGGATTCCATTTTGGATATTGCCATGTGCATTCAAATCGTCTGGGCAGCTACTTTTTAGCCTCATTAGTGTGATATTTATCATTGTATTTTCATCAAAATGACGAACTCCCTCTTTGGAGACATTCGTAGAATGAGGTACAATACAGATAAGCTATATATGGAGAACTTTTGAATAGGAGGCTGTACCGAGCTATGAAAATAACATCTATCGAGCCAACTCCCAGTCCGAACACCATGATGCTGCATCTGGATGAACGTCTGGAAGCGGGCATTCGCAGAACATATACACGGGATAATGAACGCTCCGCTCCCCCATTTATCCGGCGTATGCTGGGCATTGAAGGAGTCAAAAGCGTGTTTCATACGACGGATTTTGTAGCCCTTGACCGCAAAGGGAACGCAGATTGGTCTACCATTCTGGGCCAGGTTCGCGACCAGCTAGGCGAGGAAGGCGCAGACGCCAATTGGGACTTGCCGGAGGAAACCTCCGGGGAAGCGTTTGGTGAGGCACAGGTATTTGTGCAATTTTTCCGGGGCATTCCGATGCAAATCCGGGTCAAAGCGGGCCAGCTGGAGGAACGGATTTCCTTGTCCGACCGTTTCGTGCAGGCCGTAACCCGGGTAGCCAGCGCGACGCTGATCAAGGAGCGCAAGCTGAGCGATTACGGCGTTCGCTACGGAGAGCTGCCGGATATCGCACGCGAGGTGGAGCAGGAGCTGGAGGCGGCCTTCCCGCAGGAGCGGCTGGAGCAGATTATCCAGCAGGCGATTGCCCACGGCGCGGACAACAGCGAATTCGTGGAAGAACGTCGCGAATGGAGCGATGCAGAGCTGGAGCAGGCCCTACAGCACGAGGATTGGCGTACCCGCTACGCCGCGCTGGATCGGCTGGAGCCGACGCCCGAGCACTTGCCGCTCATCCGGCAAGCGTTGCATGACGACAAAATGCAGCTACGGCGGCTGGGGGTCGTCTATCTGGGCGATCTGCGCACACCGGAGGCGATGGAGCTGCTGTTCGAGGCGCTGCGTGATCCTTCAGCGGCCGTACGCCGTACGGCGGGCGATACGCTGTCGGATATCGGCGATCCGGCGGCTACCGGAGCTATGATCGGAGCCTTGTCAGATAACAGCAAGCTGGTTCGCTGGCGGGCTGCCCGCTTTTTGTACGAGGTCGGCACCGAGGACGCGCGTGACGCGCTGGAGAAGGCTGTTGATGACCCCGAATTCGAGGTCAGTCTACAGGCCAAAATGGCGCTGGAGCGCATTGAGTCAGGTGAGCAAGCCGCAGGTACGGTTTGGCAGCAGATGGCCAAGCGTAACTCTTGATTTATGATTTTACGACTGGACCTTCAAAAAAATGTCGATTGTCAGAAGATGTACAGGTACGCTATACTTTAGTTTGCTATACAATAACATATCATGTCATACACCTCATCAAACCTGTTTTATGATGAGGTAGAGGTCGCGGATGTAATCAGTACACCGGAGGAGACGCCAAGAGCCGTCTGTGATTCCTGTGGAAAGGTGCACCCGCCGAAGTATGCGGAGTCGACTCTTTGTAATACTCCGAATGCTGGGGCTGCTGACCGAAAGGAGCAGAACTGTCACGCGATGTCCTGACACAGACACGTGTGTTGAGCTATCTTGTTATAGAAGAAGGTATGGTGCGGAATGCATAGACAAGACCGCAGGCGTATTCCCTGCGGTCTTTTGACATTTGTACTCCCCCTCCTTCAGGCTCTTGCCCTGACATGAAATACTATTTCATGAAGGAGTGTTTGAACGTGCAACACGAAGCAACACCTGCCGCAACCTTGCGGAAAAGTCTCAAAGCCCGACATATGACGATGATCGCCCTCGGGGGTTCCATCGGAACGGGCCTGTTCCTCGCCAGTGGAGGCGCGGTTGCAGAAGCCGGTCCCGGAGGCGCCCTGTTGGCTTATGCAGCGGTCGGCCTCATGGTTTACTTCCTGATGACCAGCCTCGGTGAGCTGGCTACGTTTATGCCTGAATCTGGCTCTTTTAATACCTACGCAGGCCGCTTCGTCGATCCGGCTTTTGGTTTCGCCATGGGCTGGAACTTCTGGTACAACTGGGCCGTGACGATTGCCGCCGAATTGGCAGCAGCGACCGTGCTGATCAAATACTGGTTTCCCGAAAGTCACTCCGCCTGGTGGAGTTTGTTATTTCTGGCCGTGATCTTCGCGCTGAACGCGCTGACGGTCAAAGGCTACGGTGAATCCGAATACTGGTTCGCGATGATTAAAATTGTGACCGTGGTTATCTTTCTCGCCGTTGGTGTGCTGATGATCTTCGGCATTATGGGAGGTCCAGCGATTGGCTTCGCTAACTTCACTGTGGGCGATGCCCCGTTCCACGGCGGATTTTTCGCCGTATTGGGCGTGTTCATGGCCGCAGGCTTTTCCTTTCAGGGAACGGAGCTGATCGGGGTAGCCGCCGGAGAGAGTGAAAATCCGCGTGAAAATGTGCCGCGCGCCATCCGTCAAATCTTTTGGCGCATCCTGTTCTTTTATATTCTGGCGATTCTCGTCATTGGATTGATTATTCCGTACACCAATCCGAATTTGCTGCGGGGAGATATCAGTGACATCGGGGTCAGCCCGTTCACACTGGTATTTGAAAAAGCGGGGCTTGCCATTGCCGCCTCCGTTATGAACGCCGTTATTTTAACTTCCGTATTGTCGGCAGGTAATTCCGGGATGTACGCGGCAACACGTGTACTGTACGCTTTGGCACGGGAAGGCAAAGCCCCCCGTTTCCTCGGACATATCAATCGGCGCGGCATTCCCATGAATGCACTGCTGATCACGACCGCTGTCGGTATGCTGGCCTTCCTCGCCTCCCTGTATGGGGACGGTGTGGTGTACAACTGGCTGCTAAATGCTTCCGGGATGTGCGGATTTATTACATGGGTCGGTATTGCGGTCAGCCATTATCGTTTCCGCCGTGCCTTTACAGCACAGGGTCGCAGTTTGAGTGAGCTTCCCTACAAAGCCCGCTGGTTCCCGTTTGGTCCCTTATTTGCCTTCGCACTATGTATCATCGTGATTATCGGGCAAGGTGCCGATGCCTTTACAGGGCAAGCGATTGACTGGAAAACGATGATCGCTACGTACATGAGTGTGCCGCTGTTCCTTCTTCTGTGGCTCGGCTACAAATGGATCAAGCGTACCAAAATCGTTCCACTAAACGAGTGTGATTTGGACCCGGATGCGTCTTCTGGTAAATAAACAATAATAAAAAAAGCCCGTCTCCGGGCATATACAGGTAGAAATGCGGATGAACGGTCCTATGGATCGGATCAGGTTCATCCGCATCTTCTCCCTGATATGTGGAGACGGGCTTTTTCTGTTATCCGGAAGAAGAAGCTACTGGAGCTGTCAAAGACATAGACAAGGCACGACGGCTAAAGATGCCATAAATCACAGCAATCAGCGTCAGCAGTGCAGAAAACAAATACAAATTAACGATGCCCAGATGGTCTGCAATCCAGCCCATCAGCAATAGCGAGATGCAAAACGTCATGCTCGTCAGCGTAGCCTGTGCGGACAGCACCTTGGGTAAATCGTGTACAGATACGCTCATTTGCATCATCGTGCGGCGGGATACGACGGACATTTCCGCAGGCAATCCCATCAACAGCACGATAAGAAGTGTAAGCGGCGGTAATGTGTTAAGCGCATACCAAGCCGTTAACAGTCCATAGCAAGCCATCCCCACCAGCATCGCGGGCAGCAGTCTGCGCTGCAAATACTTGACACAAGCGAGAACAATGATCCCACCGCCAATCGCGCCTGCAAAATACGCCGCATTAATGTATCCCCACCATGCCTCGCTTTTGTGCAGCACCTGCTGAGCGAAGGCAAGCGTGAATGCTCCTACCCAAACCGAACCACCCAGCAGGTCGATCATATCCATAAAAATAAGAGCCTTGAGCCTTCGGCTGGCTCCGATAAGACTCCAGCCTTCACGCAATATTTCCTTTTTGCGCTTGGGAGGTAACGCCGGGCTCTCCGGCTCCGGGCCATACAGTGTATCTTCCAACTGTGCGGGGGAGGTTGAAGCCAGTACGTCTCCGCTTTGCACCCGAGTTCCGGGTTGCAGTAAATAATGGGCTTTGCCCTCTAGCGGATCACGGATCAAGCTGGTAAAGATCAGGGCCACCAAATATAGCCCACAAGCCACCAGCAGTGTTTTTTCCGAGCCCATCATGGCTACCAGTACACCGCTAAGCCCCCATCCAGCCAATTGCACGGTCTGATCGCTGACCGATACGAGGCTGTTCGCCCGCATCAGCCCTTCCCCGGACGCAAGGCGCGGAATCAGCGCATTACGTGCAGGTGTGGTCCAACCGTCCAGAAAGGACATCGCTGCTACCAGTGTAAACACAAGCACCCATACCGGGTTTGTGCCCGCTGACCACAAATGCCCCAGCAGGAGAGCGAAGAAAGCCAGTTGGCCAAATTGGGAAACGAACAGAATAAATGGAAGCTGGAACCGGGCCAATATCAGCGGTGCTAAAAAGCCGCTAATCATCTGTGCGCCCATTCGCAACAACGGAACGAGAACCGAGGAAAAGATCGAATCCGTTTCATGAAACACCAGAGAAACCAGCGCCATGATATAAAGAATATCGGCCGCATTCGACATCGTCTGCGTGCCGAGCAGATAAGTAAAGGAACGCTTATGCATATGAATAAAATACTCCCTTATGAATGTAGCTTTTTCTATTGCAGCAAAATGATCAGGTCCATTTCAGGGTTACACGGAGATTTCCGGTGCTGCCTAAATCCGTGATCTGATAGGAAATAGATTTTAACCCGAGCTGATACAACGACTGTAAATCTTCTTTGAGACTTCGCTCTGTTCCCTGATAGCCGAAGGTAAGCGTGGCCCCTCCCTTATTAATCTCTTTGCGAACCTGCTCCTTGATTTCGGAGGATGATTTAACCAGACCCTTGCCGTCTTGCAGCGTATATTCCAGAGTATTGTACAGCTTTTGATACACAGCAGCCTTGGGTCCGCCCGCAGCGACCAATCCCGACAAGGTCTGCCGATACGAGATGTTCGCCTGAGGATACTGTTTAACCCAGGAGTGATCCCGGCGCATTTCGGCATCAGTCAGCAGATAATACGAAGTGCTTACCTCGTTGCCACGATCCGGGGTCGGATCATCCCATGTCGTATCCATGTGGTACCAATGTCCATCCAGCAAAACAAGATTCCATGCATGCAACTGGCCTCCTGCTCTTCCCTCCACAATCCGGTTGGAAATCCCGGCACGTTCCAGCATTTTGTAGGCCAGTAATGAATAGCCCTGACACACTGTACTTCCGGTTTTCAGGCCATCGTATGCCGTGTATTTTTGCTGCGTTTCATCATACTTCAAACGAACCACAATCCAGTCATGAATGGCCTTCACCTTCTCATGATCTGTCATTCCCTTCGTAATGATGTCCCCCAGCACAGCTTTAACCGTGCTATCCACATATGCGGTTTGTTCCTTCGTCTCCCGGTAACTCAGACGGATCGTAACCTCGGCGGACGTGGTTGTGCCTGTATAGCTGAATGCGTAGCTTTTGATCGTATAATTCACATACGGATCACTCTCCATCGCCTGTTTGATGGCTGTCTGTAGCTGCTGCTTGAGACCGTTCACCCGCCCTTGATATGTAAAGGTCAGCGTTTCACTCCGCGTAGCCATTGCCTGTAAGAGCTTATTTTGAAGCTGCTGTGACGAAACGGATGGAGCCGGCTTGACCGACGCAGCATATACATTGTTCCCCCACTCCACAGCATGTGGCAGCAACACAGCCAGCACTGCACCTGCCGCCAGGCATTTTATAAGCCTAACCCCGATTTTTCTGTTCATACAGAGCGTTCCTGCCCTTCTTAGCATAATTGTAAACAGCTCTATCTTACCATAAAAACAACTAACCCAAGCGCTCTACTTTTGTCGGTTACAGGCGGGCAAGAATCTGGATAAAGACAGGTTTTGACACTACGCTTATCTCCCCGACTGAATAGGCAACAGACAGGCCATACCGTTCACAGAGAGTTTTATCACAGCAGCTTGGCACTCCTTATGATATGGTACTGGCATCGGAAATCATTGATATTGATTCTCATTCTACATTAGAAAGGCTGAGCACCATGCCAGAATGTATCTCGCTCCTTCGTACTCCACCGGGTCAACCCGTGCGGCTGCAATCCCTTGCCTCTCTTCACCCCTCATTGCGCCGACGCTTAACGGACATGGGGATTGACGAAGGTTCCATTATACGGTTAAAAAAAATCAGTCTGTTGGGCGGCCCTATTGTCATTGAATGCAACGGTCAACTGGTCGGCCTCCGTCAAAATCAGGTAAAACAACTGGAGGTTGTTCCTTCATGGACATGATTGCTCTATTCGGTAATCCCAACACGGGGAAAACCTCATTATTCAACAAGCTGACTCGTACGTATGCAGAGGTAGGGAACTGGTCCGGGGTGACGGTGGAAAAGAAAACAGGCCTGCTGCGCGACAAGTCTGCCGTTTTGGTGGATTTGCCAGGCGCTTATTCATTGCTTCCACTTTCACTGGATGAAGGCATCGCCACCCGTTATTTGCTGGAAGAACCGCCTGCGGCCCTGATTAACATCGTGGATGCCTCCCAGCTCCAGCGCAATCTGTACCTGACTGTACAACTACTGGAATATGGCCGTCCACTTGTACTTGGGTTAAACATGACCGACGTAGCCGATGCCACCGGTCTTCGGGTAAACAAGGAATTGTTGGCTGATCAATTGAACGTTCCCATCATTCCCATGGTGGCACGCACGGGCAGCGGCAGTAAGCAAATGCTCGCATCACTTCGAGAGGTACGACGTGCGCCAAATTCCTTCCAGTTGGATTACGGCCCTGCCGTCGAGGCTGCTATTACAGATATTTGCAGTTTGCTGACGAATACACTTGTGCCAAGCCCTCGGTGGGCAGCTCTACAGTGTCTGGAAAACAATCCTGTCGTTATGGAATGGATGACGAATAAGGTACAGCGTGAAAAAGTAACTGAACGCATCCAGCGTTGCGAGAAAGAACTTCTCCGTGAAGGCTATTCGGCTACTCCCGCTCAGCATATCCGTTCTGTACGTACAGCGTGGATCGCTGATCTGTGTACAAAGGCGCTCGACACGTCCAAACTCAAGCCGCACAGTCTGACAGACAGGCTGGACGCACTGCTAACACATCGGTATTTGGGGATTCCCATCTTTTTGTTGCTGATGTACGCTACCTTCAAGTTCACCTTCGATTGGGCGGGTACTGTTCTTTCAGATATGCTGGACGGATTTTTTTCAGGGACACTAAGCAGTTGGATTACTGAATTGCTCGTTTACTTGAACGCGTCCGCTTTTACGCAGAGTCTTATCGTGGACGGTATCGTGGCAGGAGTTGGGGGCGTGCTCGTTTTTCTGCCTCAAATCGCTATTTTGTTCCTGATTATTTCGCTGATTGAAGACTCCGGGTATATGGCACGGGTTACGATATTAATGGACCGTCTCATGCAAGCTGTCGGTTTGAACGGGAAAAGCTTCATTCCCTTCATTATCGGATTTGGCTGCAATGTTCCTGCGATTATGGCGGCACGCACCATTGAACAGCCCAGAGAACGCCTCATTACAACGTTGCTGGTGCCCTTTATGTCATGTTCGGCCCGCCTGCCGGTATATGCATTGTTTGCGGGTGTATTTTTTCCAACACATGCGGCAAGCATCATCATGCTGATGTATGTGTTAGGAATCACCGTATCGCTTATACTTGCCAAAATCTTTTCCAAAGTATCCATTTTATCGGGTGAGCCTTCCCTCTTCATCGTGGAGCTTCCCCCTTATCGTGTGCCGCAAGCTCTTACACTGTTTCGTAGCACGTGGGAAAAGGTCAAGGGCTTCGTACGTAAAGCCGGAACGATCATTCTTGCAGGCTCCGTTGGCATCTGGCTCTTGTCCAATTTCGGCCCACAAGGGTTCGGTGCAGACATGAATGATAGCCTGCTTGCCACTGTTGGAGGATGGTTCGCCCCCATACTGGCCCCTCTGGGCTTCGGTACCTGGCAAGCAGGCGCATCCCTGCTCACAGGCTTTATGGCCAAGGAGGTTGTGGTATCGACGATGAATATCATTTACCACGTTCCGGACATGCAGGGACTAGAAATGCAAGTAAGGCATGCCTTTACGCCGTTAGCCTCTTTTAGCTTCATGGTGTTCATTCTGTTGTATGTGCCATGTCTGGCCACGGTAGCGGTCATTCGTAAAGAAACCCTTTCGTGGCGCTGGACCGGATTTTCCGTGATCTATCCTTTGACCGTTGCGTATATTATTGCCGTTGTGATCTATCAGTGTGGCAGGTTATTAGGTTGGGGTTAAGTTAGAGCCTTATGAAAATAGAAGGAAGTGGATTCCATGATCAATATCATCATTTTACTGGTGATTCTCGGTTATAGCGCGTGGGTGTTCGTACGCTTTTTGCGAAAAAGCCGTCAAGGTGCTTGTGCCGGATGCTCATCGAGCAAATCATGTCCGGGCTGTGCCACGAGTGCTGTGAAGGAAGACCAAGCGAACATCAACAGAAATATCTAATCCAAACTTAGCATCCCCATGAAAAAAGCGTCTGCGGGTTTATCCTGACCCGAAGACGCTTTTCCTTTACTCTCAAACTCACAATATTAGCGGTATTCCGCCAACCGTTCATTTAGCTCCCGCGTGTGCAGGTAAACTTCACGATACAGCTCATACAGGCCTTCATATCGAACCACACGTTCCGGGTCTGGCGAGTATCTGGCTGCTTCACGGAGAAAAAATTCCGCGCACGCTTGCAACGATTCAAACCAGCCGCTTCCGTAAGCGGCCAGCATCGCCGCCCCCAATGCAGGCCCTTGCTCACTTTCCAGCTTGATGATATCCGCGTTAAAAATGTCTGCCTGCATTTGCAGCCACGCTTCATTACGTGCACCGCCGCCGATGGAAATGATCTCATTCACCGGTTTGCCCGTTCCTCTGAGAATATCAATGGATTCCTTAAGCGAGAATGTAATTCCCTCCAGCACCGCCCGTGTAAAATGTGCAAGCTTATGTCCCGCATCCATCCCGATAAAGCTGCCTCGAATGGTTGCATCAGGATGAGGGGTACGTTCGCCGACAATATAAGGCGTAAACAGCAGTCCGCGGCTACCCGGCTCAATCGAGTCCACACCTTCCAACAGCGCATCAAAAGAATGCTCCGGTGCAAAGGTATCTTTAAACCACGTCAGGCTGTACCCGGCCGCGAGTGTAACGCCCATAATATAATAAGCATCCTGCTCACTATGATTAAAAAAATGCGCCCGCCCCTGCACATCAATGTCCTTGCGTTCCTCATAGGAAAGTACAACACCCGATGTGCCAATGCTGCACAAGGTGCGGCCTTCGCTCAAAATGCCTGCGCCAATCGCACCACATGCGTTGTCCGCGCCACCTGCATACACCTTCGTTGCAGGCGAAAGTCCGGTCTGCTCCGCAATCTCCGGCAGCAGCGTGCCTGTCTGATCGAACGATTCCACCAACGGTGGGAACAGAGTCAACGGCAGTTCGAAAGCAGCAGCAATCTCTTGGCTCCACTGCTTTTTGGCCACATCCAGCAGCAGCGTGCCCGCCGCATCCGAATACTCCGTTGCCAGTTCTCCCGTCAGGCGATACCGCACATAATCCTTCGGCAGCATAAAATGGGCTGCACCAGCCAGCACGTCCGGCTCATGCTCCTGCACCCACAGCAGCTTGGGCAGCGTGAAGCCTTCCAGCGCCCGGTTACGCGCGATACTTAGCAGCTCCGGCCCGAGCTGTTGTTCAATGCGGCGGCACTGCGCCGTTGTACGTGTATCGTTCCACAGGATGGCTGGACGAAGCACTTGCCCTTCCTTGTCTGTCAGCACAAGCCCGTGCATCTGTCCCGAAAAGCTAATGCCGTCCACAGCATCTGCCCCGCCGATTCCGGCCTTTTCCACGAGCTGCTTCAGTGCTGTTAACGTGCCGCTGACCCAATCCTCGGGATGCTGCTCGCTATACCCTGCCTTCGGTTGATGGAGTGGATAAGACTGGGAGGTTTCAAAAGCCACCTGTCCCTTGCGGTTGACCAGTACCGTTTTGACCGCGCTGGTACCCAAGTCCACGCCGATGACGTAGCGCTCTTGCTCCTGTTTCTGCTTTTCCTGCATCGAAGTTCCTCCTTTCCTGTTACCTTGTAGACGCTGTCTCATGTATAGGTTCTGGCATTAATCCGCCAAAATGTATTGATTTAATGTGGCTTTCAGATACTCCTGACGACCGGATACGTTTTTGCGTGGTGCTTCGTTCTCCAGTGCATATTCTGCCAGCGAAGCAAGCGTTGCTTTACCGGATACGATGTCTGCTCCAATACCTTCTTTAAAGCTGCTATAGCGCTTCTCAATAAAGTCCTCGAATACGCGATCCTCGATCAGTTTGGCAGCTACTTTCAGGCCTTTCGCATACGTATCCATACCCGCGATATGTGCGAGGAACAGATCCTCTGGCTCAAATGATGCTCTACGCACCTTGGCATCAAAGTTGATACCGCCGCGGCCCAAGCCTTCATTTTGCAGCACTTCATACATGGTCAGGGTTGCATCATACAGATCAACCGGGAATTCGTCCGTATCCCAGCCCAGCAGCAAATCTCCCTGATTTGCATCCAGTGATCCAAGCATACCGTTAATCCGTGCTACACGCACTTCATGATCAAAGGTATGACCCGCCAAAGTCGCATGGTTAGCCTCCAGATTGAGCTTGAAATGCTGATCCAGATCATATTTTTGCAGGAAAGCAATCGTCGTTGCCGCATCAAAATCATACTGGTGCTTGGTTGGCTCCTTCGGCTTCGGCTCGATCAGGAACTGGGCATCAAAGCCGATCTCCCGCGCATAGTCTACTGCCAGATGGAACATCCGTCCCAAATTGTCCTGCTCCAGCTTCAAATCTGTATTCAGCAGCGTATCGTAGCCTTCACGACCTCCCCAGAACACATAGTTGTCCGCACCCAGACGTTTGCCCACTTCCAGGCCTTTCTTTATCTGGGCAGCTGCGTGTGCGTATACATCTGCATTGCAAGTCGTCGCAGCTCCATGCAAATAACGTGGATGGCTGAACATATTCGCCGTGTTCCACAGCAGCTTTTTACCCGTTGCCTTCATATGCTCTTCGATCAAATCCACGATGGTATCCAAGTTGCTGTAAAATTCCTTGAGCGACGCGCCTTCTGGAGCAATATCCACATCATGGAAAGCAAAATAAGGCAGGTTCAGCTTATCCAGCAGCTCAAAAGCAGCTTCCACACGGGCCTTCGCCAAATCCAGCCCGGTAAACTTGGACCACGGGCGCTCCGCTGTCTCTACCCCAAATGGATCAGATCCACCTGCAACAAGTGTATGCCAATAAGCCATACTAAAACGCAAATGCTCCTCCATCGTTTTCCCAGCCACGATTTCCTGATGATTATAAAATTTGAACGCAAAAGGATTATTGGACTGCTTGCCCTCAAAATTAATTTTGGATACCTGCTCGAAATAAGCCATTAATAAGTTCCTCCTTTGTGGTAACCGTTATAGCAATCTTTATAGTAAACGTTTACAAAAAAGATTCTAGCACAGCCAAAAGACTTTGTCTATTGCTTAAACTAAGTTTGTTTTTATGATATACTATTGGGAATTACACCAACAGGAAGTGAAAAAATCATGAATGTCACTGGCGATCAGGCGCTTGTCAAAAAGCTGAATAAATCCATTGTGCTTGAGCGCATTCGCCTCCATGCTCCCCTATCCCGGGCACAATTATCCAGTCAAACCGGGTTAAATAAGGCTACCGTTTCCAACCTGGTGGCGGAGCTGATCACCGACGGGCTTGTATATGAAACGGGATTAGGTGAATCCAGTGGCGGTCGCAAGCCTTTAATGTTGCTGTTTAACAGTCGTGCGGGCTTTGTTCTCGGCATCGAGGTCAGCGTGCAGTATATCAAGGGTGCTCTGACCGATTTGGCAGGAACCATTGAAACAGAGCTTACCTTCCCCCTTGCGCAGCATGATCCTGCTTTTGTTATGGAGCAGATTCAAAGGCTGGTTCAGGAGCTTATGCAGACGGTCCCTCCCTCCCCTCATGGCATCGTCGGTATTGGGCTAGGGGTGCCAGGTATGGTGGATGAATCGGGAACTGTTTTGTTCGCGCCCAATCTGGGCTGGGAAGAGGTTCCGCTGCGGCAACAGCTTGAGGAAGAGCTTGGGCTTCCCGTGGTGGTGGATAACGAAGCCAATGTCGGTGCGCAAGGCGAGCTGTACTATGGTATGGACAGCGATCACCGGCAGTTGGTGCGGGATCTGGTCTACATCAGTGCAGGGTCCGGGATTGGGGCCGGGATTATCATAGACGGCAAGCCGTATCAAGGAGCTTGGGGATACGCCGGAGAGACAGGTCATATGTCCATTGACTGGAACGGGCGGCTCTGCTCCTGCGGTAGCCGGGGCTGCTGGGAACTATATGCTTCGGAGAAGGCGTATGCGGCATCCACTTTCAAGCTGCCCGCACACAGTACAGCGGAATTACTGCCGTTTGCCCTGCAAGGTGACACGAATACGTTAAGCGTCTTTCGTGATATCGGGCGATATTTGGGCGTGGGCATTACCAACATTGTGAACAGCCTCAACCCCGGAATGCTTATCATCGGCGGTCCACTAGCGGAAGCCAGACCATGGCTGGAACAGAGTATGCGTGAGGTGATTGATGAACGTGCCTTGCCCTATCACCGACGGCAGCTGCAAATCCGTTTTTCCACGCTTGGCAGCTGTTCGACCATGCTGGGTGCAGCCTACGCGGCGACTGCTCCTTTTCTCGGGCGTGTACGGGTATCTTTGTAAAAAAGCGTACGGGAACACTAAAGTTCCTGTACGCCCCATTTTTCTTACAACCCGTTATTGGAGATAACATCTTTATACCAGTAGAAGCTTTTTTTTCGTTTTCTTTCAAGTGTCCCGTTACCGTCATTGTCTTTGTCCACATATATAAATCCGTATCTTTTTTCCATTTCAGATGAGGAATAACTGACCAAATCGATCGCTCCCCAGCTGGTGTAACCCATGAGTTCAACCCCGTCCAGAATAGCTTCATGCATTTGTTCAAAATGAGCACGGAAGTAATCAATACGGTAATCATCCTGAATACTACCGTCTTCCTCCACCTTGTCGTACGCTCCCAAACCATTTTCTACAATGAACAATGGTACTTCATAGCGGCTGTACAGCTCGTTAAGAGAAAGTCGCAAGCCGACCGGGTCAACCTGCCAGCCCCAATCACTCGTTTCCAGATAAGGATTTTTAACGCCGCCAATCGTATTGCCACTGACTTTTTCCATGCCTTCACTATCCGCACTGGCAACCAGCGACATATAGTAACTAAAGGAAATGAAATCCACCGGATGCGTTTTTAAAATTTCATCGTCGCTCTCAAGCTTTTCAATCACGATCCCCTTTTCATGGAAGAAGCGTTTCATATAATGCGGGTACGCACCACGAACCTGTACATCTGTGAAAAAATAGTTAAACTGATTCGCTTTAAACGCTGCAAGCATATCCTGCGGATTACAGGTGTGCGGATACGTCGTCAGCCGGGTTAACATACAGCCGATTTTCGAGCCGGGAACAATTTCGTGACAGTATTTCACAGCCAAAGCACTAGCCACAAATTGATGATGCAACCCCTGATAAACCGCCTGTTCTACATTTTCAAAGCGTTCCGGTATAATCCCACCGCTCGTAAACGGATGCCGAACGATACTATCTATTTCATTAAAAGTGATCCAGTGCTTTACTTTATTTTTGTATCTTGTAAACACGGTTTTACAAAAATGAATAAAGAAATCTACAACCTTCCGTTGGGTCCAGCCCCCGTAATGATTGACAAGATACATCGGCATTTCGTAGTGAGACAGGGTAACAAGCGGCTCGATCCCATTTTTATGCATTTCATCAAACAGCCGATCATAAAATTGCAATCCAGCCTCGTTAGGCTTGTCCTCATCTCCGTTTGGAAAAATACGCGTCCATGCAATAGATACCCGTAACGTTTTAAAGCCCATTTCACCAAACAATGCTAAATCTTCAGGATAGCGGTGATAGAAATCAATTCCCTGGCGTTTGGGATAATCATGATCTGATGTGTCCTGCATCGCCTTTTGGATATGCTCCTCGGTCATTGAATTGTGTTTTTTGTAATCACTTTTGCTAACATTCCTTTTGTAAATAGCCATATCTGCTGTAGATATCCCTTTACCATCAACATTCCAGGCTCCTTCTACCTGGTTCGCGGCTACAGCTCCTCCCCATAGAAAGCCTTCTGGAAATGTTCTTTTGATCTCTGTCACATCTAGCTCCTCCTCTTTAATTTCTGCTCATGACTCGTTTTAAGTGAATGATCAGGTACATTAGTTCTTCATCTGGAATAGAAAGCTCAAATTTTGCTTCAATATACTGTTGAATCGTTAACGCGCACTTCTCTTCTTCCGGATACTTGTTCACAATTTGGCTCATTAATTCCTGGTCTTGAGAATCCAACATTTTATGTTCAAGTAATCTCTGAACAAAAAATTGAAGGTGCGTTAAAAACCGTGAATAGTTAATGCTGTGGGTATCCAGTTCGATTCGGTAATGAATTTTAATGATGTTCAAAATGTCTTTGACCGTATTGGTCATCAATAAAACCTGGTTCATATTGTTATCGGTCTGTTGGGCATTGACTAGATGAAAGGCGATATTAGCCGCTTCCTCTTCAGGCAGCTTGTGACCGATTCGCTTTTCAATCAAGGTGAGCGCATACAGACCAATGCCAAACTCTTCCGGGTAAAATTTTTTGACCTCCCAAAGCATCCGGTTCTGAATCGTCATGTGGTCTTTAAACCGTTTGGTTGCCATAAACAGATGGTCTGTCAGGGAAATATATAGATGTTCATTCAAGTGACTGGATAGAACACTTTTGGCATAAGATATGATTTCATCCGCCATAATCAAATACTCCTTGGGAGTTTCCTTCATTAAGGCCGTCAAATCGGAAGACATACTTTCATTTTCAAGAACATATATCTTTTCGATCTCGTTCTCATCGACGAAGTCACCAGGTTTGCTTTTAAAGCCGATACCTTTCCCCATCACGATAATCTCTTTGTGATCCTTACGTTTGGCAAGCACAATACTCGTATTGAGAACTTTTATTACTTTCATATCCAACGACCTCTCACTTTCCAGGCTTGATTCCCCCAACAAACACACTGTTAAAGTACAGTAATCAGAGGCTTCTCTGGCCCTGTCTTTCCTGAATTTTCATGACTCATGATCTCCAGATAGTCCGGCGTATTGGTCACAATAATTGGAGTTATCGTATCATATCCCGCCTTTTGTATGGCTTCAAGCTCGAATTCAATCAGAAGCTGTCCATGCTTAATGACGTCACCTTCTTGCACATGCACCGTAAAATGCTGGCCCTTCAGCTTAACGGTATCCAAACCGATATGAATGAGCAGTTCTACGCCTTCAACAGACTTTAAGCCTATGGAATGCTTGGTGCGGAACACAGTGTCCACGGTGCCGTCAAAAGGTGCAACTACTTTTCCGCTACTTGGCTGAATAGCAATCCCTTTGCCCATGGCTTCCTGAGAGAACGCTTCATCCTTGACCTGCTGTAAGGGAATGACCTCCCCCTCCATAGGTGCAAAAATAACGATTTTGGACTTGATGCTCTTATCTTGCGCTTGAGCAGGCTCCGGACGAGATTCTGTTTTGACCGGTTCGGTAACCGTATCCTTAAATCCGATCACGTATACTGCTATAAACGTCACAACGATCGAAATGGCCATCGTAATGAGTGCATACACCAGGTTGGAGTGATCTTCACTGATAAACATCGGCAGTGATGCAAAACCAGGACCCACAGCGGCATAAGCTTTTAGATTCACAAGTCCGGCAAACAATCCGGCAACACCAGCTCCAATCATGCAAGCGAACAGTGTTTTTTTCAGGCGTAAATGCACGCCGTACAAGGCAGGCTCTGTAATTCCGAATACCCCTGAAATACCTGCCGACAAAGCAATTTGTTTAAACTTGGGATCTTTTGTTTTCAGCGAGACGGCAAACGCACCAGCGCCTTGTGCCATATTGGAAGCCAACATGGCAATCAGTACCAATGTTTCATATCCTGGTGAAGCCAGCGCAGCAAATATGATAGGATAAAATACTTTGTGCATGCCGAACATGACGATTAGCGGCATCACGATAGACATCAACACTACCGTAAGCCAGCCAATTCTTTCCTGAATCCAGAATACACCGTTTGACATCCCCAAGCCCAGATACGTCCCCAGCGGTCCTAAAGCAATGAGAGCGACAGGCGCGACAATCAGAATAACGATTAATGGTTTTAAAAATATTTTCACAGGTCCAGGGGAGATTTTATCAGCAAATTTCTCAATGTAGGACATGAACCATATGGTCAAAATAATGGGAATAACAGAGGTGGCATACTGTACCGACGCTACGGGCAGGCCCGCAAATGTGACTGCCTTCTCACCACCTAACAAACTGATTAAGTTCGGATGAAGCAGCACGCCCCCAAGGAGTACGGATACGAATGGATTGGTCTTGAATTTCTGTGCGCTGGAGAAAGCCAGCAGCATAGGCAGAAAATAAAATGCCGCATCCGCGATTACACTTAAAACCATGTACGTTTGGCTTTCCTTGCTCATGATTCCGGTTACTGTACACAGCAAGAGCAATGCTTTTAGCATCCCGGAAGCGGCAATGGCCGGGATAATGGGCTGGAAAATACCTGCAATCATGCTCGCAAAGGCATTAAACAATCCCTTAAGGCTTCGGTCTGCCTTCACTTTTTCGGCTTCATCCGAGGACGATTTATCTGGGTCCAGCAATTTGACCAGCTCATTGTAGACATAGCCTACATCATTTCCTATGATGACCTGATATTGTCCACCGCTATTCACGGCTCCCATAACCCCGTCCAAGGCTTTAATTTCATCAGTTCGTGCCAATTCCGGTTTACGGAGCGTCATTCTCAATCGAGTAGAGCAATGAATGACACTGTTAATATTATCGTTCCCACCCACTTTATTAAAAATGGCTTGTGCGGTATCTTTGTAATTCATGAGTTACACCTTCCTTCTTAAAATAGGGAACAAAAAAAGACCTAAAAAGGGTAGGGAAAAATATCCTACCCAATCTAGGTCTTGCCTGCCGAACAGTAACACGCCTGTATTGGATAATCTGCTATTTAATTAATTAAGAGGTACTGATTGATTGTTAATTGTACAATGATGAACTGTTACATAAAGCAACCCGGGTTTTAAGCGCTTACAATTCAAATATAACACCAACCAGCTATAGATGCAACGTTTTTCGACAAAATTCTCCTAATCGTAGGGCAGCAGGGCAAAGGGCGACGACTGCTTTGTAACCCAATTGTTGTCGTTCAAAATTAGCAATAAGGCCCCCATCGCAGTCTGTACCTGCGTCGAGGGCCTTATTGAAATCATATGACGATTTGTGAATCCGCTGTGAAGCTGATTAAGCGTTCAATACTTTTTCAAACTTGGTTTTGTTCATGCCGGAAATACGTTCTTCTCCAATCAGGGTCAATGGAACGGCACGAATGCCCATGTCCCAAACTTCTTGAGCGAAAGCATCATTGGTTTCGATGTTGCGTTCTTCGTACTCTACACCTTTCTCAGTCAAATAGCTTTTCACTTGACGACAATGCGGGCAGTGTGTAGATGTGTATACAATGGCTTTTTCCATGAATATCACCTCATAATTTATTTTTGTAGAAATTATATTTATTCATACTTAAACGAAATATTACAGTGCCAGTGCGCTGTGCTCCAGACTTTCAATGTATTTCTCGCTGTCCATAGCAGCCATGCAACCACTGCCTGCTGCTGTAATCGCTTGTCTATAGCGTGTGTCTTGGACGTCGCCACAAGCGAATACGCCAGGTACGTTTGTTTCGGAAGTACCAGGATTTACGACGATATAACCGTTCGCATCAGTTGTGATTTGACCACCCAGGAAGCCAGTATTTGGATGATGACCGATCGCCACGAATACGCCGCTAACTGTAATAATTTCCTCTTTACCTGTTTCATTATTCAATACTTTCAAGCCAGTTACCCCGTTCTCGTCAGCAATCACTTCTACAGGAGTACGATTCAGTGCCCATTCGATTTTAGTGTTTGCACGAGCGCGGTCCTGCATAATTTTGGAGGCGCGCATTTCTTCACGACGATGCACCAGCGTTACTTTGGAGGCAAAACGTGTCAGGAAGTTTGCTTCCTCCAACGCCGAGTCTCCACCACCAATAACAACAATTTCTTTGCCACGGAAAAAGAATCCGTCACATGTTGCGCAAGTGCTCACGCCACGTCCAATATTATCCTGCTCACCCGGAATACCCAGGTATTTCGCAGTCGCACCTGTGGAAATGATCAGCGTATCTGTAACCAATTCGCCCAAGCCCTCCACATCCAATGTGAACGGACGAGCGGCTGTGTCGACCTTGTTCACCCAGCCTGTGCGGAATTCAGCACCGAAACGTTCTGCTTGCTTACGCATATTATCCATCAGATCGGGTCCCATGATTCCTTCGGGAAAGCCAGGGAAGTTTTCAACATCTGTTGTTGTAGTCAATTGTCCGCCCGGTTGTGGTCCTTCAATCACCAGTGGACTCATATTTGCGCGTGCCAGATAAATAGCAGCTGTCAAACCGGCAGGGCCGGTACCTATAATAATGGACTTGTACATATCTTTGTTCCTCCTAAAATATGATAAGAATGATATAGCGAGTTTTCGGTACCGGGAGATGGGCTAATGCATATACTCTAAAAGTAGTTCTGCCAGACGCTCATTCAAAAATGTGGACACCCGGATCTTGCAAAAACGATTTACATATTTAATATCTTTTTATGACTTAGACTGATTCTAAATCCTAATTCCATTATGCGGAAAGAGCTGCAAACAGTCAAATGAAGTTTTCATGAAGCGAACCTTAAAGATTAATCAGGTATGGAGGGATTATCCCGATTATGAGTGACATGTTTGTAGGTAGCCTTATTTCTGCCCTGTCCACCGGGCTCGGTGCCGTGCCCATACTGTTTATGCGTAAAATTACGCACCGTCTTCGTGATGTACTGTTGGCTTATGCTGCGGGGATCATGACTTCTGCATCGGTGTACAACCTCATTCCCGAGGCCATCAATCATTCCAACTGGTTCGTGCTGTCTGCGGGGATTTTACTCGGCTGTCTTGTGCTGCTAGTGATGGAAATGTATATTCCACATGCCGATCTGGAGAACCCGGATTCCAAAACCTTTCATCTGGAGTCCAAATCTTTTCTCATCATCGCGGCCATTACACTGCATAATTTACCCGAGGGACTTTCCGTCGGGGTCAGCTATGCGAGCGAAACTCAAAATCTTGGTAATCTCATTGCCTTTTCCATCGGTCTGCAAAATGCCCCGGAAGGCTTTATTGTCGCTCTATTCCTCGTGAATCAAAACATTGGTCGCTTCAAGGCATTGGGCATTGCCACCCTCACCGGGGCCGTTGAAATTATTACAAGTCTGATTGGATTTTATTTGAGCAGTTGGGTTAATGGACTGGTTCCTTACGGTCTTGCCTTTGCCGCAGGAGCGATGATGTTTATCGTCTACAAGGAGCTGATTCCCGAAAGCCACGGGGACGGCAACCAACGTATCGCAACCTTCTCTTTTATTCTCGGTCTGATTACGATGATTGGTCTAACCGAATGGCTATAGCCGTGTATCACAAAAAGGCTGCCCTCTGCCTGTAGTCCAGACAGAAGAGCAGCCTTTAGGCATGTCTCGTTCGCACTTCATTTTTTTCGGTTCATAGAGCGCAGCGCTTCACGATATTGCTCGTCCTCGCTTTTGTGAGTCTCACGTTCTCCATGATTATTTTTATGCGGTTCTTCCTTTTCTTCGCCCTTTCCGGCAAATCCACGCAAAGCCGCCCGATAGTCCTGATCCCCATAAGAATCTATGTTATCTCTCAGCGGCCTGGTATTCGTATCTACGTCAGACTCCTCATGATGAATCCCCGCCTCCGCAGCCTTATGGCGCGTCTCTCGCGTAGAATCAGGATCCGGCAACTCCCTCGCCTTGGGCTCCACTTCCACCGGATAAGGACGTTTGCTTCTTTGCCGTGAATCCTCGTCGGACGGGCTGACCGCTTTTTTGGGAGAGGGTTTACGCGCCATTTTCGTGTTGAATACCAGCAAAAAGATAAAAGCAACCGCAGCTACTACGATAAAAGCAATAGTCATGAGCGGCCTCCTATTCTCTGCCAGCGTTACGGTACCGTCCCGCCGTCTCAGCGACCCGTTGGCCCAAAGACCGACCAAGTGCAAGATCATCATCCGTTGGGAAATTGGCCGGACCGTTCGGGTCTGTCTCCACCGGACATGTCACCCCTACGCCGTAATAGGAGCCGTAGAGCGCATTTTCCGTAATATTGGCGGGCAGCCCTACGATAATCATGCCTTGATGCAGCATCGGAGTAATCAAATTCAGCAGTGTGGATTCCAAGCCGCCATGAACGGTAGCTGTCGTGCAGAACACCGCTCCGATTTTATCTATCAGCTTGCCCTGCGCCCACAGATACCCGAGCTTATCAATCCAGCTTTTCAAGCCACTGCTGATCGTCCCAAAATGACCCGGGCATCCCCAAATGATCGCGTCCGCGTTTACCAGCTCATTCACATCGGCTTTATCGACATGCTTCAGTAACACTTCTGTGTGCTCATGGCGTGCGCCTTCCGCGATCGAACGAGCAAGACGCTCCGTATGGCCATTTTCACTGTCATATACAATCATGATTCTGGTCGTCATTATGCGCATCATCCTTTGTCAGCAAAATCATCCTTTTCACATGCGCTCTTATCCTTCCCCAAAATCCCTCTGAATATTGTGAAACACATTTGGCGCATACTTTGAAAATCCAAGAACTAGGGAGGCATGTACACATGAATTCACGCGCCATATTGGTCAACCTGCTGGTTATTATCATTATTCTGGCAGGGGGCGGAGCCGCCGCCTATTATTACAATCAATCCGCTAACTACATAAAAACCGACAATGCCCAAGTGAGCGGACAAGCCGTCACCGTTGCCTCTCCAAGCGCGGGCAAGCTTACAGGCTGGAACGCTGAAGTCGGCAAAACCTACACGGCTGGAAGCACACTTGGCAGTGTAGAGGGGGGCGGAAGCCGGGTTAGCATCACCATTCCAACCGATGGCACCATTGTGCAGCAATCTGCGGTCAACAACTCGATTGTCGGGGCGGGTACGCCTTTGGCCAAAGCTGTTGATCTGAATAATTTATGGATTACTGCCAATATAGACGAAACGGCTGTGCAGGACCTTCAGGTGGGACAGACGGTGGATGTATATATTGATGCATACCCCGACACGTCCCTAAGCGGCAAAATCGAAAAGATCGGTCTGGCGACTGCCGCCACCTTCTCACTGCTCCCTACTTCCAATACTACTGCCAACTATACCAAGGTGACGCAGGTCGTGCCTGTTAACATTTCCATTCAAGGCTACAAAGGACTGGGCATTATCCCGGGCATGAGTGCAAGCATCAGAGTACACAAGTAGGAGGCTGTCATGGAACAAAAAATGTCCATCGGACGAATCCTGTCCGTACTGCTGCTGGGCGCCTTCATTTCTATTTTGAATCAAACCCTGCTGAATGTGGCGATTCCGCATTTGATGAACGACTTCAATGTATCCGCAACTACCGTTCAATGGCTATCCACCGGATATATGCTGACCAACGGTATTTTGATTCCGATTACCGCCTTCATGATTGAGTCGTTCGGGACACGTGCGCTGTTTATTTCCGCGATGGGGCTGTTTACTGCGGGTTCTGTCGTTTGCGCCGTCAGTACCGGTTTTGCGCCTATGCTGGTCGGACGCATCATTCAGGCCAGCGGAGCGGGTATTATCATGCCAGTGGTTATGAACGTGTTCCTGACCGTATTCCCCCCGGAAAAACGGGGGGCAGCCATGGGAACGATGGGCATCGCGATGATGTTTGCCCCAGCGATAGGACCCACTTTATCCGGCTGGATCGTGGAGCATTACAGCTGGCGGCTGCTATTTTTACTGGTCATTCCGCTGGCGATCATTGATATTCTGTTTGCCGTACGCTGGCTGAAAAATGTGTCCAAGCTGACGTATCCTCATTTTGACCTGCTCGGAACGATCTTTTCGACCCTTGGCTTCGGCTTCCTGCTGTATGGCTTCAGTTCCGCTGGAGACAAGGGCTGGAGCAGCAATACAGTAGTGCTCACGCTCGCTGCCGGGCTCGTGTTTATTGTAATGTTTGTCGTACGCGAGCTGAATATGAGACAGCCCATGCTGGAGTTCCGTGTGTTTAAGTATGATATTTTTACGGTATCCACGCTGGTCGGCGCTACCATCAATATGACGATGTTCGGTGGAATGCTGCTGTTGCCGATTTATCTGCAAAATATACGCAGCTTTACACCGCTGCAATCCGGTTTGCTGTTATTGCCCGGCGCACTGCTGATGGGTGTCATGTCACCGATATCGGGAGCGATTTTCGACCGCATTGGTGCGAGGCCACTAGCAATTATCGGGTTGATCATTACGGCAGTCACGACATGGGAATTCAGTCTGCTGACGGATGCCACGACCTATGGACACATTATGATCATCTATACGATCCGCAGCTTCGGGATGTCATTGTTAATGATGTCCGTACAGACAGAAGGGCTGAATCAGCTTCCTCCCCATCTCGGCAGCCACGGTACAGCCATGTCCAATACGGTACGGCAAATCGCCGGGTCTATCGGCACCGCATGGCTCATTACGGTGATGAGCAGCCGGGCTACGGTTCATTTGGCGGATTATGCGAATGTGGCTACCACCGCCAATGTTCCTTTAACCGAAGGCGTAGCTGAGCTGGGGCAAACCCTCGCGCAAACGGCTGGAGTTTCGACGGAAACTGGCTCGGCGCTTGCGTTACAGCAGGTATATCGAAGTGCCGTTACAGAATCGACGATCCATGGCATTAACGATGCATTTATCATTGCTACCGGAATCGCGCTGGCAGGACTGCTGTTTTCCCTGTTCTTACGCCGGTCTACACCCCGTCGGAGGTGAAATTACAGCTATAAGCTGAACCAAAGATGTACATGAAGCGCCACTATGCGGTCGGATGGTACTTCCCATCGCTGTTGCGCTAGTTCATCTTATAGAGATGATTTCCGTGGTTACGCAAAGAAGGAGCATTCACCCCTGTCCTTTAAGGGATGTGAATGCTCCCTTCCATTTATGACCGCAGCAGGCGCAAGCCGTTCAAAATGACAAGCAACGTGCTGCCCTCATGCCCGATGACGCCAAATGGCAAAGCTATATCTTGCACAAAGTTGCTAATGATGAGCAGTAAAATGACACTTACGGCGAAGATCATATTTTGCTTGACCACGCGCTGTGCCTTTCGTGCCAGCGCTACCGTCGGAGCAATCTCTTCGATCCCGTCGTTCATCAGCACCACATCCGCGACCTCCAGTGCGGCTCCACTGCCATGCATACCCATGCCCAGTCCGACCGTTGCGGCAGCCAGTGCCGGAGCATCGTTCACACCGTCGCCGACCATGACGACATGCCCGTACTGCTCCCGAAGCATGCGAATATGACTGACTTTGTCCTCTGGCATCAAACCAGCATATACCGCATCGACTCCGGCCTGCGCCGCGATCACAGCGGCGGTTTCCGGGCGGTCTCCGGTCAGCATGACGACCCGGATGCCCTGCGCTTGCAGGCGTCTCACCGCATCCTGCGCCTGTGGCCGCAGCTCGTCGCGCAATGCCAGCATCCCGGCAATCCGGTCATCCGCGAGGATAATGGATACGGTTTTGCCCTCAGCTTCCAGCCGGGCACGTGTTTCCACCCATTCCAGCTCTGCCAGCGGGCTAGCGTCATCCAGCGCATCCGTGCGCCCGATTTTCCACCTCACCCCGTCTACCATGCCTTCCATTCCCCATCCGGTTAGAGAGTGTACTTGCTCCACTGCGGGAAGCTCTCGCTGCCCCAATTCAGCTTCGGCTTTGGCTACAAGCGCTCGTGCCAACGGATGCATGGAGTAGCTTTCTATTGCCGCGACAATGTGTAACAGTTCATCGGCATCGTAGCCTGTGGCGGTAATCCAGTCGGTAACAACAGGTGAACCGATGGTCAGCGTACCTGTTTTGTCAAAGGCGACGACAGATGTCAGCGCCATATTTTCCACATGCGCACCACCTTTGAACAGAATACCCCGACGGGCACGGTTGGAAATAGCCGACAGCATGACTGGCATAATGGATGATACGAGTGCGCACGGTGAGGCCACAACGAGAAATACCATTGCCTTGTAAAACGCAGCTGCCCACGTCCAGCCCAATACCATTGGCGCACCTGCAATAACAATCAGCGTAACAGCAACAACAATTCGGGCGTAAATCGACTCGAACCTTTTGATAAACCGTTGGGAATCGGGGACCTCTGTCTGCGCTTCCTCCACCATACGGATGATTTTTGAAAATAGAGTGCCTTCGGAGGATTGACTAACCTCCACGTACAGCACGCCTTCCCCGTTAATGGTGCCCGCATATACCTCGTCACCCGCCGCTTTGTTCACCGGAATGGATTCCCCGGTAATAGATGCCTGATTCACCGCCGAAACGCCCTTGGAAATCCGGCCATCCGCCGGAATCAGTTCGCCCGGCTTCACCAGCAGCAAATCACCCGGCAGCAGTTGCTCAATACCAACCGTTTCTGTCCCCTCGTGGGACAGACGCAAAGCCGTTTCCGGCTTCAACGCCATCAGCTCGGAAATATCCTTGCTGCTGCGCTCGGTGGTATAGCTCTCCAGCGCACCGCTGAGTGCAAAAATGAAGATCAGCATTGCTCCTTCATTCCAATAGCCAATAGCCGCAGCCCCCAATGACGCTGCAATCATGAGCAGGTTGACATCCAGATCACGTTCACGGACCAGCGTCTCAATGCCTTCTCTGGCTTTGGACCAGCCACCCAGGGCGTAGGAAACCACATACAGGATGACCGCCAGCCATTGCGACCAATGCGAGACGCCCCATGCCATCAGCATAAGTGTTCCACTGCCCAGAGCAGCCTGCATCTCCTTGTTTTTCAGCATGCTTTTGAGCTGGAATTGTGGTTTGCGATTCGGGCCTGGCCGTCCGCTGCCGCTGTTTTTTGAAAGTATCCGATCAGAGGGAGACAATGTCTTTTGAAGTTGTTGAACTGCTTGCATCATGTCACATTCCTTTCCTTTTTTGTTCTTTGTTACTGCATCTCATTGAGAATGATATCCATTGTTAAGTGCCTTAAAATAGCACATGCTGCTTCGGGAAGCCCGAAACAGCATGTTTGGCAATGAGAATGATAATCATTTTTGCATTTATGCAATTATTTTGGTTTAGAGAAACTTTCGCTTTATTATATATCTTTTCTTCTCCGATTGTAAACCAACATTCGCCCAAATAAAAAAGATACCTGCGCAAACAGCGCAGATATCCTATATATTTTAAAAGCATGCTGTCATACGAATTGCGTGTTACCTTCGGAATTGGGCTACAGCGGAAACCGCTGGACGGGGCTTTGTAGAGCAACAGAGCCTTGTTGCTGCTCTGCTTGTTGAAGCAGTCCGAAACGTGCAGCCGCAAGACGTGCAACGGAAGCTGCTTTTTCCGGGCAAATCACGCCCGTTAGCCCGCTTCCCCAGATGGAAGCTTCATCCAGCGAATCGTGAATAGCATCTAACGCCACCCATACGGGCAGCTCGGATTTCACGCCCCGAATAGCGTGCATTATGCATTGTATCGTTTCACTGGTGTTCTCAAAACCACCAGCAACGGGTTGATTCAACCGATGCACGGCCTCACCATTACATGATGGAATCGGTGCGATTTCCAAAATCACCGCATCGGCAAAACGCGCCATATCTGCGGCTTGCGCCGCCTGCTTGATCTGTTGCGCTTTCACTTCCGGCATGAGGTTGGCGCTGTCAGACTCATGAGACGGTTTGGTCTGCCTGTTCCATGTTTGGCTGACGTTGAGCTTCGAGGGGACATCGACCGTCAAAAGCACTCCTACCCGATATGGAATGCACCGCAGACGGCCGCATAAGGTCTGCTCCGCAACGCCGTCGATCCAATCCCGGGTTGCCCGGAATTGGTTCACGCCAGCCGGATTGCGCACCACAATCTCCAACTGCGGTTCTCCCCCCTGCTGCACACTTCGCAACGCCGCACGCAGCAACGCCTCCAACTGCATATCTTGCAAGCTTCCGATGCCCACTGCGTTGTTTTGTTCGATCAGGGCGATTGTGAGTGGTAATCCGTTCAGAGACTCGAACAAGCCTTCATACTCTGTTTCCAGCAGCCCGATAATTCGCCGGGACAGATGCTCACACAATCCGGGCAAGCCAGATGCCTGATTAAAGGCTTTGTACGTGTCTGATGCACGAGAGCCTGGAATAAGGAGGGGGTCAGGCTCCCCGTCAGGACCATGAATCGTATGCCCGGACTCTGCCGCGTCCAGATAGGCACGGCATAATTCAGCCACACGGCTGGACGACTGCGACAAGGGGCCGTGCAGAAGACTATAGCCATCAAGGCTGCCCATACTTAGACCGATTGCTGACTCCTTGCTTGTATAATTCACATGGGCAGGATCATCAGCATAGATACGTATGAATGTACGCCTGTATTCATCGCCCCACTCCAGTAGTGTGGTCATCGCTTCCCTGTCATCGTTGCCCTTATTCAGCAGCGTTTCCCCTATTAGCTCGGAGTCCGCAGCCAGCAACGCCTCCTCTTGACTGATCCTGCCCTGTTCGGCTAATCCGACCAGCCAGCCCAACGGGTCTTCCTCCTGTGAGGCAGATACTTCACTGCACCCTGTCAGCACCGACTCGACAGCCAGTCTCTGTGCAGCAGCGGCCTCACTCCCCGACTCGGGGTCATTGCAATCCCGACTGTTTTTTTCACTCAATAGTTCTGCGAATACATGCATCAGTTTAGCCTCCATGCTACAAATCCATCCTTTCTCCCGTCAGCAAGTTGGCACACACGAATTTGAGTATCCCACCATAAAAGAAAACGCTTACCTATTAGACGTCAAGTGGAATTCAAATGAGCCTTACCTGTAAGGTCCCTACCTTAACGTATTAGGCGCACCCCACATTTATACATATCTGTAGAACGACAGGAAAGCATAGATTAAACCGCAGCATGGAACGAAAAAACCCCCGGATTTCAAAGGATGAATACATCCGATGATAACCCGAGGGCATTGATTTTTTATTCGAAAGAACGTACTTTCAGTACACGCATAACATTTAGTACGGCAAGCAGTGTTACGCCCACGTCGGAGAATACAGCCTCCCACATGGTAGCAATACCGAACGCACCCAAAGTGAGAAACACGGCTTTGACGCCTAGTGCAAATATAATATTCTGCCATACGATGCGGCGTGTACGCTTGGCGATATGAATCGCTGTAACCAATCTTGAAGGCTCGTCGTTCATGATCACTATATCCGCCGCCTCAATCGCGGCATCTGAACCCAAACCACCCATCGCTACACCTACATCTGCCAGTGCCAGCACAGGAGTATCATTAATCCCGTCGCCCACGAACAAAATCTTGTCGCCCGCTTTTTTACTTGCAGACAGTTGTTCAATCGCTTCGGCTTTATGCTGGGGTAACAGCTCTGCACGTACTTCGTCCAGACCCAACTGTCGTCCTACGGCCTCTGCAACCGTCCGGTTGTCACCTGTCAGCATGATCGTTTTCACTATACCCAGCTTTTTCAGTGAAGCAATCGTTCGTGCCGCGTCCTCTTTGACCTCATCCGAAATCAGGATGCATCCGACATACGTTCCGTCTACAGCCACATGAACGACCGTTCCTTCATCCATCGTTCCTGCACGTTGTGCATCGTCAAAAGCAACTTGCTCCCGCTCCATCAGCTTCGCATTCCCGGCCAACACCAGGCGACCATCTATGTGCGCTTGAATCCCATGACCGGAAATCTCGCTATATTGCTGTACCCGCTCGGCTTGAAGCTCCTTGCCATAGGAATCACGCAGGGATGCCGCAATAGGATGCGTGGAATGCAGCTCCGCCAAAGCAGCCGTTTCCAGCAGGCTTTCCTTCGTAAATTCCCCGGCAGGATAAATGCCTGTTACACGGAAAACCCCTTTGGTGAGTGTACCTGTTTTATCAAAAACAGCATATTTCACATGGTTCAGTGCTTCAAGATAGTTCCCGCCTTTAATCAGCACACCTGAACGGGAGGCAGCCCCGATGCCGCCAAAGAAGCCCAACGGAATGGATACGACCAGCGCACATGGGCAAGAAATGACGAGGAAAACAAGTGCACGATATACCCAATCTGCAAACTGCGCTCCCGGTACGACGAGTGGCGGAACAACTGCCAGCAGCAGCGCAACGATAACCACAACAGGAGTATAGTATCTGGAAAACTTGGTGATAAACTTTTCGGTCGGCGCTTTTTTGGCACTCGCATTTTGCACCAGCTCCAAAATTTTAGAGACCGCCGATTCGCTGAATTCCTTGCTAACCTCTACAGTTAAAAGTCCGTTCGTATTGATAAATCCGCTCATCACACTGCTTCCCGGCTCCACAGTACGAGGCACGGATTCACCCGTCAGCGCCGAGGTATCCACATGCGATTTTCCGTCTACAACCTTACCATCCAGCGGAATCTTCTCGCCCGGCTTGATTACAATCAGATCACCGACACGCACATCCTCGGGTGACACCCGACTTACGGAATCAGCCGTCTTCAGGTTGGCATAGTCCGGTCGAATATCCATGAGGTCGCTGATAGATTTGCGCGAACGATTAACCGCAATGCCCTGGAATAGCTCACCGATTTGATAAAAGAACATGACGGCTACGCCTTCCGGATATTGCCCAATTGCAAATGCGCCAACAGTAGCCAGCGTCATCAGGAAATATTCGTCAAAAGCCATTCCTCGCACCAGACTGCGCATAGCCTGCAAGACTACATCTCCACCAACAATGATATATGCCAGTAAAAACAGTGCCAGCTTGCCTAGGCCCTCTACAGGCAACCACCAGGCAACAGCCGCAACGACTGCACCGATAGCCAAGCGTGTAATCATGCGTCGTATACCGTCTGTACCGTGGTCATGTGTATGCCCGGCATGGCTGTCATCCTCATGCGAATGTGAATGAGCATGTGTGGAATCACCATGATCATGTGCATGTTCGCCATGGTGGTGGCCATCATGGGCATGAACTTCCTCAGCATGTGCTTCATGACTATGAGTATGATCTGTGTGGCTGTGAACTCCATGTTGTTGGCCGTTCTCATGCGTATGTCCTTCACCATACTCATGACTATGGGGGCGCTCCCCTGCGCTGCCTGCCTGCGCTGCATCCGCCACTCTCCGACTGTTCTCACCCGAGCGTCCCCGGGCGCTTTTTACGATCATTCGGACGTGAGGCTCCAGTCTGTGAACCTTCCGTTCCGTTTGACGGAGGATCTCCTCTTTTTGATCCGAGCTTGCTGTCATCGTCAATGTTTTCGTAACAAAACTGACCGAGCAATCAAGCACACCTTCTATTTTACTGACTCCATTTTCAATCTTTAGAGCACAGTTGGCACAATCCAAGCCTTCCAAAATCCATTCGTGCCGTTCCGTTCTTTTCAGAGCATCCATAATCATTGGCCTCCAATTAACTATATATGAGCAACTGTTCATATATTATTTATTAAACTTATTATATTCAGTATCATGAGTAAAAGTCAATGATAATAGCCCCTTTCCGCCAAATAAATCTATTTCATCGGACAAACACCAAAAGAGCGCCAATCGCTTGGCGCCCTGCTTTTTCTATCCCAAAATTATTGATGTGAAATGTGCTGGTGGGTTTGCAAAAATATCTGCTCCACATGATTATCATCCAGCGAATAAAACACCGTTTTGCCTTCCTTGCGCCGTTTGACAATGCGCAGATTGCGCAAATAACGAAGCTGGTGAGATACCGCAGACTGCCCCATATTCAACACCTGGGTCAGATCATGTACACACAGCTCCTTCTGAGCCAAAGCATAGATTAGCTTGATCCGTGTCGGATCACCCAAGGCTTTGAACAGCTCCGACATTTTGTATGCGATGGAATCCTCAACAAGAGAAGATTTTATGTGTTCAATTTCTTTGTCTGAACCGTGACAAGCCGGCTCGCAATCCAAAGCTTCCGTTTCAGAATTCATCCTTTTCACCCCGTGTATTTCGACTTGATGCTCCTATTATAGCAAATTCGTAGAATTTACGAATAGCTTATATTACAGCTTGCCCTGTAACGGAGAATTTTCAAGTCTCAATGCCTGGCTACCCACCCTGTATAGCGTTGCGCTAAATAAGGCTTAATTCAACGTTTTTAATGCTTCATCACTGTAAGGCACGAGTTCCTCTATCCGTTTATCACGTAACTTAACCGCAAACGCCGGGTCAACCAGCAAAGCCCGTCCAACCGCGACCAGATCAGCTTCCTCTCGCTCTACTTGTCCAACAAGTTGTTCTAATCTTGCCTGTACGCTACTCGAATTATCAGTCTGGCTGTTATTATTTTTTTCCAGTTCACTCAAAAAAGCCTTCTCCAAACCAATGGAGCCTACAGTAATAACCGGCTTGCCTGTTAGCTTTTTGGTCCAAGCTGCTAAATTTAGATCAGACCCTTCAAATTCCGGTTCCCAAAAACGGCGGCTTGAGCAGTGGAATACATCCACCCCGGCCTTCACCAATGGAGACAGAAACTGTTCAAGCTCCTCCGGTGTCTGTGCCAATTTCTCTCCATAATGGTACATCTTCCACTGGGAAAATCGCAGTACAATTGGAAAATCCGGACCCACTGCACGACGACAAGCCTCAATGACCTCCACCGCAAACCGAGTACGCTGGGCCAAATTGCCTCCGTATTGATCTGTACGCTTGTTCGTTTTATCCCAGAAAAACTGGTCAATTAAATAGCCGTGTGCACCATGAAGCTCAATGCCGTCGAAACCCACCTGCTTTGCATCCGCTGCGGCTTGGGCATAGGCTGCGATGATATCAGCAATCTCGGTCTCAGTCAACGGATCAACTACCTTTTCACCAGCAGGAGTGATACCGGACGGACCGACGGGTAATGCCTCGGGATTCGGCTGGTTAGCCGCGCCTATTTTCCGGGCCGCACCCACATGCCAGAGCTGCGGAATAATCTTGCCACCCACCGCATGAACCTCCTCGACTACCTTCGCCCACCCCTTCAAACCTTCACCATAAAAGTTAGGAATACTCGTGTGCTCCACGGCTGCGGGATGATTAATAGCAGTTCCCTCGGTAATAATCAATCCGACTGCATTTTCCGCACGGCGACGATAATACGCGGCAACCTCAGGGCCTGGGACACCTTGAGGAGAAAAATTCCGTGTCATTGGAGCCATAACGATCCGATTGGGAAGAGATAAGTTACCTGCCTTAAAAGGTTTAAATAGTATATCTGTATTCATTATTTTCATCCTCCGCTCTCAACTAGTGTTATCATTTTCACCCTACTGTTATACAATTCCATTTTACACAAAGTTAAACTTGAGTTCAAGTAGCCACAGTTTATATTCCAACACGATACTCACAAAAAAAGAGGAAGCGGCTCTAAGCTGCTTCCTCTTACCTAATTAGTTTGTACTTGAGTGATTTTGCAAAAATCCTGACTTATTATTGTGCTACCATGTTGTATTCCATAATCCAGACAGAACCGCCAACAATGGTCAACAGGATGACTACACCGAAAATCAAAGTCATGACATTCCAGCGTGGTCCATTGCTTTCACGGATGTGCATGAAGAAGAAAAGCTGAACCAGAAATTGCAGCACTGCCGCGGCTAAAATAACAACCATGGTCGAAGTGCGGCTCAACATATGATTCATAACCACACCGAGAGGAATGATGGTCAGTACGATGGACAGAATAAACCCGATAACATAGGATTTCACTGAACCGTGAGAATCATCATGACCATGCGAACCCGCTCCTGATTGATGCTGTGCCATCTACATCACCCCCATCAAATAGACGACTGTCAGCAAGAAGATCCAGACAGCGTCCAAAAAGTGCCAGTACAAGCTCAATGCCGAAACTTTGCCCTTCGTCTCTGGAGTGAGCCCGCGTTTTTTCAACTGAAACATAAGGCCGATCATCCATACCAGACCTAACGAAACGTGAAGTCCGTGCGTACCGACCAATGTGAAGAATGCCGACAGGAACGCGCTCGTTCCAAAATTGGCTCCTTCGTGTACCAATTCAACAAACTCGTAAACCTCAAAACCGATAAAACCAAGACCCAGGATCGCCGTCACGATTAACCAGTTGATTAATCCCTTCATGCTTCCTTTGTTCATGGCCAACACAGCCAGACCGCTTGTGAAGCTGCTTGTGAGCAAGAGGAACGTTTCAATGATAACGCCCGTCATGTTAAACAGCTCTGCGCCCCCCGGTCCTCCAGCTGTGCTGTTCCGAAGGACGACGAAGGTTGCGAACAAGGTACTGAACAGGATTACGTCCGTTACAAGAAAGATCCAGAAACCAAGCATCTTCAATTCTTGTGGATCGTGATGCCCGTGGTCATGATCATGGCTGTGATGTGCTGATGCTTGTGCCATTATACAGACCCCCTTATTGCCGCTTCCGTGCGTTTTACTTCATCCGCAGGGATGTAGTAGTCGCCATCATACGAGAAGAAAGAACGACAAATCATACAAATCGCAACGCCGATCAGACCCGGAATATAGAAGAACGACCACCCGAATACAAAACCAAAACCTGCGATGAAAAAGAATACCGACATAATGAATGGAATCGCCGAGTTTTTCGGCATATGAATCGCTTCAATTGGCGGTTGCTTTCTGAAAATTCCTTTTGCGCGTTTGTCTTTCTCTGCCCACCAGTCATCACGTTCTTCTACTTGTGGGATGGTAGCAAAATTGTATTCCGGTGCAGGTGAAGGGATCGACCATTCCAACGTATGACCACCCCAAGGGTCGCCTGTTGTATCCTTCAGCTTGCGGAAATTTTTGATACCCAGAAGAATTTGTAGAACCTGGAACAAGAAACCAATCCCCATCAGGAATGCTCCAACGGTTGATACAAGGTTAAGCGGCTGCCAGCCAGTATCCCAGCCGTAAGTGCTCAGACGACGTGTCATACCCATCAGACCGAGGGAATATTGTGGAATGAAACACACATAGAAGCCGATATTCCAGAACCAGAAAGCCCATTTACCCGGCGTTTCAGGCAGAGTGAAGCCGAACATTTTAGGCCACCAGTAGTACAGACCTGCCAGATAACCGAACACTACACCGCCAATCAGAGCGGAGTGAAAGTGAGCGACCAGGAAGTAACTGTTATGGAACTGGAAGTCCGCAGGCGCTACAGACAACATGACGCCCGTCAAACCTGCAATCAGGAAGTTCGGAATAAAAGCGATTGCCCACATCATAGGTGTCTTAAATGTGATCTTACCCCGATACATCGTGAACAGCCAGTTAAACACTTTAACCCCTGTCGGTATTGCGATAACCATCGTCGAAATGGCAAAGAATGCATTAACATCTGCGCCTGATCCCATCGTGAAGAAGTGATGCGCCCAGGTGAAGAAGGACAGGATAGCAATCATGAACATGGCGTAAACCATGGATTTGTAGCCAAACAATTTCTTTTTGGAGAATACGCTGATGACCTCGGAATAAATACCGAAGGCAGGTATAACTACGATATACACCTCAGGGTGACCCCACATCCAGATCAGGTTGATATACATCATCGGGTTACCGCCGAAATCAAGGGTAAAGAAATGTCCTCCTCCGAAGCGGTCAAGGAACAGCAAAGCCAATGTTATCGTCAGAATCGGAAACGCGAAAATGATGATAACACATGATGAAAATACGGACCACGTAAAGACAGGCATTTTCATCCACGTCATACCAGGTGCGCGCATTTTAATAATGGTAACAATAAAGTTAATCCCCGTAGCCAATGAACCTATACCAGAAATCTGTATACCCCAGATATAAAAGTTCTGACCGACGCCGGGACTAAATTGCAACTCCGAAAGCGGTGGATAACTCAACCAACCTGCGTCCGGCGAACCGCCAATAACGAAGGACAGGTTGAATAGCATCGCTCCCATAAAGAACAGCCAGAAGCTCAGCGCGTTCAGGAAAGGAAACGCAACGTCACGCGCACCAATTTGAAGTGGTACCGCGATGTTAAACAAACCAAACATCAATGGCATCGCCATAAACAAGATCATGATCGTGCCATGCGTTGTAAAGATCTGATTGTAATGCTCAGGATGCAAAAGTGTAACATCCGGTGTAGCAAGCTGTAAACGCATCAACAATGCGTCCACGCCTCCGCGGAACAGCATCAAGATGGCTGCGAGGATATACATAATACCGACTTTTTTATGGTCAACGGTAGTCAACCAGTTTTTCCAAAGCCAGCCCCATTTTTTGAAATAAGTGAGCACAAACACGATCCCGATCATCGCGAGAGCAATAGAAACATCCGCTCCATAAATCATTGGGTCTCCAGTAACGAAGAAAGTGGATGCAAACTCTTTTATTTTGTCAAGCATTGGGGGCCTCCTTCCCTATAATCATTTAATTGTGTCCGCTCATATTCATATTACTCATGGTGCCTGTATCTTCAGTGCTGCCAGACTTGGAAGAACCTTCTGTGGAAGCTCCGCCATGCCCAGCATGAGGATTAGGAGCCCCTTCCACTACATACTTGGTCACAATATCCTGGAACAAACCGTCTGGAATTGAAGAATACTCGTCAGTCTGGGAAAGGCCTGGTTTGGCAAGCGCCAAATAGCCATCCTTCGTCAGGGGCTTGGATTGCTTCTTAATGTTAGCAACCCAGTTTTTATAATCTTCATCCGACTGAACCTCTACATCAAAGCGCATTTGTCCAAAATGCTCACCGCTGAAGTTTGCGCCCGAACCAAAGTAAGTTCCTTCTTGATCAGCCTGCAAATGCAGCTTCATAGCCATGCCTGACATGGTGTAGATCTGGCCACCCAATTGCGGAATCCAGAACGAGTTCATCGGCGCATCAGCAGTCAGTTCGAAACGGACCGGAACGCCTTTAGGAATGTGAATTTTATTGACTGTAGCAATACCTTCTTCCGGATACATAAAGAGCCATTTCCAGTCCAGTGCAGTTACTTGGATGGTTACTGGCTTTTGTGTGCTTGCCATTGGCTTGGAAGGCTCCAGCAAGTAGGTATATCTCGCAGTGATAACCGCAAGAATCAAGATGACAACAATTGGAATACTCCACCATACGGTCTCCAGTTTTTTACTGTCGTCCCAGTGGGGTTCGTACTTCGCCTTGTTATCCGGTGCGTCGCGATAACGCCAAATGATGAAAAAAGTCAAAATCATGACCGGTACAATCAGAAGTGCAGCCATAGACGTTGAAAGAATGATCAGCTCTTTTTGTGCTTGCCCAATAGGTCCTTTCGGATCGAAAACAACGTATTTTCCGCCAGCATAAAAACACGTCCAAATGAGCAATGCTACCGTGAGCACGGTCAAAACCAACGCAATAATCGCTTTTGGTTTTTTGTTCATGTTGTTCCCCTCTCCTTAAATAATAAATTACTCAAAACTTACGAACTCCTGTAATGTTGCCCCTATATAAGATATCAGAAAAGAGGGGACTTTTTTTATTGTTAACAGAATTGTCGATTATTTGTCCGTTTTTTGTGAAAAACCTCTCTAAAAATAAAATTTCTCTTGCAAATTCAAAATCTACTATTACTACAAAGGTGACATAAGCCAATACTATATCGAAGCATTCCAAGGAAGACAGACTGCTTGTAGCTGAAGTTTGTTCTTGCGATGTCAGGAAGCAAAAAACGGGGCTCCAGACAGTTTATTGTTCCACACTGTGCGAAGACCCACGTTGTTGTTTTTCTATAGATGTTTTTTCAGTTGTATTAACTGCGCCCCTTCTCCTGATCTTCCTTCTTGCGGGCAATGACCAGCCCTTTTCCGATCATATAAATAAAAAATCCGCCAACGACACATCCAATACCCACCATTAAATATATATTACGATCACTTAGATTACCTAAATTGAACAAAATAAGAATAATGCCCACAATCCAAGCGATCCAGGCGATGACAGACACCGAGCGGCTCATTTGCTTTTCGTTCGATCCTGATTTTCTAAAATTCGAAGCCATATCCTCCACTCCCTCTGGTCTAAAATTGTTGAAACGCCCTCTTCAGGTATTTTTGTCAGTATGCACAATCACTGTGAATTTATTCTTGATAGCCTCACCATACTTTTAGCAACCTGCAATTTCATCCTGGGTATTATTACCCCGGAGGGCTTGTTGTTCAAACAAAAGGGAGCGAAGACAGGCCAATGTCCGCTTTAGTATCAAAGTACATTTCTTTTAACGTCTGGTCTCCAGCCAGTTGTTACTTACCACATTTCGATACCAATAGTAGCTTTCCTTGGGGGTGCGGGCCAGAGTGCGGAAATCGACATGAATCATGCCGAATCTCATATTGTACCCTTCCGCCCATTCAAAATTGTCCATAAGCGACCATGCCATATAGCCTTTCACATGAAGGCCGTCATGAATCGCCCGATGTACCTGCACCAAATGCTGCTGTATATAGGAGATACGGCGGTCATCCTGAACCTTGCCATTTACGACCTCATCGTTGATACAAGCCCCGTTCTCTGTAATGTAAATATCGATATTGCCGTACTTTTGCAAATAATGCAGGATCTCATACAACCCGCGCGATTCCACCGGCCAGCCGATATCCGTGACGGGGAATCCCATATTAATCTCTTCGGATTGAAGGAACCCGGCTTCGGGATTAAAACGATTGACGGACATAGCGTAGTAGTTTATACCGATCAGATCAATAGGTTCGCTAATAATGCCCATATCTCCTTCTTGAATCGGTACGGTAGCTCCTTGCTCGGCGAACCAGTCTACCAGAAATTGAGGATACGAACCCTGATAGATGGGCTGGAGAAACCAGTCACTATGCAGGGAAACCGTACGCGCACACGCCGCTTTGTCTTCCTCGGAAGTGCTATAGGGCACAGCCCATGAGACATTCGGCGCTATGCCGATCTGACCGCTGGTGCCCAACTCGCGGAAACGACGTACAGATAGACCATGCGCAACCAGCAGATGATGCCCAACGTTGATGGCTGTCTGGAGATTGGTCAGACCAGGAGCATGAACTCCCAGCATATTGGATAAAAAAGCGATGCACCACGGCTCATTAAACGTCAGCCAATGGTGTATTTTCCCATGGAACTCACGGAACATCGTCTCTGCATACTGGACGAATGCCTGAATCGTGCGACGGTTTTCCCATCCTCCGGCATCTTGAAGTACCTGCGGCAGATCCCAGTGATACAGCGTACAAAACGGCTCAATTCCATTTTCGTTCAGCATATCTACTACGCGATGATAATAGTCCAATCCTTCTTGATTAACTTCACCGTCACCATTGGGGAATATACGCGGCCAAGATACCGAAAAACGATATGTACGAATGCCCAGCTCCTTCATCAGCCGGATATCTTCTTCATAGCGATGATAGCTGTCACAGGCTACATTCCCGTTATCTCCGTTGAACACCTTGCCAGGCGTATGGGCAAAGGTATCCCAGATGGACAAACCTCTTCCCTCCTCCTCATAGGCCCCCTCGATTTGATAGGCTGCTGTTGCCGTCCCCCACATAAAGTCCTGCGGAAATTGAAAAATGGTCATATTTGCTCTTCCTCTCCATCAATAATAATCGAATGTCTGTCCGTTATTTCCTGCTCTTTGGTAAAATTCCATGACAAAATGAATCCTCCATGCTTCGGATCAGGCTGAGCCTGCCGAGCATCTGCGCTAAACGGATGAGCACTGCGAATCGTGCAGCGTCCCGTCGGGGCGGATGCGTTAAGTTCCGCGCGGACGAGCCGGGAACCGGACCATTCCATGCCAACCGTCATCCCGCCATGCCCCCGCAATCCGCTGACCCGCCCCTCAGGCCATGCAGAAGGCAGGGCAGGCAGCAAGGTCAGCTCACCCGGACGGCTTTGTAGCAGCATTTCCGCGATACCCGCCGTCGCTCCGAAATTACCGTCGATCTGAAAAGGCGGATGAGCGTCGAATAAATTGGGGTAGGTCGAGCGCGACAGCAACGTGCGAACATACCGATGCGCTGCTTCGCCATCCTCCAACCGCGCGTACAGGTTAATCAACCAGGCGCAGCTCCAGCCGGTATGACCTCCGCCATGATCGAGCCGTCGGCGCAGCGATATGCGGGCCGCCTCCGCCAGCTCCGGGGTATCGCGAACATGAATTTGTCGGCCAGGGTACAATCCATACAGATGCGAAACATGTCGATGTCCCGGCTCCGCTTCCTCAAAATCGGTAAACCATTCCTGTAGCTGTCCGTGACGACCGATCTGATAAGGCAGCAGGCGTTGCAGCGTCTCTTCACAGCGGTTGCGGAACTCATCGTCTAATTCCAGCAGCTCCGCAGCCTGAATGCAGTTGCTCAGCAACTCCCGAATTAACGTCATATCCATCGTGGAGCCCATGGATATACTGCAATCCTCTCCATCCGGGGTTATAAATTTGTTTTCAGGTGATGTAGACGGAGAGGTCACTAGCCAGCCAGCCGGGCCTTCCACGAGCCAATCCATACAAAAGGCGGCCGCTCCCTTCATCAGCGGATAAGCTTGTTCCGCCAAATAAGCCGTATCCTGAGTAAACAGATACCGTTCCCATAAATGGGCGGTTAGCCAGACACCCCCGAGCGGCCAAAAGGCCCAACTGGCATGGCCTCCTGACGGTCCGGCATACCTCCAGACGTCTACATTATGGTGGGCCGTCCAGCCTTGAGCGCCATAATGGATCGAAGCAACTCTGCGTCCCGTACGGCTAACTTCACCAATCATGTGCAGCAGTGGTTCATGGCACTCGGCAAGATTGCATATCTCCACCGGCCAATAGTTCATCTGGGTATTAATGTTGGTTGTATAATTGCTGTTCCACGGCGGCTGCACCCGGTCATTCCAGATACCTTGAAGATTGGCGGGCTGACTGCCTGGACGCGAACTGGCTATCAGCAAGTAGCGTCCATACTGAAACAACAGCACCTCCAAATCCGGGTCCGCCTGACCTTCACGGTACTGCTCCAATCGCAAATCAGTCGGAATTTGTCTTTTTGTAATTTGATCCGTCCCGGCATCATCCCCAAGCTCTAACTCAACACGGCCAAACAGTTCCCGATGATCTTGCTCATGCCGATGCTTCACCTGCTCGTATCCAAGCGAGACCGCTCTAGCCAGCGTAGCTTGGCATACGGCTGTCGGTTCCGTTGCATCACTGTCCGGTCGAGTATCGAATCCCCGGAATCCGGTAGCTGCGGCCAAATATATCGTGAGTTTATCTGCACCCGATACGCTCAGCACTCCATCATCATCCTCTGTCAGCGTCCCCCCCTCGGCGATAATCCGTGCCTGAATCGCAAAAGCCATCCCCAATTCATCCTCATAAACAACCGACTGCGGATGATCACCGTGATAATTGGATTCCACATGACTGGGCGCTCGCCCGGTCAACGTAATTAAGTCCCTCGTTGGTTCACCTGAAGAGTCATCTTCCTTATCGCTATCCCATTGGGATGAATCACCAAAATGTGCATCCTCGCCAGCCTCGGCTTCACAAGGATGCGGTGTAGTGATACGCACGATTGCATTGATCTTGCCAAGCCTATCCGCAGTCAGCGATACCATAATAATTCCATCCGGCACACTGGCAATGACTTCACGGGTATAACGAATACCGCCACTATGAAAAGTGACCGCCGCCGTTCCGGTGGCCAAATCCAGTTCGCGTTCATACTCCACGATTGCCCCAAGTCCCTCCTGTGTAATCCATAAATCGCCCAGAGGCTGATAAGCCTCCGTATCTCGACCCAGCATGTTCGTATTAATCAGATGTTCCGCGTCCTTGTATTTTCCGTCCGCAATCAGTTCCCTGACGGGCTTCAAATATCGCAATGCATCATACTGAACGCCATCCCTGGGAAATCCGGACCAGAGCGTATCCTCGTTTAATTGCAAACGCTCCTCCCCGATCCCGCCAAATACCATCGCGCCCAGCCTCCCATTGCCGACAGGCAATGCTTCCTCCCACACCTCGGCAGGCTGGCGATACCATAAACGCAGGGATTTTTGCTTTTCGCGTTGTCTCACATCAAACCCTCCCCCATTGAGACTAAACAGAGCGCCGATCCCGTATGAACCACAAGGACAAGCGCTCCGTCATTCCGACATCCATCATTTTGTTGCGCCTCGTTAAGTCAGCTCGCTATTTAGAAGCCTTGCCGCTCCACAATTCCACTCTGTCCTTCACCAATTGAGTATATTGTTGCTCCATTTGTACCGCTCCGGCAGCATCCAGCTCTTTAAGCATGTTGTCGTAGACAGTGTCAAAATTGGATGTTGGGGCCAAGATAGCCTCCGGTATACGCTTACGGATAATATCCGTCGTTTTTTTGAACGTAACGTTATAGCTGGATTCATTGTCTGTCGTCAGGTTATAAGCTGCGCCCCATGGCTTCACATCAAATTCCTTCTCGCTCGGGAACAGTTCCTTCCACGTTTTTACGCCATACGCCTTGAGCGACTCCTTTTCCGGCTCCGAATAGCTTGCGATAATTTGTTCCGGAAATTTGGTGGTGTAATAGTTACCCGCAGGGTCCTTCACACCATCGCCGTAGTGTCCACTGATCAACGTGTACAGCTCCAGCCCGGTTGTTTTGTTGAAATTGGTGGCGTTGTTCGTTTTTTGCTCCAGCACATCAGCCGGAATGACGCGTTTGCCATCTTTAATTTCATAATGCTTTCCTTCGATTCCCCAGTTCACCAGCACCTGTCCTTCATCGGAGGCTAGAAAATCAAGGAACTTAATAGCCCGCACCGGGTCCTTGCAGCTCTCGGTAATGCCTACACCGTAACCGGACATAAAGCCTGTATCCTGAAAGGAATGATCCTTATATTCCTCCGAAAGTGTAACTGGAAAATGTGCATAGCTGGCATCCGCCTTGCCTGACGTTTTTAACGCATTTTCAGCTTCCAGGTAGCCCCACTCCTGGTCAATTAGACCAAGAACACGCCCGCTGGCGATTTTGGATTTGTATTGGTCACTTTTTTGTACAAAGGATTCCTTATCCAGCAGCCCCTCATTGTACATGTGGTTTAACCAGCGAAAATATTCTTTTTCCACCGGGCGCTTGTAATGGAGCTTGGCTTCAAATGTCTTGGGATCAATATTATATTCTCCATCGTCTGACGCTCCGGTCGTCTGGTAGGCAGGGTTGGTTACGGTAATCATGATTCTCCAGTCATCCGCATCCAGCGTGAGGGGAATTGTCTTTTTACCGTCAATGGTCGGATGTTTGGCTACATAGGTTTTGAGTACGTTTTCATAATCCTGTAGCGTTTTTACCTTCGGATATCCCAGCTCCTTAAGTACCCTGTGCTGGATTTCAAATCCACCCGTCGCATCAAAGTTCTTCTGACCCACACCTGCATACGTTGGGATGACATAGATGGCCTGATCCTTGTTGCTGTATTTCAGTCGATTCATGTAGGGGCCGTACAGCTTTTTGAGATTCGGCGCGTGATCATTGATCAGATCTGTCAGATCAATCATGGCCCCCGCATCCACGAGCTTGCTAATATTCGCTTTAGGAGAAACCAAGTCCGGGTATTCTCCACTTGCTGCCATCAAAGCAATTCGGTCATCTCCACCTCCGCCACTGACATCAAATTCCGCATTCAAGGTTACACCTGTTTTCTTGGTGATTTCCTTGCCTATTTCATCCTTCATTCCATTCCATTTCGGGCTTGTATCTGCTCCGAAGAAGCTAAACGTAATCGGGTCCGTTCCGCTGGATGAGCCTTCCTTCGCTGCATTTTGGCTCCCGCTACAGCCTGCCAGTGCAGTAAGTGATACCGCAAGCAGGGGAATAAGTGCAAATCTGGACCAAACCTTTTTCATGAACAAAACCTCCTGTATTCATATGATGACTTAGCCTGCAAAATAGCTGTTACTTTACCGCTGGGAATCCGGCTTTTATGATTTCACGTTATGATTTCACCGCACCCAGCGTCATGCCGCCTACAAAATACTTTTGCAGGAACGGATACACCAGCAGGATGGGGAGCGTGACCGTAATCGTAATCGCCATTTTGATCGACTCTGGCGAGATTTGTGCCATTTGCTTTGCCATATCATTGCTGTTCGTCATACTGGAGCCGCCTTGCTGCGTACTTTGCAGTACCTTCATCAGCTCAAATTGCAGCGTCGTCCATTGCGCAGCTCCTCCGTTATACAAATACGTATCAAACCACGAGTTCCACTGATTTACCGCCAAAAAGAGAGCAATGGTCGCCAATACAGGCTTACACAACGGTAAAATAATTTTCCAATAAATTGTAAAATCATTCGCACCATCCAGCTTGGCGGATTCCTGAAGCGCATACGGCAAACCATCCATAAAGGAACGAATGACAAATACGTTAAACGCACTAATCAACGTCGGAAAAATATATACCCAGAACGTACCCAGCAAATGCAAATCACGCATCAAAATAAATACGGGCACCATCCCGCCAGAAAAATACATCGTCAACGCCAAAAACGTGGAAATGAATTTGCGGGCGCGAAAATCGACCCGACTCAGCGTAAATGCAAGCATGGATGCACAGATGAGTCCCAGCACCGTCCCCACCACTGTACGTAAAATCGATACCTGCAGTCCCTGAAGAAGACCGTCATATTGGAAAATCGTTTTGTAATTTTCGAGTGTAAATTGGCGGGGCCATATATAAATGCCCCCACGAACAGTGTCCGTCGAATTGTTCAAGGAAATCGCAAGTACGTTCAGAAACGGATACAGCGTCACGACCACGATTAGAGCCATGAGGATATAGTTGAACAGATCGAACACCTTTTCAGACCTGGTCGCGTTAAAAGCCTTTGTCGTCATTTCGCAGCTCCCTCCCTACATGATGCTTTCTTTGGTCAGTTTTTTGAATATGCCATTTGCCGTAAACAACAATAGGATGCTGACCAGTGAGTTGAAAATACCAATCGCCGTCCCGTAAGAGAACCGACCCAAATTAATCCCGTAATTCAGCGCATACAAATCCAGCACCTCGGAATAATCCGTCACCAGACTGTTGCCGAGCAAGAACTGCTTTTCAAAACCGTTGCTCACCAGATGCCCAATCGCCATAATGAACAGAACGGCAATGGTCGAACGGATACCCGGTAGCGTAATATGCCACATCTGTCTCCAGCGACTTGCCCCGTCCACACGCGAGGCTTCATACTGCTCCTGATCAATTCCGGTAATGGCGGCTAAATAAATAATCGTATTCCAGCCCGTCTCTTTCCATATATCGGAAGCGGTTACAATATACCAGAACCAACTTCCCTTTGCCATAAACTGAATCGGCTCATCCACAATATGAAGCGCTATCAATATATCGTTGACGATACCTCCGTCGATGGACAGCATCTTTGTGACCAATCCGGCAACAACTACCCAGGATACAAAATGCGGAAGGTAAGATACCGTCTGCACGAAGCGCTTGAACAACATCCCCCGTAGCTCATTTAGCAGAATGGCAAAAAAGATCGGTACAACAAAACCAAACACAATGCCCATCAGGCTCATCGCCAGCGTATTGCGTAATACCAGATAAAATCGTTCATCCTGAAATAGCTCAATAAAGTTATTCAGCCCTACCCATTTCTGGTCCGAAAAAGATTTGGCCGGCTTATAATTTTGAAACGCCATCGTCCAGCCCCACAGCGGAAGATAACTGAAAACAAACACCCATATGACGAAAGGAATGGACATAAAATAAAGGTACTTTTGTTGCTTTACACTGTCCCACAAGCCTTTTTCTCCACGCCCGCGCTTCGGCCCGCGTACCTTGCGCGGTCTGCCCAGGTTAGACTCAGGAATCGTAGCACCAGCATTGGAAGCGGTTTCAGTTGATGATTCCATAACAAGCTCCTCCTTGTATATAGTTACTATTATCATACTTTGCTGGCTTGAAAGCGGATACCCAACGAATTAGGAGAAAAATCAGTTCAAAATTAGATATCCTCTACCGAATTAAAAAAGCTCCATCCACTCTTTAAAATTACAAATATGTCCATATTTATCAGGCAATGTTACCTTTGTGCCGTCTAATTCTCAAAAACCAGAAAAACTTCTCAACAGACCCAACAGAGCTAATCGGGGTATAAAAAATGAACACAATGTGATAAAAAAATAGCCTCCCCGCACAAAATGTGCTGGAAAGCTGGTATTGATTTATTTTACCGTGATCGTCCCATAGAACATGTACATACCGCAGTTATACTCATAGACACCCGGTTTCAGGTCTTTGACAGTAAAATAATTATTTTCGTGGTCCATAAAGACGTCCATTCCAAGCTTCAACGATTGTACTTCATCTATGCAAGTAAAGGATGTCGACCTCTTAAAATTAATTTTAGTCGGGACACCAGCTTTTATTTCAATATTTTTAGGATAAAAACCATCTCCCTCTACATTTACCGTAGCAATTTCATACTTGGCTCTGTCCGGCTCTTCTTGAACAGTTTTAGGTTGGCTAGCCGGAAACGACGACACGCTCCCCTGAAAATAAAATAAGACAAAACCGCCCACGATCAGGGCTACAACTCCAATGAGCATCAAGTGCCAATTTTTAGAGATGAATGTTTTCATGCAGATCAGTCCCCTCCAGTTGATCGTTCACGTGTAACACTTCAACTCTAGCCAGTATATAAAAGTTAATCAAAATTTAAAATACTTTATTCGAGCTATGTTGCACCGATGCTTGATCTTCTCTATTTCTTTACAGACCGGGATGATCCAGTTCATACAGGTTGCGGTATCGGGGCTGCTCCTGCCAAAGCTGCTCATGACTGCCTCGCATCGAAATGCCGCCTTGCTCCATAAAGATCACCTCGTCCATATGCTCCATTCCGGTCAGATGATGTGTAATCCAGATAAGCGTTTTGCCCTCCAGCACACGAAACATCGTCTGCATTAGTTCATGCTCTGTCAGCGGATCGAGTCCCACCGTTGGCTCATCCAGTAGAACAATGGGGTGATTTTGAAGCAAAATCCGCGCCAGTGCAATTCGTTGCCTTTCTCCACCGGAAAAGCGCAGGCCCGTTTCCTGCATCCGGGTGTCGTAGCCATCCGGCAAGGAATCAATCAGCGTTCCCAGTCCCACCTGCTCCGTTACTGCCCGAACCTCTTCCAGCGTAGCATCGGGCCGCGCCAAGCGAATATTGTTCGCTACCGTTGTATCGAACAAATACGGTTGCTGGTTTAACACTGCAAACAGGCTGGAATACGCCCCGCCTGTATACACGGGCGCACCTGCGACAGTGACGCTCCCTTCATCCGGCTGCAATGCACCCTGAATCAGATTCAGCAACGTAGACTTGCCCGCACCGCTACGACCAAGCAGCGCAACCTTACCCCCTTGCGGCACACGCAGGGAAATGTCGCGCACGCTCCATTCTTGCGTTGCTGCATAGCGGTAGCTCACGTTGTTCAGCAGCAGTTCACCTGCGTTGCCCGATCGCTGGGCGGTAACATGTTCCGCCTCTATTTTGTCTACTATGCCTCCTGCTGCTTGCCGCCCTGTATGCACAGAAGCCGAGGTTGAAAACGGTGTAGATGCGGCAGTTGTAGGTGTATGTTTTTCCGAATCTTTCAACCGTCGTAGCGAATCCTGATATTCCGGCGCATGGACCACCGCTTCTCCAGCGCGGACAAAAGCATCCAGCAATGGAAAAGCAACAAGCGCAAAGGATGCCAACCATGTTGCCTCTATGCGGTTCTCTGCTACCAGCCCTCCAGCCCATACGGTCATCATCACAATTCCTCCACCTACGACGCACTGTGCGATCCAATGAGAGCGCCATTCACCACGCCGAAGTGAATTTTCCACTACAGCAGCCTTGTTTTGCCGTTGGGTGAAGGAAGCCAGAAAATGTCCAGTCCGCCCACTCAGCATCAGATCACTCATGCCGAACAATGCATCAGTCAGCTCCTGATAGGCTGTACTCCGTTCCTGCTTGAACGTTCGTCGTTTAGCGAGCGAGGTCCACAGCGAGATGGCCGGGGCGATAAAAAGTAAAAATCCGCAATACAGCGCCATCATCAGGGCAAAGGTTCCGTCCATCCATCCGAGTGCTGAAATCCCCAGCGCATAGATGAGCAACGCCGATATCGCAGGCAGAACCAGCTTCAAATATATGTTTTGAAGCTGCTCAATATCCTCCGCCAGCAAACCCAACAGATCCCCTGTGCGAAACTTACTGCGAATCATAAGTGCTTGCGGTTCTACCGCCCGATACAGCCGCACCCGCATACGGGACACGAGACGCAGAGCGGCATCATGCCCCACCAACCGTTCCAGATACTGAATGACTGCTTTACTAAAACCGAACGTCCGTACAAGCACAATCGGAACGTACACCATCAATATATTTTCGGGTTTTAAAGCCGAACGGGTAATCAGATGACCGGACGTAAAGAGCAATGCGCCTGCACATCCAATCGCCAGAGCGCCCAAAAGGGCCGCAGCCAGAAAGGCCCAGAAATATTGTCTCAGATAAAATATAAACCAGCCTTGGCCGCTATTGTCCGTGGCTCGCATATCGTCCGTCCCCTCCTTCCGTCATTCCCGTCAGCAAACGGTAATATCCTCCCTTGCGGGCAACCAATTGCTTATGTGATCCTGCTTCTTCCAGACGGCCTTGATTCATCATCCAGACACAGTCCATATCCGGCATCCAATGGAGTCGATGGGTCGCGAGAAACACTCTTTTATGTTGCAAAACAGATAAAATCGTCTGTTTTAGCTCCCATTCCGTCTCAATATCCAAATGTGCAGTCGGCTCATCCAGCAAAATCACTGGACGATTACTCAGTAAAGCACGCGCCAACGCTATCCGTTGCGCCTGTCCTCCACTCAGCGTCCGGCCCGCTTCACCAATCGGCTCATCCAATCCATTCGGAAGACCATCCACCAGCTCACGCAGTCCAACCGCGTCAATCGCCCATTCCACTTGCTCGTTGGATGCCTCCGGTTCATAAAACCGGATATTATCCGCCAAGGAAGCGCTGAACAGGTACGGATGCTGCGGAATATAGGCAATATGACGCTGCCATTCGGCTTTGGCATCACCAGCCAATGCCCATCCATTCACGTTCAGCTCGCCCGAGGTCGGTTCAGCGAAGCCGCCAAGCAAACTGAGCAGCGTTGTTTTACCTGCACCGCTGGCTCCGACGATGCCGATCATATTCATATGCGGCTCAACACTCGCGGATATGTGGTCAAGCCGTGCGGAACCGTCCTCGTTGAGAAGGCATATATCCGACAACCTGATCATATCCTGTCCCGTGATATTTAGGGCATTGCCGTCACCCTTTGCATTGTCTGTGCTGCCACTCCCCGTAAGGATATCCACGGAATCTGTTTGCTGAGCCGCTTCATCCTCTGTACCGAGAATGGAGCGCATTGCACCCCAAGCCTCCTTGCCATCCAGCGAGGCATGATAGTCCGATCCCAACTGGCGTACAGGCATAAAATATTCCGGGGCCAAAATCAGTACCGCAAGTGCCGCTTCCAGTCCCACCGATCCGCTAATCAGTCGCAAGCCCAAGCCTACCGCCACAAAAGCGACCGATAACATACTAAAAAAATCGAGAGCAAAAGAGGACAGGAACGCGACCCGCAGTGTATGCATCGTAGCCGTACGGTACTGGTCGCTGACCTTCCCGACCGTTTCTCCATGCTCCCGGCTACGGCCCAAAAAACGCAGCGTCTGTAGGCCGCGCAACGAATCCGTGAAATGATGCGACAATAGGCGATAGGAGCGCCACTGTTTATCTGCCTGCTTCCGCGCCGCCAAGCCCAGCAGGATAAAGAAGCCAACCAGGATGGGCATCGTAGCCGTCAAAATCACACCTGAAATTACATCCAATGTGAAAACAGACACAAGCACAAGTATCGTCACACACATCATGTCAATCATACGCGGAATGGACAACTCCAAATACGTGCGAAAACGATCCACTCCATCCAGCGCCAACGTCACCAGCTTCCCGCTACCTTCCTTTGCAGCAAAAACAGGCCCTCGCTCGAACAAACGAGCAAGCAGACGCTCCCGCAAGGAAGCGCCTGATGCTTCGGCAAAACGGCCTGCTGTCCGGCGTTGCAGCCAGATCATCGTATGCCTCGCCGCAAAAGCCGCGAAAAACAACGCCAGTGGCGGCCAAGCCATCACCAGCGGATGTTTATCAAATAAAATCGTAACAGCCTTTGCCAAAAAGATCGCTTGCGCAATCACAGCGGCCCCCTGGGCCAGGGAAAGGGCGGCCAGCAGCAGCATTACCGGCCGAATGCCCTTTAATCCAAACCATGCTTTATCCATTAGTATTCCAAATGATCCTTTTCACTGAGACGCTTATGGAAAACAAAGTAGCTCCACGCCTGATAAGCCAGCACAAAGGGTAAAAGCGTTGCTGCAACAATCGTCATGGCTTTCAGGGTGTAATGACTGGAGCTTGCATTATAAATCGTCAAATCAAATGCACTGTTGATCGAGCTCACCATAAATCTCGGGAACAAGCCGACGAACAACGAAACGAATGTCAGCAAAATGATAGCTCCTGTCATCCCGAAGGCCCAACCTTCGCGGCGCTGCTTCAGGAAATACCACGCCAGCACATAGGCGACGATCCCCACTGCAACTGCGGCGTACATATAAGGGCCACGACGTGCGAATAAGTCTGTTGCAAAATAAGTCCATACCACCATACCCGCGAGCAAAACACCTAATATCGGAAGAAATTTTGACGCAATCACACGAGCACGATCCCGTACTTCTCCAATCGTCCGCAGAGAAATAAACGTCAGCCCATGCATCAAACACATCCCAACCACGGTCAGTCCAATCCATACCGTATATCCGTTAAACACATCGGAGAATCCGGCTTTCAAGTCCATGTTTTGCTGAATAGGTACACCCTTTACCAAAGCCGCAAAAGCCATACCGAACAGCATCGGCGGCAGAAAGCTACCAATCAGAATGCAGGCATCCCACGTCCCTGTCCACCATTTTCCTTCTGCCTTGCCCCGGAATTCAAAGGAAACTCCGCGTAAAATCAAACCAAGCAGAATAAGTACAAATATCAGATAATATCCGCTGAACATGGTCGCATACCAGTGCGGGAAAGCCGCGAACATCGCACCTGCTGCTGTGATCAGCCATACTTCGTTTGCATCCCAGAATGGACCAATCGTATTGATCATCAAGCGTTTTTGCTGATCGTTACGCGGCACCAGACCTGTAGCCATCCCCACCCCAAAATCAAAGCCCTCCAGGAAGAAGAAGCCGGTAAACAGCACAGCAATTAATAAGAACCACAAATCATTTAACGACATTGGTGTCACCCCCTTGAGCAAATGGATCATGGATTACCGTTTCCTGATGTGGTTCGATATCCGGACCTTTGCGAGCCGTACGGACAAACAGGAATGCCAGCACACCCGTTAAAATTAAATACAATGCGGTAAACGAGATCAGTGAGAACAGCACTTCCCCTGCCCCAACGGTAGGCGAAACCGAATCTTTGGTTTGAAGTAAACCAAAGACCGTCCAAGGCTGACGCCCCACTTCCGTCATGATCCAACCCGCAGTATTTCCAATGAATGGAAGTGATATACCGAGCATCATCAAGCGGAAGAACCAGCGGTGCGAACCCTCCAATTTTTTACGGAATGTCAGATAAGCTCCGTACAAAGCAAGTGCAATCATCGCACATCCGGCCGCAATCATAATGCGGAAGCTCCAAAATGTAGTACGTACTGGCGGGATATAGTTGCCCGGTCCGTAAGCTTGTTCATATTGTGCCTGAAGCTCATTCATCCCCAATACCGCGCCGGACAGCTTGTTATACGACAACAAACTCAGAAGATAAGGAAGCTTAAATTCAAAGCTGTTTTCCTTCTTGTCAGGGTCAATGCCTGCAATTACCGTCCAAGGGGCCGGGTCACTACTGTTTTCCCATAACCCTTCACTGGCAGCCATTTTCATTGGCTGTGTTTCCACCAAATATTGAGCCTGTCCGTGACCAAACATCGGGATTAACATCGAACTAATCAATGCAACAATAATACTTACTTTGAAAGAAGGCTTGAAAAAGTCCAGATTCTTCTTGTGCATCAGCTTCCATGCGCTAATACCTGCCACGAGAAAAGCGCCTGTCGCAATAGCTGCAAACAATGTGTGAGGAAACTCCCACAACAGCTGTTCGTTCGTCAACAGAGCGAAAAAATCTTTCATTTCTGCGCGACCATTTTGAATCTCGTATCCTACTGGACGCTGCATGAATGAGTTGGCTGCCAAAATCCACAGGGCGGACAGCATCGTACCGATGGATACCAGCCACATACAGGTTAAATGGACTGCTTTGGACAGCCGTTCCCAGCCGAACACCCACAATCCGATAAAGGTTGATTCCAGGAAAAAGGCAAGCAGTGCCTCAATCGCCAGCGGCGTACCGAACACATCACCGACAAAACGGGAGAAGTCAGACCAGTTCATCCCGAACTGGAACTCCTGCAAAATCCCGGTGACCACGCCTACTGCAAAGTTAATCAGCAAAAAAGTTCCCCAGAATTGAGCCATTTTTTTGTACAAATCATTTTTTTTGATTACATACATGGTCTCCATAATTGCCACCAGCAACGACAATCCAATGGAGATCGGCACATAAACAAAGTGAAGAATTGTTGTGGTTGCAAACTGCAACCGTGCCAATTCTAATACGTCCATGATGTTATTCCTCCCCCTGCGCTTCTCTTAAGAATGAATGTTAGTAATTGGGTTCTGAAGCCTTCTTTCTTCCTTGTGATAGTATTCACATTGTTACATATGGAACGATCACTTTTTATGAACAGCCTCCTCAAGCATCTTCATACGGAATCTCATGATCCGGCTTCAGAATATCATCATTATATAGAATAGGTTTGAATGAAATAGAATCGAAAGTGTGAACATCGTGTCAAAGCTGTGTCGTAATGATGGCGAATTTATGAAAACAACTCAAATCTTCTAGTTAGTGTGACATTTTCGATTGATCTGTCCAATTTTTTTCCATGAAAAAAAGCCTCTCTTCGTTCGGAGACTTTTGCTCCGACATCCGCAAGAGAGACTTCATCAATTTAACCCACGGGAATCCATCAACTGCCATCCGTCCCTCTGTTCTTCTGAACCCGACTACGATAGGAGGAAGGCGACATCCCCGCATATTTTTTGAATTTGCCGTGAAAATAATCGGCATTGGCATATCCGACACGTCCTGCCACCTGATGCACCCTGATCCCCTGTGCAAGCAATTCCCTTGCCCGCTCGATCCTCACCTTGTCCAGATAGGCGTTAAAAGCTTCGCCCGTATGACTTTTGAACAATTTTCCCAAATAGCCGCTGTTGTAATTAAACATATCCGCCAATAGCTCCAAGCGCAAATTCTCATCATAATGACTATGAATGAAATCAATCAATTGTTTCATGATCGTTTCCTTACCACCTGGATCGGTCTGACCAATCCATTGCAGAACATGCTCCTTCGACCGATCCACCAGCTCTCCCAAGGTTGAATAGGCATATACATCCGTAATCAAGCGGGAATGCTCTTCCAGCACCATACGGCTCTGTTCCTGTCCAGCCGCATACTTGTTCAGCGCCAAGGTAAATGTCTGTGCAAACGCCGCCTTGATTTCAGCCTCTGAACGATAGACCTGTGGAAATTGGACCTCCATTTCCTTCAATACACGTATTGCAGCTTCACGATTGGACATATCCAACGCGTAGTACAGCTTCTCTGCATAACGCATGGGGTCTGAGGCTTTGTCAGTCGTTTCGCACATTTCCTCGTCCGAAGTTTCCAAATCGTGCAGGTCACTGGTAAGCATCACCCTTTCCGCCCGGAAAAGAAAAGTACGCTCCAGTAGACGCAGCGCCTGTTCAAAAGAACTCGAAATATCATGAAGTCTCTCCACCGGATCGCCAGCAGCTACGTATATTTTCGTTGCCCACGGCTTTAGCGCCTGTCGCCAGGAAGCCAGCAATCGAACAGCATTTTCTTCTGTGTCCACCGTGGAGGGAAGTAGCAAGCCTGTATATATTCCTGCCTCGAATACAATCCCCCTGCCCTGCTCCCCGCACATTTCCGTTAGCCGCAGCTTTGCTGCCGACTGCCTGGCTTGCCGATCCCAGTCGGGTATCCGCAGATCCAGCAGTACGACCTGATAGCTTCCCCAATCCAAAGAGGGTGGCGCCGGATGCTGGCCATAATGTTCAGCTTGCTCCGTTCCTCCGTGGAGAGGCTCGCTGTGTTCCAATGCACCACGATTAGCCCGATCTTCCTGAACCGGAAACAGCAGGATTTCGATCCAATCGCTCTCATGGGCAGGCGGGTTCCCCCACTTGCCGTCTTCTTTTTCGCTCTCAATGCTTCGCCGTACCCGTTTCAGCTCTGTCGTCATTTCTTCTTCGTCCACAGGCTTCAATAAAAAACCATCCACGCCAAAGCCCATCGCCTGCCGCGCATAATCAAAGTCTGCATATCCGCTTAAAATGAGAAAATGAAAAGGCTCGCCGTTCATTTCGCGTATGCTCCGTATGACCTCCAGCCCGCTCATCCCCGGCATACGAATGTCAACAATGACCAGCTCCGGCCGGTGCTCCTTAAATTTATCCAATGCCTCACGCCCGTTCCCTGCGGTATCTACAATATGAAAGCCGCAGTCTCTCCAATCAATAATGGAGGTCAATCCTTCACGAATCGCAGGCTCATCATCCACAATCATCGCTTTATACATTCGACCCCTCCTCCTTGGGTATTGAAAAGGCTACGGTTGTTCCTGCCTGCGGTACGCTCTCCATGTGCAGACCATAACGTTCACCATACATCAGCGTCAGACGCTGGTGAACATTGCGCAGACCAATACTGCTCCCTTCCGGCTCTTCCGTGCCTGTGATACGGTCAAGCAGACGGGACAACTGTTCTGCCTCCATGCCAACTCCATCGTCGGCTACTTTTATTTGCAACTCTCGTAGCTCCATCGAAATATCGACTTTCACGGTAACCGGTTCTTCCTTGTTTTCCAGGCCATGAATAACTGCGTTCTCCACCAGCGGCTGTATAATTAATGGAGGAATGGACATTTCCTCAGCGCTTTCTTCCAGATTCACTTCATAGATCAAACGATTTCCAAACCGGAACTGCTGAATTTGTAAATAGGATCGCACCATATCCAGTTCCTGACGCACTGTCGTTTTACCGCTGCCAATCTCCAGATTCCGCCGCATCAATCGGCCAAGCAAACGCACCGTCGTTGCAATTTCCGCCTCCCCGTTCAGATGCGCCTTCATTCGAATAGACTCCAGCGCATTAAACAGGAAGTGCGGGTTAATCTGGCTTGCCATCATTTTCAGCTTGATATCCTTTTGCGCCATTTCGAGCCTGTTGTTTTTCTCACTCGCTTCATAAACCTGCCCCATCAACTGGCCGATGCTGGCAACCATATAGTTGAAGCGGCGGGACAAGTCCCCGATTTCGTCCATCCCCTCCACGCTCGACACGACATGAAAATCCCCCGCAGCCACCTTACCCAGCTCATGGCTCAACCGCTGTAGCCGTTTGGTGATCAGCCAGGAAATCATCGTAATTAGAACCAATGCCATGACCAGCACCGCAAGAACACATAATGCGCCGATCAAGCTGATCCGGTTCGCTCCCTGCACAATGTGTTCCGTCGAAAACACCGAAATAATCGTCAATCCGCTCACACTGGAGGCTGGCAACAGCTCATCCACAATAATGTTCGAGGATTTCCCGTTTATTTTCGCCTCATATATACCCTTACCCGCACCCTGTACATCAAAGCCCAAATGCAAATCCACCAATGTTTGACCCACGGACTGTGTATGGGTAGCCGCGACCACAATTCCATTGCGATCCACAATCAACGTTTCAAACGGCTCCTTGCTGAGCATATTGTTCAGCTCCGTCTGACTCAGTGCAATCATCAGAACTCCCTTGGTATTGTATTCGGGAAAGGGAATTTGCCTCACCAGACTCAGCCGATTTACCGGGTTGTCCTCTTTATCCTGAATATAAAACCAGTTAATCGCCGTCCCCTTCAAGGCCGTCTCGAACCACTTCTGCTGCTCAATGCCAGAATCTACAGGGACAAATTCCAGATTATTAACAAGCGTCGGATTATACGAATAAAACCGGATGGTCGCAATCTCTCTATACTGCTGTACATACTCATTAAAGTCTTTGTATTGATGATACGCATTCATCAGCTCTACCATGCCCGAATAACGGCGATTCGCCATCTCCCTCAGCCTTTTATCGAACATCAGCCCATTTGAAATATCCGTGGGTACGCGCAGTAAATTTGCAGTCTGGCTCTTGATCTTTTCCACATTGTTCACCGTTTGAGCAATCGCGCTGTCCAAAGCCTGCTCTCGCAAATAAAACGTGACACAGCCGCCCACCACCAGCACCGGGATCATGACAATCAGCACGTAGGAGAACAGCAGCTTATTTCGCATACGCATATTATTCATCAGATGTCGAACTCCACGATACATGCCATCCCCCCGTTAGATAAGCGCTTACATTAATATGTATTACTTACTCACCGCATCACGATATACATGATTTCAGTTTAAAGCTTCGCAACATCTATATCTATATTTTTTGCAAAATAAAAATGTGGCGAACGGAGTCACCACACTTTACGGATCATGAACTATTCACGCACAAAAGGTTCGATATGCACACCCTGCGGCAGCTTTTGAGGATCGTCCGGGTTAATACGGTCATAGAACATAATGCCATCCAAATGGTCCATCTCGTGCTGTACCACAATCGCCGGATAGCCTTTGAAAGTCAGCAGTTCCTGCGTTCCGTCCGGCAAATTGGCCTTAATGCGAATTTTTTCATAACGCGGGACATATCCGGGTATGTAACGATCCACTGACAAGCAGCCTTCGCCCTGTTCCAAATAAATCATGGACGTCGAGTGGCTGACCAGCTTCGGATTAAACAGCGCATACTCCACCGTTTTGTCTCCATCCTGATAATAGACAGCACACATTCTTTTGTTCAGACCTACCTGATTGGCTGATAATCCCACACCCGGACGCAGATCATAACGGGTTGCCAGCTCTTCATTTTGACTATTTTTCAGATAATCCATCATCCACCGCATCTGTTGAAGATCCTCTTCACGCAGCGGCAGGCATACCGGATCAACCTTCGTACGCAAAATCGGTTCCCCTTCGCGCACAATATCCTTCGTGAGAAGCATGTCCATCGGTAGATTGCTCATTCATCAGCCTCGATTCATTTTAATAAATATACTCTCATATGATTCTGCGAAATATGGGGGAAATCCTCGATTTTACTGCAAGTTTTATCCCATAAATTATATCTATTAATGAAATGAATTGTCAAAAAGATAAACAAGAAAAGAGACTTACATATCGCACTAAGTGATTTGTAAGTCTCCTGATCTATGATAGCCATACAACCCCTGCTATAAATAAGCCGATACCAAAGAACGGAATGGGCACAATAACGATAATGCGCCCCTCCGACCATGTAGTGGCTTTTTTCTTAATCCAACAGCTCGAACGCAGCTTCCTGGACGTCTCTTGAATTAGTACCGATCCATACTTTAAAATCTCCAGATTCTGCCTGAAAGGAGCCATCCGAAGTGTTGAATTTCAAATCATCCTCTGTAATGGTGAATATAACCTGCTGACTTTCACCCGCAGTCAGGGAAATCCGCTTAAAACCTTTAAGCTCTTTTACAGGCCTTACGACACTGCCGACCAAATCCCGAATGTACATCTGTACAATTTCTTCCCCGCAGTATTCGCCTGTATTAGTAACGGTGACACTCGCTGTGATACTACCTCCGCGATGTAGATGCTCGGAATTAAGGACTACTTCAGAATATTTAAAAGTCGTGTAGCTCAAGCCATATCCGAAAGGATATAAAGGCTCATTGGACGCATCCAAATATTTTGAAGCATATTTTCCTTTTCGTTCTGTAGCAGGTCTACCGGTATTGTAGTGATTATAATAAATCGGAATTTGCCCCTCATTATACGGAAAACTCATGGTGAGCTTGCCAGACGGGGTATAGTCTCCATACAATACATCGGCGATGGCCTGTCCAGCCTGTGAACCGAGGTACCATGTCTCGACGATGGCATCCATATGCGTCTCAAACCAGTCTAACAACACAGGACGACCATTTGTAAGTACCAATACCGTCGGTTTGCCCAGCTTTACGATTTCTTGAGCTAGCTCCAGTTGTGCTTCTGGCAGTGAAATTTTCGTTTTGGAAGCCGCTTCGCCGGAATGCTCGCTTTCCTCACCGAGAGCCAAAACGATGACATCGCTATAAGCAGCGGCTTCAAGCGCTTCGGTAATTCCACCCTCAATTTTATGTTCAACGGCACAGCCTGCCACCACTGTAACAGAATCGTTCGCCGCAAGCTTGGATAGTACCCCTTCCAGCAGACTTACCGTTTGTTCTCCATAATTGGAGAATTGCCAGGAGCCCAACAAATCTTTACTAAGGGCAAACGGTCCAATTAAAGCGAGCTTTTGACCCGTCTTCTGTAAAGGCAGCACTTGTTTGTTTTTTAACAGCACAATGGACTTTCTCGCCAACGATCGGCTCTCCTCCAAATGTGCTTGAGACATGTATAGCCGTTCAGCCTCTTCCGGCCGGATGTAACGATACGGATCGTCCATAATTCCAATCTTGTATTTATAAGTAAGGATTCTGCTTACTGCTGCATTGATATGTTCTTCCGAAACCTGGCCTTCTGCCACCAGTTCAGGCAAAAACTTGGCATACATCTGTGTGACCATTTCGATGTCCAGCGTAGCATCCAGAGCTTGCTTGGCGGCTTGTTTGTTATCTTTGGCAACCCCGTGGACTGCAAGCTCCGAGATGGAACCATAGTCGGAAATAACCATGCCCTCAAAACCAAGCTCTTTTCTTAATAGCGTATTCAATATCTGTTTATTTCCGGCAATCGGTATGCCGTTATACGTGTTAAACGAGTTCATAACAGAGCCTGCGCCAGCAGCTAATCCAGCCTCAAAAGGAGGAAGATAGGTCTCTCTTAACCGCTGTTCCGATATATCTACCGTATTGTAATCTCGACCACCCTCAACAGCACCGTATGCGATGAAATGCTTGAGGCAGGCAATGATAGAGTCCCTGTCGGATAAATCTTCGCCCTGGAAACCTTCGACCTGAGCTTTGGCTATTTGTGAGCCCAAATAGGGATCTTCGCCCGCCCCTTCTACTACACGACCCCAACGAGGGTCGCGCGTAATATCCACCATGGGTCCATGGTTATAGGTCACGCCGGAGGCCGAGGCTTCCTTCGCTGAAATCGCAGTCGCCCGTTTGATCGCCTCCAAATCCCAGCTACAGGACCAAGCCAAGGGAACCGGAAAAATCGTTTGATAACCATGAATAACATCGGCATTGAAAAACAGCGGAATTTTCAGGCGTGATTTCTCTACTGCAATTTTTTGCAGTTCATACACCTTGTTCATATCAAAGGCTCCAAGGATGGAGCCTACTTTACCTTCTTCCACCAGTTTCTGCGGTGTGTCTGAAATGACCGTGTTGCCAAAGGAAAACGCTGAGGCTACCGTTTGGCTCATTTGGCCGATTTTTTCTTCTAACGTCATTCGGTCTAGCCATTCCTTAACGGCTGCATCAATTTCCGCAGCACTTCTCTGAACGGGTTCGGAGTGTTTTTCTTCCTTAATTTTCTGTTTGAGTCCTTCGAGCAACGAGGGGCCTTCCCCTACAGTTCCCGCCAGTTTGATGCTTCCTAACTTGGGAAAATCAATAGAACCGTTGCATTTTTCCGCCTCAAAGCCCAGTTCCAAGGTCACTTCTTTGCCAGCCAGCAGAGCAGACCGTCCGACGGCCTTCAACTTTTTCTGATCCACCGAAACTTTAAAGAACTCCACGTTAAAGTTCATAGGCTCCATTTTCATATTTACGGTATAGCCATGGTCGTTGGTAATTCTAAAAATGAACTTCATATTCAATACATCAGTTTGTACAATACAGTTCCAAATTCCTAACATGTTCAGGCTGCACCTCCCAATTCTTCCTTCTTCGCATGCTTATCAAGTGACTTGAAGAAAGGATAATAAGTAGCAAGAGATATGAGGATCAAAAATACCTGAAACAAGGCAACCCTCCAGCCACCGGACATAAATCCGTTAATAATAGGTGGAAGACCCAAAGGTACTTGCAGTCCCAGACGAGGCAATACATCCATCGTAGTTAGGAAGTAGGCCAGTGTGTAACTGATGATTGGACTGACGATGAAAGGAATCGCCAATACCGGGTTTAAAATAATCGGAGCACCAAAAATGGTCGGTTCACTGATCCCAAATATAGCCGATGGAAAAGCAATCTTGCCCAACGCTTTATAACGTTCACTTTTAGCCACAACCAGAAGAATAGCCAGTCCAATCGAACAGCCTGCTCCAATTCCATACACCAACATGAAGTTCATGCCCACAATGTTCGGAAGAGGTTGTCCTGCGGAGTAGGCGGACAAATTCTGTAAATCCAGGGCCATAAAGATGGGCATCATCACCGACAAACAAACCATTCCTCCGTGAATCCCTACGACCCACAAGATTTGGCTCAAAAGCCCGATCGTCAGAATAAAAGCCCAATACGTTCCTCCCAGATTTTGAAGAGGGGTCTGCAGGAGATGATAAACAAAGTTATGAATATTTCCATAGGAAGTTACATTGAACAAGCCATTAATACACAAATCAACCGCGATAATGACGAGTCCCGGGATCAGCCCGGCAAAAGATTTTGCAACGGACGGTGGAACGCCATCCGGCATCTTAATGGATATTCCCTTTTTAAGAAGCAAAGCATATAATCTGCCTACCATTAAACCCATAATAATAGATATAAATAATCCGGTTGCTCCCAGCCACTGAAACGGCAAGGAAAATGCTCCATCCTTACTCATATCCAATGGAGTGACGACTAAAAAGCTCAGCAAGGCCAGTATGCCTGCATTCAGTCCGTCTTGCTTATAATTTTTGGACATGCTGTATGCAATACTAAATACGGCATAGAGAGCGATCATGTCTGTAGTCAACTTGGTCGCCAACTGAAGGTAATTTTTCAATCCCGTGTCTGTAATAAAGCTTTGATAGGCATCTATGGGCAGAGCATTAACTAACGCCGCAATGGAACCTACGAAAATAATCGGCATCGTCCCCATTAAGCCCTTGGAAATAGCATCGAAGTATTTATTATCTTGTAATACTCCCGCAAATTGCTGTAGTTTTTCAGTGAAGGACTCTATTGAAATTGCCATATGGCTGCGCCTTCTTTCTCGATGTTTGTATTTTTTTAATGGTGCAATTCATAAAATACTTCAATTAATTCCTCAATTAAATCAATGGTTAATAAAGAGTTCATTAAATGATCCTGTGCATGTACAACCAGCAGATTCATTTCCAGCTTTTGATCGTCGGCTTCCTGCTGCATCAGCTTGGTCTGCACTTTATGTGCTTGAACCGATTCCTTGGAGGCTTCCTTAATCAGTGCTCTGGCTTGTTCAAAATTCCGTTTTCTCACTTCACCGAGTGCGGCAAATGCCTTTTTGTTGGCTTCGCCGGAGTGAAGAATAATTCCCATAATATGTTGTTCTGTCTCTGTCTCCATATTCCATCCCTCTTCTTTCTTTTTTATTTGTCACATATTTGGATCATAAATTGTTTTTATGAACTAACTCAATTGCAAACTCAACTACTTTTTTTCCGTTACCCATTCCGTAATGAAGAGAATTAATGACAGCAATCGGCTTACCGTAAGAACCGTACTCCTTCTCGACTCCCTTGAGCTTGTGACTCACCTGCGGTCCCAATAAAACCACATCAAAGTTGTTAATGTAATCGGATAACTCTCCAATCGGATGAGCCTCAATGACCCAATCCTGTTGATCTGGCTCAAGGGACTTTTTCATTTTGCTGACCAATATACTGGTAGACATTCCTGCGGCACAAACTAATAAAATATTCATAATAAACGATCTCCTTTTACATTAAATTTGCCATAAAAGCCTGAAAATTTTCCGCGCTTGTGAGCGCTTTGACATGGTCTGTTTCCAAAATTCGTTCAATCATGCTGTACAATCGGTTCAGCTCTTCTTTTTCCTTCGGATTAATGGCCACCAGCATCACCAGTTTGATTTTTCTGCCTTCATGCTTGATCGGCTCCTCCAGCACCCCTACCGAAATAGCTGTTTTGGTGGAGATATAATCCATCGCATGTGGCAGAGCAATTAAATTTGCCAAAACAGTGGACTGCATCTGCTCCCGCTCAATGACAGATTGATAGAACTCTTCACCATCGCTAATCATGTGCTGCTCTAACAAATTTGCTGTTAATGTACGCAGAACTTGAAAGTAATCACCCGGCTGTCTAACGTATTCAAATAATCCCTCGCTGAAAAAAGAATGGCCGTTCCCTGATTCGTGACTGTTCTGGCTGTGAATGCGAATAGGACTTTGTAAATATTTCTCGATTTTATTCAGGTCTGACCGGTTCAGCAACGGATTGACCTGCAATACAGGAATGCTTGTGTCCGCCTCTATGGGTACCGTAGTCACTATAAAATCAACCTGCCCCAAGTCCCCATTCAATACCTGTTCAAGCTGATACATAGAGTACCATCCCAAAATGTTCAGCCGTTCACCATAATAGGACAACAGCTTGCGATATAAAAGCTGAGCCGTTCCCAAGCCTGAGCCGCACATAATGGCAACCACAGGCTTGTCAAACACTTCTTCCAGCGCCACGGCAAGGTGTAATGAAATGTAGGTCAGCTCTGATTCATTAATCGTTAGCCCGTACCTTTCTTTAATGATAGGTACAAGGACATTCGATAGCTCAAAGGCAAAAGGATACTTTCTTCGCGTTTCCTCTTTTAAGGGATTAATCTCAAAAGTATGCGTTTTCAAACGATAGATCAGTGGACTTATATGTTGAATAAGATTATGGGTCAAATTCTCATTGTTCAGAAAATTAATACCAAATTTACTTCGTATCTCGACCAATAAGTGCTTCACAATGTCAACGGCTTCTTGGTTCTGTGTATGTGAATCATCATTTTTCACATTTAACAGCCGCTTGGATTGGAAGCGTTGCTGTAGATACTTCAGTTCATTTTCCTCCGGTTCAGCCATAAGCTTGCTCATACCCGCCAAGACAATTTTCACAATATCCGGGTCCAGCTCTTCCTCAATCTGTTGATCTATAATAAATCCCGTCTGGCTGCGCTTCATGCTGATAAAAAAATCTATAAACAAGGAGAAAATGTCCTGATCGGTTAGGAAGTACCCGTAAGAATTAAGCATATTCATAACTAGCTTCTGGAACTCAATAAGATCATCATAGACATGGGGTTCCTTGAACAGATATTTTATGCGATTCATAATTTCCAAGTGCTTGCCTGTTGTCCCCTGCTGTAGAGCATGGTATAGAAGCGCCCGCTTGGAAATTTCATTTCCCGACAGCAATAAGCCTTTGGTTTGAGATACCGTTAACTGCAAGCTTGGAAAGCTATGAACGACTTCACTCACTCGCTTGATATCATAATTAATGGTCGTCTTGGAAACGTAGATATCATCGGCTATAGTTTCCATCGTTATATAGTCGGTTGAAAACAAGAGCTTGAGCACGATATACACGGTTCTTTCAATAGGCGTATTCGGTACATCCGTCTCCTGATCCGTGAGATTGAACTCCTCGAAAATACCTCTAATGATTTTCTTATCTCTGGGCTCGATATAATAGCCGACTTGCTTCGATGAATGAATCTGGACTTTATATTTAGACAATTCGTTATTCAGCAGCTTAATATCCGAACGAACGGTTCTGGCACTGACCAAAAATTCTTTCGCAATGGAACTGCCGGTAAGTGGATCGTTTCCAAAGAGAATACGAAGAAGTATACTGATTTGACGATTGTTCATTGATGATCTCCCCCCTTCCACCACACTTTGCCCATATCACCTTCCCTGTAAACTCTATGAATTCATTGTAAACGACAAAGGATGTCAGAGATATTAAACGAATTTCCTATGACATTAGGAAATGATAAATAATCAGCTTTCCAAAGTAAAAGGCCCCCTGAGCCAGTAAATGGTCAGGAGGCTTTTTGGGAGTTTATAGTGCGGAGGAATAGAGATTAAGACGGCTGCTCCAGCGCATCAGGTGTATCGCTGAACAGCTTCGCCTTGGGATTTGGCTGTGTCCAGGTGTTATAGTATTGCGAGTTTTTGCCGTAAGAATTATCAATGACGACATGCGGCATGTCGAGCAGGCAGGCCAGGATATGACCATGCAGCCGTGAGGTGCGAACCTCGCGGTAAGAGCTGAACAGCGTAACCGCCTTGTTCATGAGGTGGTCGGTGTACTTGTACCAAAAGGTACGTGTAGGCAGCGGACCGCCGATTTTCTTGTCCAGACGGTAAAACTTCTGGAAGTAGACGATCCCTTTCACTTCCAGCGGAGTGAACAGAGTATCCCAGTCCAGACGGTGGGCGGCATCTGCCTCGTCGTCGAATTGCTTTTGCCCTCCTACGGTTTCAATATCCGTGCGCAGGAAGTACAGTACGTCCTTGACCGTTTCCGTAGTCGGCTTCAACGGCCAGAGCTGGTGCGCCATGTCCGGGCATAGCGTGATGCTGCACTGATTCAGCTTCTCCTTGGCCCACTGATATGAACGTGTATCCCGCACAAACATATGTAGATCCGGGTGAGCATTGAACAGCGCAGCGACCTCATTCCCCTTCTGTTCAGATTGAAAATGGATCGTCTGCGGCATGATTACAATGCGGTGGCTCGGAAAATCTCGTACGATGCGTTCCCGCAAATTTTGGTGATTTGAATATAAATCGCCGAAATTGCCGCCTCCGTGACACACGATAATCCAGTCTCCCGGAATTTGAAGCTGATCGGGAATATCCATAGCACTGTAACGGGCACGAACACGGATACCGTTATCCTTGAAGAACGCCTCGGTGCCTTTCATGATGAGCACGTCTCCACCGTTGTTATACACGGGGTAGTCAACATAAATGATATTCGAACCTTGGGGGACTACGTCGAGAATGACGCTCAGCTTATTTTTCAGTTTAGCCATGGGATGCGAATTCGGCATCTTTCAGTTCTCCCTTCCTGTGCTTCTTTTGTATGGTCTGAATGACAAATGTGATATCACTTTTATCAAAAATGATCCGTGATAACGGAACATCGAAAAACATCGGGAACGAAAACAGCGAGAATGCCAACCGTACACAAGCGCCTACGAGCAAAGCAATGGCAATGCCGTCCAGACCGAAGATCGGGGTACAAATAAAAAACAGCCCGACGGTAATCGCATATGCCACAATTTGCCGAAACAGCACCAGCCCTGGCCGACCCAGTGCGTTGAAGGCCGAAGCCAGAATCCATGAGCCGCCTCCGATGATGCACTCCAGTGACAGCAGATAGAAGGTTAACGATGCTTCCAGAAAAGCGGGGCCATACAGCAAGCCCAGCATGTATCGTCCAATGAACAAAGCCGGCACGATGACGATCAGCATCGCAGCCATGGAGATGCGAAAAGCACGACCGACGGTTTCGACAATTTTGCTGTGCTCCATTCCAGTCACCTTCGGAAAGGTTACATTCGTAACAGCGTTCTGCACCACATTGAAGACACGCGACAGAGCATAGACGACAGAGTACAGACCGAATGCTTTGGGTGACAATAACGCCACAATAACGATTTTATCCGTTTGGGTGGACAGCGTCCCCATCAATTCCATCCCGTAGACTCTCGCTCCATAGCTATAATAAGGGCGGAGCACCTGGCGGCTGGTGAACAGGCGGAAAGTACGCAAATTCATATGCTTGCGCAAACGGAGGAACGCCCATACCAGCGCAAGGAAACTCGCGGCAAAATTCACGGCCCCTGCCAACTGCACATTGAGCAGCCCCATCAGCCACAGCGTCACTAGACCGATGAAGTTCAGCAGCGGATAGTAAAACAGCAGACCGTTATATACGCTAAACCGATCCAGTCCTTGCGACAATGCCGTTGTCAGTGCCGTAAGCACTGCCAGCGGAACCGCCGCCGCACAATAGAGCTGTGACAGGTGAACGATATCCGCACCATAGCCGTTCAGCCATAGCGGCATACATATCCACGCTACAGCTCCCGCCAACAAGCTGGCAGGCAACTGAATCCACAGCGACAGCGCCACCAGTTCCTCTGTCGTGCCTGTTTTCTTCTTGAGGTTATAAATCAGCGACGTAGGCAAGCCGAAGCTCAGCACGCTACCGATCAGCGTAGGCCAGAACAGAACCGCCGCCAGTTCTCCTTTCCCCTCGACTCCGAGCATACGTGCGGTCAGGATGGAAGTCAGGGTCGTGACGATCAGCACGAAAAAATTGTTAAAGCTCGTGCGCATGATCGTTTTGGCGAGACTGTCACCCGTGAATACTTTCCTTGCTGCTGTCCATGTGCTCATGTTACGTCCAACTCCCGTTCCTTATTAAGCCTCTCGTCTCTATGTTCACATCGCGCTCCTGCCGCACCTCCATCAGCCTACGGTTTTTTTGGAATTACGTTCAGGTAGCTGCCCTCCGCCCATAAGCTCCTTCGGACTTGAAAAGATCGCCTTCAGCGCTTTTCTGTAGCCTTGAATGGCAGTATGATTTTTCTTGGGCTTCTCTCTCAAAATCTGATACAGTGTCGTCCAATACAGCGCAGCATAACCAATCGGCCCGGATTGCTCATCCCGCAGCAGATGAATATGATTCATCACCCGCATATAAGTCACCTGCTCCATATTGTCGCGCGAGGACGGCGATTCGTGGTGAAGCAGCGTAAGCGCCGGGTTAATGTACAGCGGGCCGCTTTTCATGGCAATTCGTGAAAGTAACAGGTCTTCCCCTACACTATAGCTTTGCAACCAAGGTACCGGCTCCAGACTGCGAATCGCCTCACGACGAAATGACATATTGCAACCATGAAAGAACTCGGTTCGAAACGTCTTCTTCGCCTTGTGCCAGTTGTACATCGAGCCGGACTGACCGCTGAGAGACAGCTTTCCTTTGGACAAGGACTGCTGGAATGATAGCAGGCAACGAATGGTCCCCATGAAGCTGTTGCTCATTCCCTTCGCAATACCACCGACACCAGCGGCCTGCGGGTAAGCCTCATAGGTACGTATCAGCTCATTCAAATAGTTGTTCGGCAGCTCAACATCATCGTCAAGAAACAAAATGATATCGCCCTGCGCCAGCTCAACTGTTTTTACACGTGAAAGCCATAAGCCCGGCTGCTCCTTGCGATGGTATCGGTAGGTAATCCCCGCTCTGCCCAATTGACGCTCATAGCGTTCCAGCACATGCTTGGGCAGTTCTCCATCATCAATAATCCACAGCTCGGTTTCACATGCCTCCGGTGCCCCAGCAATAGCAATTGAATTGATGCATCGGGTCAGATCGTCAACCCGATTTCGGGTGCACAGGGCAATGGACAAGCTTAACATCATACTCCCCCTTTATCCTGAAAATGTGTGTGGAATCAGATTACTGAACCGCCGGGCCTAAATATTCGTTATATTTTTGCTTGCGCGGATTCAGAATGAACAGCACCCCCTGCTTGTATCCTTCTGCGGCATTAAAGTTACGGCGTAGTATTTCCTTGAACATCAGGTAGGACAAGGTCCATAAAAGCGCCCCGTACTGGATGGCTCCCGCCTTTTTCAGAGCAAGGAAATAATAGTGATTGATCGCTGTAGCCTTGGCTACTTTGCCCGCCTTATCGCGCGAGCTTGAAGATTCGTGATGAATGATCGTCAAGTCGGGATTGATAACCAGCTTGCCGTAACGGCTCGCCAACTGGCACATATACAAATCGTCAGCCACGGCATAGCTGGTCATCCACGGATACGGCTTCATATCCCGAAGCGCATCCCTCCGGAATGACATGTTGCAGCCATGAAAAAATTCCGTGTCAAAAACCTCCGTCGCTTCTCCCCAACGCAGCAATGAACCTGCCAGACTACTGGGCGAAAGCTTGCCGAGAGACGGGGACATCTGAAATGTCAAAATGCCCAGCAGCTTCCCTGCCCGGCTCGAATGTAGTCCCTTTGCAATCCCTCCAACACCCACAATCGTTTCATCCTGATCATAGGTATCGAGCAAGCGCCGGATATAGAGTTTATCGTCCAGTTCGGCATCATCGTCAAAATACAGCACGATATCATACCGTACAAGAGATAACGCTTCATAGCGGGACAACCAAACGCCGGGACGACTTTTTTTATGATACTTCAAAACGCCTTGAGGCAAGCCGGATACCATGTCACGGTACAGCTCGACCTGTTGGTCGGAAATATCGCCGTCATCCACAATCAGCAGCTCTACAGCCGTATGCTCCAGCTGCTGCTGTCCTGCGATAGATTGTATACAGCGTGTCAGATCTTCGATCCGATTGCGGGTACAAATGATGATGGAGACATCGGACATGCCATTACCTCCTGTGTGTATTCAGATGCTTTGGAAGAGATATTCAAAGTTTTTCCAATTGCTGGATGATATATGTTTATTGTATCTTTGACAGCGTTTGAGTGTATATACCTCTTTTGTATACTTTTTCAGTCTCTAAAAGGGTAGACAATACTCGAAAAAGGGCAAAAAAATAGGATCGGCTTCTAGCGCCAATCCTGATCTACCCTTGAAAGTCCAGAAACAACGTCGCATTCACATACCTGCGTGCCATGGACAAAAAATAACTATTTTGCACCGATACCGCAGCTACCAGCAATGTATTCCGAACGGCTTGACACTGGTTAGGGGTCAAATGCTGCAAACGGCTCGTGTATTGATCTGCCGCCTGAATCAGCAATTCCTCTGTCGCACCTTCCTGACGCTGCTGCCCTGTAGCGAAATTCCCGTTTTCTTTGGCAAACCCTGCGCCTGCCACATCCAGCAGTTGATCTCCATTCGCATCCAGCTCCTCAAACAAGGTTGAATAAGCAGCGTACAAATCGACCGGCTGGATTAGATCATCCGTATCATCCTCCGGCTGTTGGAACAGGATATGAAATAACTGACGGATGGATTCAAAATCAAGACACGATTTCAAATCCTCCACAATGAGCAGCAGTGCGGCCTGGTTGACTGAATATTTTTTACCGATCTTCGGTGATCCGAGAAATTCCTTGAAGTCACGTTTGACCCAATTTTGCATAGAGGCCAATGAAACATGGCTATATTCGACCAGTTGACCGAGAGAAACAATCTCCTGTAACGAAAAGGCTGCGCTGTGCTTGCCCTTGATGATTTTATCCAGCACAGGCGTTACCTCAGTATACAAAAATGTCGGCATCGTGCTGCCGGGACGGTCCGGATGGATATGGGTGCGTCTCCAGGCATCCTGAAGAACGGCCAACGGCTGCAATTCGCGGCGACCTTCCATCGCCAGCAGCAAATGGGCCATATCACGGCGTGTGAGGGTAAAAGACTCCATCTGCTTTCCTCCCTTTAAACCATTTCAAGTTCATTTGAACTCATCATACGCCCATAAACTAGGCTTGTAAAGTGAAGCAATGATCCGTGCGGGTTCTGTTTTGCCTTATTTTCCGTGCAAATTGGAGGCAGGTGACCTGCTATGATTGGATATGAACCTTGTATATTTGCTTTTAAGTTCTTAAAATAAGTTCAAGTGAACTTAAAATGGAGTTCATTAAAAATTGAACGAAAAAGGGATGAGTGAAAATTACATGGGTATAGGTGTCAGTCTATTTTTGTTCGCGGTGTTGATTATATTTAGTGCTTTCTTCGTGGCTACCGAGTTTGCGATTATTAAAATCCGTTCCAGCCGGGTCGATCAGCTGGTAGTGGAGAACCGTAAAAATGCACTGGCGCTACAAAAGGTCGTCAATAATCTGGACGGCTACCTGTCCGCCTGTCAGCTTGGTATTACGATTACAGCGTTGGGACTCGGCTGGCTCGGTGAACCGACCGTGGTCAAATTGCTGGAGCCTCTCTTTCAACAGCTCAACATCAATGGGGAATTTTCACATATCCTGGCCTTTATTATTTCATTTGTCATTGTAACTTACCTGCACGTGGTTATCGGTGAACTGGCTCCCAAAACGCTGGCGATCCGCAAAGCGGAAGCAGTAAGCTTGTTGACCTCCCCGGTCATCGTATGGTTTAACCGGATTATGTATCCGTTTATCTGGCTCCTGAATGGCTCGGCCAACCGTTTGGTTCGTTTGTTTGGTCTTCAACCGGCAAGCGAGCATGAGGAAGCGCATTCTCAGGAGGAAATTCAGATCATTTTGTCCGAAAGCGTGGAAAGTGGTAAGATCAATAACACCGAATATGGCTACGTGAATCGTATCTTTGCTTTTGACGAGACCGTTGCCAAAGAAATTATGGTGCCACGTACAGATATGGTATGCTTGTTTACGAATCGCTCGCTGAAAGAAAACATGCTGACCATTCACGAAGAGCAGTATACCCGTTTTCCGGTGGCGACAGAGAACAAGGATCAGATCATCGGTATGGTTAATACCAAGCAGTTGTTCCTTGAGTATGACCGCAACCCTGAGCTTGATTTCAATAGTCTGATTCAACCGATCCTGACTGTTCCGGAAGTTATACCTGTCAACACGCTGCTCAAACGCATGCAGAAGGAGCAGGTTCATATCGCCCTACTCGTCGATGAATACGGCGGAACCTCCGGTCTAATTACTATTGAGGATATTTTGGAGGAAATTGTTGGCGAAATCCGTGACGAATTTGATAAGGATGAACGGAAGGAAATCGAGAAATTGACGGAGAACAGTTATTTGATGGATGGCAAGGTGATGCTTTCCGATCTGAGTGATCTGACTGGCTTGACGTTGGACGATGAGGACGTGGATACTGTCGGAGGGTGGGTGTATAGTCGGGTTCCAGAACCGAGACAGGGCAAGGAATTCATAGAAGATGATGTGAAATTTATCATTCGGGAAATGGGTAAAAATCGTATTCGGCGGGTGGAGATTATTCTACACAATGAATCTCCTGTATCTGAGTTGGAAGCGGAATCGGACACTTCTTCCCGGGAGTGAACCGCTGTGACCTGAGTGGCCTGCACTGTGCACTTGACACTTGCGTTCACTCCTACTGAAATGACATACTTCCAGGGCAAACGGCTTAGGCCTTTTGCCCTGCACGCGTGTAAGGAGGAACTAGTAAAGTGGATATTTTATCATCTATTATTATGGGTATTATTGAAGGGCTGACAGAGTTTTTGCCGGTCTCTTCGACGGGTCATATGATCCTGACGGCTGATCTTCTGGGGTTAAACACGGAGAATGATACAGTCAAAACGTTCGAGGTTATTGTGCAGTTGGGTGCTGTGCTGGCGGTCGTCGTATTGTACTGGCGCAGGTTCCTAAGCCTGTTTGATTTCAGACGCAGAATCTCGACTCAGCCGCGTCTAAACCTGCTACACATTATTTTGGCCATGATTCCTGCGGGTGTGATTGGCGTGCTGTTCCGTGATGTAATCAAGCAATACCTGTTTGGTCCTCAAACCGTTCTGTACAGTCTGGTCATCGGAGGCTTGCTAATGATCGCGGCTGAAAAATTCCATCCGCCCATTAAATCGCATACGGTGGATGACATTACGTATAAGCAGGCTTTTACGATTGGCTTGTTCCAGGTCCTGGCTTTATGGCCGGGCTTCTCCCGTTCAGGCTCAACCATGTCCGGGGGCCTATTCGCCCGTGTAAGCCATACAGCAGCCGCTGAATTTACATTTTTGGTTTCTGTTCCAGTCATGCTGGGCGCATCGGGCATTGATATGATCAAAAGCATGGACCATCTGTCCATGAGCGATTTTCCGGTGTTCGCGGCAGGCTTTATCACTGCCTTTATCGTCGGAATGCTGGCGATCAAAACGTTCCTCGGTCTGCTCAAACGCTTGAGCCTGACTTCATTCGCCATCTACCGCTTCGTACTGGCGGCTGTGTTCTTCTTCATTATTTTGTAAGCTGTTGTTTGTTGCCGCAAAGCCTTCATGCTTTTCAGCAATTACAGCTCGTTTCGTATGACAAAAAAGGGTTATCCCATAGGCTTAATTTGTCAGCCATGGGATAACCCTTTTTCTATTTCAGCATTTTGCATCATTCATTATTGTTTTGATTCCAACGTGGTCAGGTATTCGGAAATTTGTGCTGGCGTCTTGGCATATTTGCTGTGCAAATGAGCAATTTTTTCGCCGTTACGGAAAACAAGCAGGCTCGGAATTCCACGCACCTGATTTTCTTCAGCAATCGGCTGGAATTTCTCAGCATCAAGCGCAAAGAAACGCTTATCCGCATTTTCCTCGATAATGCCACCCATGAATTTATCCAGTGTCTTGCAATCCGGACACCAGGTTGTATCAAATTTTACGACCGTCAAGCCGTCACCGTTAATCAAATCCTGATACTGCTGCTGTGATTCGATGCGTTCCATTTGTTGGTTCCTCCTAGAGTATATTTATGAACGTCTCCATACTCAAATATGGATTATAAACCTGAGCTTATTCTTATATTGTAATGATTCTTTCATATATTGCAACTATGGCAAGTACACGTTCAAAAGTATGAACCAATTTATCGGCTGGCAAATCGCATTTCCGACCGTGTGACAAAGATCCCCTCTGCCCTACCTGTGCTCATATTAACGGTATTGCGCATCATAGCGGTTAGCCCGGCTAATCTGCTGTAGCGCCTCCCGCTCCTGTTGGGTTAACGGCGGGAGACTCGCTGCTGCGATATTATGCTCCAATTGTCCCAAAGAGCTTGCACCCGGGATGACAGCAGCAACAGCCGGGTGAGACAGGCTATAACGGATAGCTGTCTGCCCCATGCTGCGCTCTGCACTCGTAAATGCCTTTAATTGCTTGCGTAAGTCCAGCAGCTCTGCCTCTTCGTAGTCCAGATAGCCCTTGGCTACCTTGCCTTCTCCTTCATCGGTCAATACGCCGCTGGCAACAGGCCCGCGTGCAATGACGCTGATTCCCCGATCCTGAAGTAATGACAGTACCTCTTCCTCTGCCCGACGGTCCAGCAAGCTATATTGATTCATGACGCTGACGATATTCGAACGCTCGACATATTCACGGATGACGTGAGGACGAATCGAAGAAATGCCATAATAACGGATGACCCCCTCCCTTTTGAGCTGTTCAAAAGCTTCAATCGTTTCGTCGATGGGGTCGTCAATCGTTCCTCCGTGGAGCTGATACAGGTCGATATAGTCCGTCCCCAGGCGGCGCAGGCTTTCTTTGACCGCAGACAGAATATATTCCTTGGACGGGTCCCACCCCCAGCCCTCCTGGCCCGGCATACGCCGATTACCGACCTTGGTCGCCAAAACGACATCTTGACGCCGTCCACGGATCGCTGCACCCACGATTTCCTCATTACGTCCGTGGTGGTATAAATCCGCCGTATCCAGCAGGTTCACGCCCCGATCCAGCGCTTCATGGATCAGGTAGACACCTTGCTGTTCCTCCGTACCGACCGACATACAGCCCAAGCCAATCTCGCCTACCAGCAAATCCGAAGACCCCAGACGATTTTTCTTCATACATGGGTTCCCTCACTTTCATTAGCGTGTAACATTAAATTTTGAATATTACTCTATTATACGCAAAAAATAACCCCAAAGGACATAGAGACTCCACGTTCTCCAATCCTTTGGGATTATTGCATAAAATCCATATTACATTCGTGCTATCGGAACAACCACTTGATGGCCTCGGGGAATTGACGCTGGAAATCCAGATGACCTTTCATCGTATGCAACTCTCCATCGTGTACCTGTTATCCATTACAACGCGGCGTCAATTTCCTTGATCATTTCCGATACGGATTCCAGACCATTACCTGACAGGTACCAGTAGTTCGGGTCAAGATACACAATATGACCGTTTTTAAATGCATTGGTTTTCTTCACCAGCTCGTTTTCAATCGTTTGTTTGCCTGTAACCTGTTCCTTGCCTTCCTCTACCACGACTGCTCCACGGTCAACGACAAAGATGTAATCCGGATTTTTTTGCTGTACATATTCAAAAGAAACCTTTTGTCCATGCGTGGATACTTTAATGTCAGGATCTACAGGGGTTACGCCGAAAGCATCATGAATGATACCGAAGCGGGATTGTGAGCCATATGCGCTCAGGCTTCCTTCATTCGTCAGCACGATCAGTCCTTTAGCTTTGCTCGCTACAGCCTTGTCATGTACGGCCTTGATGGAGCTATCAATCGCAGCCAGCTCCTGCTTGGCAGCATCCTCTTTGTTGAAGATTTGACCCAGTGTTTCAACGTTTTTCTTAAAGGAGTTTATATAATCTTTGGTGTCTACAGCCAACGAAATGGTTGGTGCAATTTTGCTCAATTCTTTGTACGCATCTGCTTGTCTGCCACCGATGATGATCAATTCAGGAGACAGATCGCTGATCTTCTCGTAATCCGGTTCAAACAGCGTGCCCGCATTTGCATATTTGGAATCTTTATATTTGCTCAAATACGTAGGAAGATCCTGCTGTGCTACCGCCGCAACGTCAACACCCAGCTTATCCAACGTATCCAATGAGCCAAAATCAAAAACAACGACATTTTTTGGATTAACTTTGACTTGGACCGGGTTTTCATCCAGTGCATGTTTAACTTCGATGGTTTTGGATTCTGTTGTTGCAGCAGAAGATGAGCCGTTGCCAGTCGCTTCCTGAGTGGCTGGAGCCGCTTTGCCACACGCTGACACGATCAGTACCAGCGCCAGCATCAGCGTTAAAAACATCATATTTTTCTTCATTTTACATTCCCCCTATGTGAAATAAACGCAAATTTTATGATCACCGATCTGTTGAATCGGAATATCCATATCGTACAAATCCTTTAATACTTGACTATCAATCATTTCGTCAGCGGTTCCCTGCTTCAGTAGCCTGCCGTCCTTCATCCCCACAATATAGTCCGAATAGCAGGAGGCAAAGTTAATGTCGTGAAGCACGACCAGAATCGTTTTGCCCAGATCATCCACCAAACCGCGTAGCGTCTTCATAATCTGAACCGAATGCTTCATATCCAAATTGTTCAGCGGCTCATCGAGCAGTATGTATTCCGTGTCCTGAGCCAAAATCATGGCAATAAAAGCCCGCTGTCGCTGTCCCCCACTAAGCAAATCAATATGCTTGTCCTTCATATCCTCCAGTCCCATGTAGGCCATAGACTGCTCCACCATTTTGCGATCCTCGCTGTTCAATCTACCCTTGGAATAAGGAAAACGGCCGAAGCTGACCAGCTCCTTCACGGTTAAGCGGATATTGACATCATTGGTCTGTTTTAAAATGGATATCTTCCGGGCCAGCTCCTCACTTTTCGTCAGGCTCACGGCCTGCCCGTCAATCAGGATTTCACCCTCATCGCTGTCCGTCAGACGACTGATCATCGACAACAACGTGCTTTTTCCCGCGCCATTAGGTCCAATAAAGGAGGTAATGGTGCCTTTCGGTACGGTGACGGATACCTGATCCACCACATTTTTATTCCCGTAGCGTTTGGATACGTTTTTGACTTCTACCATGATTTATTCTCCCGCAGCAAAAGGTACAGGAAGTACACCCCCCCGATAAAGTTAATAATGACGCTGACCGTTGTCGATAAGTCGAATACTCTCTCTGCCAGCAGTTGGCAGCCTGCCAATGCAATGACACTGACACAGATGGAGGACGGAATAATATATCTGTGCCGATAGGTCTTCATCACCTGATAGGCCACATTCGCCACAATCAACCCGAGAAAAGTAATCGGTCCGACGAGCGCCGTGGAAATGGAGATGAGAATCGCTACGATCACCAGCAATCTTTTGATAATAAAACCGTACGGAAGCCCCAAGTTAATCGCATGCTCCCGTCCGAGCGACAGCACATCCAGATACTTGATGAACCTCCACGCATAAGCGAATACGAGCACTAGAATCACGACTGACAGCCACAGCAGCTCGGTGTTCACATTGCTAAAGCTGGCAAAGCTTTTGTCCTGAATTTTGGCATATTCGTTCGGATCAATCAGCACTTCCATAAAGGTAGATAAACTGTTGAACAGCGTGCCGAACACCAGACCGATCAGCAGAAGAACATAAATCCCGCGTCCGTCTTTGCGAAAAATTAATTTGTACAATAAACCCGCGAACAGCACCATCAGTCCCACAGATAATAAGAAATTCAGCTCTCTGCTGGTCGAAATGAACGGTACGGAGCCAAATGCAAAAACAATGGTCGTCTGAATCAGCATATACAGTGAATCCAGTCCGATAATGCCCGGGGTCAAAATTTTGTTATTGGTAATCGTCTGGAAAATAACCGTTGCAAAAGCAATCGATCCACCTGTCAGGATGAAGGCTGCGATCTTTTTCAATCTTCGTGGCAGCGCGTAGTGCCAGGTATGCGGAAGATCTATAAACACGAAAGCAGCAATCAACAGAAGCGCGGCAGCGGCTAATATGCCGATTTTTAATTTAGGATTCATAAGCCCTTCTCCTCAACAGCAAATACAAGAACAACGCGCTCCCGATCACACCAACCGTAAGCCCTACAGATATTTCATACGGATAAATGATGACCCGTCCCAAAATATCGCAAAACAGCACAAAGACGGCGCCCAAGGTCGCGGTATGGGCCAAACTTTTTTTTAGATTATCGCCCATATACATGCTGACCAGATTCGGTACAACCAGCCCCAGAAAAGGGATCGTTCCCACGGTCAATATGACTACGGAGGAAACCAAAGCCACGATCACCAGACCAACATTGACGGTGCGCTTGTAATGTACGCCCAAATTTGCCGCAAAATCCTCGCCCATGCCTGCAATTGTGAAACGATTCGCATATATGTACGCTAATGCAACCAAAGGAACACTAAGATACAGCATCTCATAGCGACCACTCATCACCAGTGAAAAATCACCCTGCATCCACGAGGAAATGCTTTGGATCAGATTGTATTTATAGGCGAAAAAGGTCGTCACCGAATTTAAAATGCCCCCGAACATTAAACCGACCAGCGGGATAAATACCGGGTCCTTGAAACGGATTCTATCCAGTATTTTCATGAAAATCAGTGTCCCCGCCAGGGCAAACCCGAAAGCCGTCAGCATCTTCGTCCAAAATCCTGCCGCTCCAAACACCATAATAGCCATCAGCACACCCAATCGTGCCGCATCCATCGTCCCTGCAGTGGTGGGAGATACAAATCGGTTCCGGGTAAGCTGCTGCATAATGAGCCCACAGATACTCATACTCGCCCCTGCGATAATGATGCTGATCAAACGTGGGAATCTGCTAATCAGGAGTACCTGCGCCTGATCCTCGGTTAAGTGGAACAAATCAAGTGGAGTTACATCATGAACACCGATAAAAACCGAGGCGAAGGCCAGTACCAGAACAGCCAGTATTAAATAACGCAATTTCATGTTCTAACCAAGGGAGCCTGTTCTCCAACAACCTGTACCAAGCTTCGGCCCTGTCCTCCCCTCCAATAATGATAATCATTATCAAAAATCAACTAGCATAAATTATATCAGTCCTCGCGTATCTGTCAAATCTTTTGAAATGAACAAAACATGGAAAAAAAGCCGTCAGGAGCATTCCCAACAGCTTGATCTACTTGATTTTAAAAATTTTGAATCAGGAGCTTACGGCTTCCACTCTTCCCGTAAAAGCCCCATTCGGATCGAATCATAATACTGTCCATTATAAAATCTACACTTTCGAAGCCGGGCCTCCAAGGTCATTCCCAGCTTCTCCCCAACCTTCATCATTCGATGGTTTCCTGACCAGGTTGTAAAGCCTACTCTTACTAGAGGTAATGTATTAAACAAATGCGTGATCCACAGTCGAAGTACCCTGGTACCATACCCACTGCTCCAATACTGTGCATCAAAAATACCAATTCCCATTTCAAGCCATTGGGAAGGCTTATGCTCCCAATAGTAGCTAACCGATCCAATGATCTTACCTTCCACTTCAATGACCCAATAATCATCTTGCCCGATTCGCTTTTCCTTATCTTTTAAATAATCATCAAAAGAAACTGTCTTATGTTCATAATAAGGCGCATCCCATTGCTTCCATTCCGGTGCTGCTTCTTTATAAGTTAACGTCCAAAGAGCCTGTAAGTCTTCTTCTGTAACGGGCCTAATGGTTAAATCCTTATCCGCATACATCGAGTACACTCCTTTTATAATAAAATTCATTCTATCTACATTGGGCTATATCGGGCTTTATTGTATCTGCTTTTGCACTATTTCGAATTTCTATTTTTGTCCATCTTTGGAGTCAGTGTATAATTCAAGTTGACAAACAATCCAAAACAATATATCTTAATATCAAGATAATAAATAATAAAGAAAAGTTTACGACTGTTGATTTTGCTTTGAAAAACCTAATCATATAAAAACCAAGGAGGACAATGACATGAAACTGTTAGGATTGCATCACGTTTCGGCGATTACGGCGGCGGCGGCTAAGAATGTTGATTTTTATACTCAGGTAATGGGTCTTCGACTCATTAAGAAAACGGTGAATCAGGATGATGTGAGCGTTTATCACCTCTTTTATGGAGATGAGCGCGGAACGGCTGGTACCGAAGTCACTTTCTTTGAAATCCCACATGCGGGGCAAACTCGTACGGGGAATAACAGCATTTCGGCGCTTTCCCTGCGGGTACCGAATGACAAGGCACTGGATTACTGGAAAGACCGTTTCGAGCAATTGGATGTAAAACATGGTGAAATTACGGATCAAGCGGGACGTTTGGCGCTTTCGTTTGAGGATTTTGAAGGGCAGCGCTTCTTCCTGGTTTCGGATGAGCATGACAACGGAGTGCGGGGCGGTACGCCTTGGGAGAAAAGCCCTGTCCCTGCTGAATACGGCATCGTCGGACTTGGCCCAGTTCATCTGACCATTCCAAAAGCAGAGAACACGATCCTCATTCTGGAGCAGGTGATGGGCTTCCGCAAAAAGGGCTCCTATCCTTCCACCGTTGCAGGGCAGCCTGATGTGGTCATCTATGAAACCGGCGAAGGCGGTACCGGAACTGAGATTCATCTGGAAGAACGTAACGATCTTCCACAAGAGCGCCCGGGACGAGGCAGTGTGCATCATGTAGCCTTCCGTGTTGCGACTGAGGAAGAACTTAGACAGTGGGTGGATCGTATTAACCAACTGCAAATTTCCAGCTCAGGGTTCGTGGATCGCTTTTACTTCCGTTCATTGTATTTCCGTGAGCCGAACGGCATTTTGTTTGAATTGGCAACCGATGGACCCGGCTTTGATACAGATGAAGAACTGGAGTTTCTGGGTGAATCGCTGGCGTTACCGCCATTTTTGGAATCGCGTCGCGCTTCCATTGAAGCCAACCTCAAACCGCTGAATACCAAGCTTTAATAGAGCTATATTTGCTCTAAAATCACACAAAGCCGGGACTTCTACATCATGTAGAGGTTCCGGCTTTTTCCGTGCAACAGCTCTGTTTCCATCCCAAAGGACATCTCATTTGCAAGCCTTTCAGCTTTTACTGGTAAGTGAAATGCCCTTTTGGGTTAAGCTTACAGCTTTTTATCATCCACGCTGTTCAGCCAAGCTTCAATTTCTCCGATCACAGAAGCGATACATCCATCCTGGAACGGAGAGATCAGACCAGCCAGCTCCACCAATCCGGTAAAAGAACGACTGCCCCCGGCACGGCACAGCTTCAAGTAATCTTCCCACGCAGCTGTCCGGTCGATACTCATGCGTTTCCAGAATTGGAACGCACACAGTTGCGCGAGTGTATAGTCAATATAGTAGAACGGAGATTGAAAAATATGACCCTGTTTGTGCCAGAACCCGCCCTGCTCCAGATACTCGTTGCCTTCATAGTCCAAATGCGGTTTATACTTGCGTTCAATGGAGCGCCATGCGCTTTTACGTTCGGCTGGAGTCCAGTCTGGATGTTCGTATACGGCATGCTGAAATTCATCCACAGCTACGCCGTAAGGGACAAACAACAACGATGAGGACAAATGTTCAAAGTGATATTTATCCGTATCGTCCTCGAAGAATTGCTTCATCCAGGGCCATGCGAAAAACTCCATACTCATGGAATGAATTTCAGCTGCTTCCATGGTTGGCCAGTGGTATTCGGGGATTTCAAAATGCCGACTTTCATACACCTGGAAGGCATGGCCCGCTTCATGCGTCAGCACATCGATATCACCGGATGTACCATTGAAATTGGAGAAAATAAACGGCGTGCCATACTCACTCAAAAACGTGCAATAGCCTCCGCTTTGCTTGCCCTTTTTGCTAGTCAGGTCCATCAGCCCACGTTCGATCATAAAGCTGAAAAATTCATGTGTTTCCGGTGAAAGCTCCTCATACATACGCGCTCCATTACGAATGATCCACTCCGGGTCGCCTTTGGGTGTAGGATTGCCTGACAAAAAGTTAAAGCCTTCATCATAATAGCGAAGCTGATCCACTCCGATCCGCTCGCGTTGGCGTTCCTTGAGCTTTGTTGCCAGCGGAACGATATGTTTCAGCACTTGTTCGCGAAAATTGGCAACCATAGCGGCATTGTAATCGGTACGACCCAAACGGGCATAGCCCAGCTCTACAAAGTTATCGTAGCCCAGCTTGTGCGCTATGCGCGTGCGTACCTTAACCAGTTCATCGTAAATTCGATCCAGTTCATCCTCATGCTCGCTCATAAATTGATACTTGGCCTCGGAGGCCTGTTTGCGTGTCTCCCGGTTTGTCGCCATTTCAAAAGGCAGAAGCTGCGACAATGTACGTTCTTCTCCCTCGAACGGGATCTTCGCCGAAGCAATCAATTGGGAGTATTCGGAGGTCAGCTTATTTTCCTGCTGCAAATCCTCAATAATATCCGGGTGGAACGACTTGAGTGATACCTCGGCGATACTGAAAAGCTGGCTACCCCACTGACTCTCCAGCTCGGCTCTGAACGGCGAGTCTACCAATGCACGATAGTAATCGGTTACATACTCCTGAATGACCGGCATGAAATCATCAGCGTACTCTTGCTCTGCTTTGTAAAATGCGTCCTCCGTATCAATGGAGTGCCGAACCTCTACTAATTGCAATTGCGTTTCCACGTTACTGCGCAGCTTATTAATGGCATGAATGACTTCATTTTGACGCTCTACGCTGTCCGCTTCACGAAATTGTTGCAAAAGCGTTTTAAACCGCTGTTCAATTTCAGTTTGCTCTGGCCGGATATAAGCCATTTGGCTGAATAATGTCATTGCTTCGAGTCCTCCCTAAATTTAATAAATCTGATGCCTATTATACAGTACGATTAGAGCAAACTGGAAGATATAATTCCAAAAAAATACATCAAAAACCGCAATACCAAGTATTGCGGCTTAAAGACTCTAGCCTAAACGCTAACTATCGGAGATGCACTACCTAATGCAGCCGTTTGAGGAGTTTGCAAAATCCTGATTTTATAAGTGCATTCATGCTTTACTGATTTTGCAAACGATGTGCCGCATGCAGAGTCGGGCCGACGAATTCGTTCAGCTTGAAGCTGCCTTCAATCGCCTGTGTAATGAATTTTTTGGCCTGATCCACCGCTTCACGTACAGTCAGCCCTTGGGCCAAGCCAGCCGTTACCGCTGCCGAAGTTGTACAGCCTGCACCATGGGTGAAGCTTGTTTTCACAACATCCGCCTCGAACCAGTCGAAGGTAATTCCGTCATAAAGCAGATCCATCGCTTTACCTGCGCGGATTTTACCACGGTCCTTGATCAACACGTGCTTCGCCCCGCGCTCATGGATAATCGCAGCCGCTTCCTGCATCTGTTCCAGCGTCGTAATCGGTCCGTTCTTCGCCAGCTGCGAAGCCTCGAACAAATTCGGCGTTACCAGATCAGCGCCCGGGATCAGAAATTCCAGCATCGCTTCTGTATTTTCCGGCTGAAGCACTTCATCTGTACCTTTGCAGACCATAACCGGATCAATAACGACCCGTTTAAGATCATGCTTGCGCAGATGGCTGGCAACCAGTTCGATAATATCAACAGAACCGAGCATACCCGTTTTCATCGCGTCAAAGCCGATACCTTCCAATACCGTGCGCAGCTGTGCTTCTACCACATCCAGCGCAACAGGATATACAAGATGGTTCCAGGTTTGGGGTTCCATCGCAACTACGGTTGTCAATACATTCATTCCATATACGCCAAGCTCCTGAAAGGTTTTCAGGTCTGCCTGAATACCCGCGCCGCCGCTGGTGTCGGAGCCGGCTATCGTTAATGTTTTGGGAATCGTCATTTTCACATGCTCTCCTTCACTTACTGTGCTGCATTTATCCTAATCCCGCATGCGAAACTTGTCAACGCGCAATGCATTCTTCCTATGCTAAAAGTCACAGAAAACAGTAGCATTAAAAAACGAGAACGTTCCCTTTTGACCGGAAACATCCTCGCAAGAATAGGATCTATGAAGGCTTGAATGACAAAGATTATAAATACCCGCCGGTGCTGTGATCATAAGCATGATTCTTTTCATTTTCACGCACGCCCAGACAAAACTTCTGATACAAATGCTGCTGTTCCGGGGTAGCAAAATTCCGGTGCTGCTCAAACAAAGCCATGCAACCGATAATATGCTCAGTATAGCTATTGTCTACAGACAGCTGTAAGCAATGCAGTGTTTGCCCCAGTCCCTCCGCATAATCGCCCTTCCGAAAATGATATTCGGCATACACCTTGCAAAAGGAGGCGAAGCGGAATGCATTAAAATGCTTGCGGTAGTGAGTGTCCCATTGATCCGGGGCAAGCTCCCAGAAGCTCTTGAGTTGCTGGCTGAATAGCCCCAGCTCGGCATCCACAAAGTAACCGAATCTGTTCGCTGATTCCAGCAGCGTATTCAAGCCTTCCAGTGTCTCGTCCGGATGCTCGCGCAAATACGTAATATATTCATAAATTGCAGAGGTATTGCCCATTTTAATTTCGATACAAAGCCGATTGCCTTGAGCATACACACGATGCATGTCCACTACTTTCCGGCCTTCCTCGTCCAATCCTTCAAACCAGCTCAAATCTGCATACCCATCAATCCATTTCTTGGATTCCTCATACCTGCCCTGAAACTCATAGCAGCTGGCCTTGAGCAGATGACCCTGTGCATAATAGTAGACAAGCGGTTTGAGCAGCTCCAGATGCTCATCTCCAAAGCGGTTCCGATTGCGGTATAGCGCCTGAGCCAATTCTCGCAGCTCGTCCGCATACATTTCCATCTCGGACCATTGCATTTTTAACGCAAACACTTGAGATAGCATATGTAAGCCTTCCAATGCGTAAGTTTCCGGCAACCGACCACGGTACAAATGGAATTGTACAGCAGCCTTCAAGCTCCGTTTGTTATCCTTGATCTGAATCTGGAATATACGGAAATAGCTGATCGCTAACCGCTCGGAGTGGGTATATTTCTCACTCTCGATGACGCAATTGTACAGAAGCATGGCAGCTTCATATCTGTCGTCTTCAAACATCGCTTCTGCGGTCTCAAAAATAGCCGGAATGTTCGATAAATCATCCATCAAATAGCCAAGTACGCTGCAAATACATTCCAGCTTGTTCAGCTCTGAACAACGGAGAAGAAACGGACGTAACCTCCTCCAGTGCGGTAAGGAATGAATAAAACATTCATCCACATACATCTCGAATAAGGCCCCTTCTTCCAATCCCATAGCCCCGGTAATCAGATCAAGCTGATTAACTGAAATCGGCCGTGGGGGATTCCGGTTAAGTATACCACTAAGTGTACCCGGATTTACCTTGGAAGCATCTGCGAAACATTGCATGGAAATACCTTCACGCTGAATATACTTTTCAATTTCTGCACGAATCGTGGTGTTTTTTTCCAAAGGGACACCCCCTCCATCAAATGATGGTGACTTTTTCATTACCTTTTAAACCAAAATTTGTTTAATCAAAGTATATGTCTAATTATAACGGAGGTCAATAACTTAAACGCGACTCAGGACATATAAAATTACGAATTTCGTACGATTTCAAATAATCCGTGTGCAAAAAGACCGGCCCCGAAAGGACAGTCTTTGCTCAACATTTGATGCCATAGGCTCATAAAGAATGGAAATGAGTCCGCTTTTCCCTCGTTGGATATGTTGTCATGTATTTGTTCAAAAAATTCAGGATCGTCCGAAATCCAGGGCAAACTTGGCGTATCCCTCTGCGGTCAATCCTTCATAAAGCAACTCCGAATAGGCTTGCGCGGCATCTGTTGCTTGCGGTGATGTCAGGAATGTCACGTGCGGGCGGCCCGGCCATGGTGAGAGGGACCAGTGACCGTCTGCTTTGGGCGTCAACGTCTTCATATGCCGTACATATTCGGTCAGCACATGCCGATTTTCATCAGGTGAAGCGAGTACGATTCGTTCCCCACCCGGATTGACCAATGTAGAGGAAAACGCACGATAATTGTTCGTGACAACCAAATAGCTTCGCTGCATATCCATCGGCGCTCCATCCAAGGACATATGAATGATTCTGTGCGCATCCGGTTCCTTCAATATTCCAGCTGCATCATATCTGGCGGGCTGCGTCACATCAATCTGATACCTAATCCCGTCGATAATATCAAAATTAAAGCTCGGAAAATCCGAATCAATCAGCTCTTGCTCCTGTTCTGCATAAGGATCAATTTGTCGGAATTGTCCGGCAGACCATTCGAGCCATTCCCGAATTTCTGCCCCGGTCAGCCGAACGACATGCAGTGTGTTTGGAAAATTGTACAGATCGGCGATATGCTTGATCGCCAAAGTCCCCGCCGGAATATCGGTATAATACGAGGGACCGTATCTGCCGCCTGTTTTAAAGGGAGCCGCTGCCGACAAAACGGGCAGACCTTCGTACTCACTCCCCTGCATCTGCTGCTTCACATACCACATTTGTGCGTCGTTCACGAGTTGAACGGAAGCATCGTCCATTACCTGGGCAAAAAAGCTGTTTACTGCTAACGTCGTCTGGCCAACAGGTGCGCGAATATAGTCCAGCGTTCCGGCATGCTCTTCCGCAACCGCCTGCTGAATGGCAGTATCCGGTTGCACCAGCGCTTGCTTGCGTACTGGATCATACACCGGACGTACCTCTGCAGAAGAGGCAGCCACTTGCCACGCTCCGTCCATAAGGGTCAGGTCCAGATCTATGACACCCAGATGATCTCCCCAAAAGCCCGGCTCCACCGCCGGAATATCATGTATAGTGCCTCGCTCCGCGTCCACACCCGTTTGACCAACGAACGAAGGGCCGGGGAATACTTTATGCGCATGACCAAACAAAATAGCGTCGATCCCTTCTACATTGCTCAGATGCAGCACCGCATTTTCCATATATGGCGTTTCAGGAATATCTTCGAAGCCCGCGTGGGGCATGGCAATAATCAAATCGGCCCCCTCTGCCTTCATTTGCGGAATAAACCGTCTTGCTGTCTCCAGCATATCCTTGACGATGATTTTTCCTTCCAGCCACGCCTTGTCCCATTGCATAATTTGCGGAGGCACAAACCCGATAATCCCCACCTTCAACAGATGCTTGAAGCCTGCCTCATCCTCCACCGTCTTGTCCAGTATCAGATAAGGTGTAAAGTAATTTCGTTCTTTTTCCACGACTGTATGGCTATCTGTAAAAATATCTTTCTTCGTATCTATATCTGTATCCGCCTGAATATAGATGTTGGCATTGATAAAAGGAAACTTGGCTCCTTGAAGGCAAGTCTGCAAATATTCCAATCCATAGTTAAATTCGTGATTTCCAATATTGCCCGCTTCGTACCCAAGCAGATTCATCGCTTTGTAGGCAGGATGCACGGCGTTAGGGTCCTGTTGGAGACGTTGTACTGCATAATCCCCCATCGGATTGCCTTGAATAACATCCCCGTTATCCAGCAGCAGATGGTTAGGTACCTCGGACCGAGCCACCTGGATTAGACTGGCTGTTTGCGCAAGACCGTACTGGAACGTTTCCCGATCCGTATAATAATCGTAATTCCACAAGCTGACATGAAGATCGGTCGTAACCATAATGCGAAATTTCACCCTCACAGGACATAGCGTCTGCTGTCGTACCTCTTTATTGATATCTGAAATATCCAATCCTGTTCTCTCCCTCAGCTTCGGTCATAGAGCTTGAACAAGTCTAACAGGGTACTGTTAAGAGAATGTTAAATGAACAGAAATGAGAGAGTATAAGATATATTTTACATACTTTTTACCAAAGTCAGGAATGGTTTTTACCCTAGTGACCGGACTAGCTGTTAAGATTCTGTTTGTCACAGAATTTACAGACTTTTTCAATTTTATTTTCGTTATTACTATTTTAGGGGGAAATTATTTTGTTTAAAAAAGCACTGACCTTGTGCATGACTTTCACACTGGCTGCGGGTCTCGCAGCATGCGGCTCCAATGCGAGCAATAACAACAGCGCGTCCACTCCAGGCACAGATGGCACGAAAAGCGAAAGCACAGCCTATGTTCCTACAGAGTTAAAAGTACAGTTTGTTCCTTCACAAAATGCAGATACGCTCGAAGCCAAAGCCAAGCCGCTCGAAAAGCTGCTGGGCGACAAGCTCGGAATTCCGGTGAAAGTAACCGTTTCTCCTGACTACAACACGATTGTGGAAGCCATGTCTTCCAAACAGGTAGATGTAGGTTTCCTTCCACCGAATGCCTATGTTCTGGCACACGATAACCGTAAAGCAGCCGATTTGCTGCTGCAAGCCCAACGCTACGGCATTGATGATGCCACAGGCAAGGACACAACTGAAAAAGTAAACTTTTATAAATCCATGATCGTGGTGAAAAAAGATTCTCCGATTCAAAGCCTGGCTGATTTGAAGGGTAAAAAAGTCGGCTGGCAAAATGTAACCTCCTCCGCAGGCTATGTGTATCCCGCAGCAGAGCTGAAAAAAGCCGGCGTGGACCCGGACACGGATGTCCAGGGTGTAACGATCAAAGGCCATGATGCCGCTATTCTGGCGCTACTGAACGGTCAGGTTGATGCTGTAGCTGTTTTCCAGGATGCACGCAACACGGTAAAGAAGGAAATTCCGGATGTATTTGAAAAAACACGTGTCATTCATTACACAGCTAAAATTCCGAATGATACGGTCAGCGTACGTTCCGATATGGATCAAGCGTGGAGAGACAAAATCAGCCAAGCCTTTATAGATATCGCCAAGGACCCGGAGGGCGGTCAAATCATTAAAGAAATTTATACGCATGTAGGCTATGAAAAAGGCGACGATAAAAACTTCGATTCTGTTCGTGAATATGCCGAAGCCGTCGGCCAAGCAGTTAAGTAATAGGAGCAAACGCGTAATTGTAATGAAGCAGTAGCTACGAAACAGGCTTTACGAATGACAGGGCAGCACCGTCCATGTATTCATGGCGGTGTTGTTTTCATTCCACCCCATCGGGGGAGAAAGTTGGGAGCATATGATCGAATTCCGCAATGTATCGAAAACATACCCGAACGGCACCAAAGGGTTGAACAATATTAATCTGACGATTAAAGAGGGCGAAATGGTCGTCATTGTTGGCTTGTCCGGTGCGGGCAAGTCCACTCTGCTGCGTTCTATTAATCGCCTGCATGACATTACCTCCGGCGACATTGTCGTGGGCGGCAGGTCTGTCACGTCTGCCGGAAGCAGCGAGCTGCGCCGCATTCGCCGTGATATCGGCATGATTTTTCAGAGCTTCAATCTGGTCAAGCGTTCAACCGTACTCCGCAACGTGCTTTCCGGCCGGGTCGGCTATCATTCGACGCTTCGGACCATTCTGGGCCTTTTTCCGAAGGAGGATATCGAGCTGGCACTAACCGCGCTGGAACGCGTGAACATTCGTGAAAAAGCCTATAGCCGGGCTGATGAGCTGTCCGGCGGGCAGCAGCAGCGCGTATCCATCGCCCGCGCTCTGGCGCAGGAGGCCAAGATTATTCTGGCGGACGAGCCTGTCGCATCGCTTGATCCGCTGACCACCCGCCAGGTCATGGACGATCTCCAGCGGATCAACCGTGAAATGCAGATTACGACCATCGTCAATCTGCATTTCATTGATCTGGCGCGCGAATATGCGACGCGGATTATTGGGCTGCGCGCCGGGGAGGTCGTCTTTGACGGCACGCCGGAGGAAGCTACGGATGACGCCTTTGCGGAAATCTACGGCCGTGCCATTAAGCATGATGAGCTGCTGGGAGTGGGATCATGAAGCCCGACTCCACTGCGCGGACGCTCTCTTCGACGCCGCCGTCACCGCAAGCCGGACCGCCGCAGCCATCCAAGCCGACCGCAGGGCCAGCCCTGCCGGGTCGTTACAAGCGTTACGCCACCTGGTTGATCTTTATTGTGGTTCTGGTGGCGTGCTCCATTCATACGGATGCCACACCTTACCAGTTGATCGTTGGCTTGCCGGAGATGGGCAAATTGCTGGGCGAAATGTTTCCTCCTGACTGGAGTTACCTGCCCACCATCTGGAAGCCAATGCTGGAAACCATCCAGATTGCCATTGTCGGCACGACACTGGGTGCGTTGCTGGCTATCCCTGTCGCGTTGCTGTGCGCCTACAATGTCATGCCGCGCAAGCTGATCTCGCTGCCGATGCGCACAATCCTGAACCTCGTGCGGACCGTTCCCGATCTGCTGTTTGCCTCCATCTTTGTGGCGGTGTTCGGCATCGGGCCGTTCGCAGGGATGCTCGCCCTGCTCTTCTTCTCCTTCGGCATCATAGCGAAGCTGACGTTCGAGGCCATTGAAGCGATTGATCCCGGGCCGCTGGAAGCCATGACTGCCGTTGGCGCGAGCCGCATTCAGGTGATTGCCTTCGGAGTCGTACCGCAGGCATTGCCCTATTTTGTGTCCTACTTGCTGTACACCTTTGAGGTCAATGTACGTGCGGCTTCTGTTCTGGGGCTGGTCGGCGCGGGCGGTATCGGCCTGCTGCTCGACCGTTCACTTGGCCTGTTCCGGTATGACCGGGCAAGCATCATTATTCTACTGACCCTCGTCATCGTTCTGGCGATTGATTACGGCAGTAACCTGCTACGGAGGAAATTATTATGAATGATCCTACGCTTCGCAGACCTGTTGGCTCCCGCCTGCGCCTATGGGCGATAGCTATTCTGCTAATCATTATTTATATTTGGGCTTTCCGTGGGATGCAGTTCGAAGGATTACAGGGAACCGCCAAAAACGTTTCTGTCGCTATACTGGACGGCTTCCTTCATCCTGACTGGTCATTCGTTTACATTCCTGAAGGAGAGGACTTGCTACGTGGGCTGCTGGATACGCTGGTTATCTCCGTTCTCGGAACCTTTGTATCCGCATTTGTCTGTCTCCCGTTTGCCTTCTGGGCATCCAGCAACATGACCCGGTTACGCCCCTTGTCGGGCAGCGGTAAATTTGTACTCAGCGTCATTCGGGTATTTCCTGAAATGATCGTCGCGATCCTGTTCATCAAGGCCGTTGGACCCGGCTCATTTGCGGGTGTGCTTGCCCTCGGTATTCACTCCATCGGCATGCTGGCGAAGCTTTTTTCGGAAACGATCGAAACCGTCGATCACGGGCCGCAGGAAGCCTTGATCGCCTGTGGTGCCAACCGTTTGCAGGTGATTTTCTTCGCCGTGCTGCCGCAGGTGATTCCACAGTTCCTTTCGTATTCGCTCTACCGTTTTGAAATTAACATTCGTTCCGCAACCACGCTCGGTCTGGTCGGTGCAGGCGGTATCGGTACTCCGCTACTGTTTGCGCTCCAAATGCGCAACTGGAACCGCGTAGGTGTCATTTTGCTGGGCATTGTGGTCCTGATCATATTAACGGATTTAATTTCCGGCTGGCTGCGCAAGCGGATTGTATAATCTGTATAGGTGCCAGTCATTCAGATAAACCAAAAAGGGTCCCAAAAAACCATATAAAAATGGCTAACGGGACCCCTCTTATTAAAAAGGAAGATCGTCATCTTCTTTATTTTTATAAACATTTGAATAGGCCAAATCTCCATCAAGTCTTAAAGTTACCGCATAATCATTAGGATTCTTCAAATTTTTCAGATCAAAATTCAGCATATCTTTAGGAGAATATCCTTTTTTTGAAGAATAATAATGCTTTCCAGATTGGTGTTCAAGTATATCTAAATGATACTCAAACACTCCTTTTACACGGTTCCCTTTATTCAAATAAAAAGTAATCCTCTCTGTAGATAACACAGCCCTATCAATGTAAGTCCAATGGGAATAAAAAAGCTTACCTGATGTATCTACAGATATTAATTTCTCCCATATTTTCGCGGTTAGAGCATCAAGCTGATGTAAAAAGGTCTCTTTTTCAGCATGACTACGACACACAATGCCATAAAGATATTCCAGATCACAATCATCCGGTATTATTAGCTCTGCGTGGCGATGATATTTTATGTAGTTTTGAGAATAAGGATCATATGAACCTTCGTGATAAATAGATTCAAAAGGCATCTCTTTGAATCTTTCAATTGTATTGTAAGTTTCAGTACCATGACTCGCTAACGAGCCATAAGAAAACTGGGAATCTTCTAACGTTATGAGTGGAAGAGAATGAAAAATGAAGAAAATAGGCATAGGACAATGGGCTCCGCCAAGAAGGCGCTCATTTATTGGACGAAACCCTTCGTTGTTGAATTGCGTCGGAGTTCTGGGTCTAAAGTAAAATCGAACATACTTTTTCCATTTTGAAACGGTGTTATTTATGACTTCAGGACTAGCATTCTCGTTTTGCATATCACCTATCAGAGTTATTTTATCTCGTGAAAGTAATTTACCATAAGATAGAATCTTTGCAGCATTTTTAATATCAGTGAAATGAAATAAATAATTTGGCCACCATTTTCGATTTCCAAGCCAAGATTCATTTTTTAACGAATCAATTGCTTGCTTAAATAAATGAGCATCATTTTTCTGCCGCATCAACTATTTCCTCCGTGTAAGATTGTTTATTATAGCCAAGATGAGGTAACAATCGAATGCCATATCTTAGATCACTTTTATTTTCAAGCCTGTGAGCCATCTCGACGGGTTCAACATACCGTAATCGTGAAAGCAAATTAAAAACAACAGCACTAATGTTGTATAAACTTTCTGGGAGGTTAATCATCGAACAGAAGCCAACCGTTCGCAGTTGTCTCCAAAGATCAAAAAACTGATCTTGTGTTATATTTAAAGTTTTCTGAGAAGAAATAAAATTCAAACTGATATCCGTATCCTCTACAAGAGTAACTCTATATTCACTATCCCCAACAATTAACTTTAGATCGTCCTCAATCAGACTGTTAATATCATCCCATACCTCGTTAAAACTTAAGAGTGAAGGCTCAGACCATAACCATTTTTGAGTCTCTAATATGGTCGTATGTTCTGTTCTATTTGTTCTATCAGCTAAGTGAATAAAAACATCAATAGGAAGAGGTTTAAGATAACTTTCCATTAACGGTTTAACTTCTGTTTCCCAATCCAATCCACCATTACCACAACCCAATAAAGGGAATGAAATTGAATATATGCCCTTTTCAGCATAAGTCTCCACAAATTTTTGCAACCCCATTTCAATATATTCAATTTTTGAAGGAGACCTCCAATGCTTCTTTGTCGGAAAATTTAAAATCCATTTATGCGGTGTTTTATAGACCCAAAGCTTTCCAACATCAAGTAATTTACGTTCACAAAAAGTTTGGTATTGTTTAAACATTTCAGGATAAATATCTTTAAATTGTTTTGCAATTCCTTTACCCATAACTCCAACAGTATTAACTGTATTTACAAGCACTTGGGCAGGACTTTCGAAAATATTTGTTTTAACGTAAGTAATCATAGTAGTGACCCCTTAGATAATTTCACACTTTTTTTCAAGTGTTAGTATTTCTTCAATTCTAATATCAAGATATACACAAATCTTCGCAAGCAAATCTAGAGGAAGACGCTCAATTTGATTATTGCACAAGCTTCGTACTGTTTCGTACCTATAATCAATATTTTTAGATAATTGTCTGATCGTTATGTCTTTTTCATTTAAAATTGTCAGCAAATTCGATCTTATCTCCATTTTTCTCACCTTAGTTTAGTGTACATTGACTCGTTAAAAGAGTCAAATCTAGCAATTCATATTTATCAAATGGTCGCCACCTCGTCCATCACCCGCCGGATTTCCCCTGCCGTATTGTAAAAATGCGGAGCCAAGCGAATCACATCCTTCCGTGCCGAAACGATAATATTTTGGCTTCTCAAACGGCTCTCAACCGCCGATGCATCGGCAACCTCAACAGCGATAAAACCAGGTAAAGCGCCCTCCCCGGAAGGCAAGCGTATGCTTAACCCTTTGCGGCGTCCATACTCCATAGAAAATTCCAACAATTCGCTCATATACGCCTGAATGTCCGTGACCCCGATTTCCAGCAGCAGCTTTAAGGCTGCATTGGCGGCAAAGATACTAATGAATGAAGGCAATCCCGTCTCGAAGCGTCGGGCTCCTGCCGCTGGGACCGGGCGTGCAATATCAAACCGGGAAGCGGCTTCCTGTCCGAGCCATCCGGTAAGTTTGGGCTTGAAGCGGTCTATCCAATCGTTGCTTACATAAAGAAAAGCGACTCCCGGAATCCCCAGCATATATTTGCGGGCTCCTGCTACCAGAATATCCACGCCCATCGCTTTTACATCCATAGGTATGATTCCCGCAGACTGATAGGCATCTACAAACAGCAACGCCTGATTTCGGTGAGCCACATCCGCCATAGATTTTAGATCCTGCTGGAATCCGTTGGTGTAGTTCACATGTGACACCATAACAAGTGCAGTGTTTTCGGTAATGTGTTCCTCGTACTGCTGCAAAGTAACCTCACCATGCATGGAGGGGATACAACGAATGTGCTCACGGAATTGGTCCTGCGCTTGCCAGATGTGCCCTACGGTCGGGAAGTCAGTATCTGCGTACACAATACCTTCTTTTCCCGATACATAAGGAAGTGCAGTTGCCACCCCGGCAATCGCCTCGGAGGCTGAGGACAGCACCGCAATCTCGTCAGGCTCCGCCCCGATCAGTTTGGCAAAATGTCCTCTGGCCTCCTCCACCCGTGCCATAGACAAGTCTCCGTTATGCCCGTGTTGCAGCAAGCTTCGATGGTATTCCTCGATTGCAGCAGACACTGGCCTTGATATGGCTCCTTGTGAGCAGCTCCCTAGATGAATATGTGAGGACAGCACTGGAAATAGCTGGCGGTAGGACTGAAACGGATGTTTCATAATTCCCTTCGCTCCTCTTGGGCACAGCTACGTGCCTTGATATGATCATTTTATTATCCATATAAGTCATCTTAGAACAAGGGTCTCCCTTCCCATCTTATCGCCAAACATCGACGATAGACGCGAAGAGAGACCCTGTGGAATCAAGCACGTTCCTGCGTTTCATTAATGAACCCGCTTGCGCCCAAACCAGCTTTTAAGCACCAAGGTGGCTAGAGCCAGTAACAACAGCAGCGAAGCCACCGCAAAGGATGCCGAGAACTGATATTCGTTATACAAAATTTCCACATGCAGGGGTAGTGTGTTCGTTTCTCCACGGATATGTCCTGAGACGACGGAAACTGCCCCGAATTCACCCATGGCTCTCGCATTACACAAAATAATGCCATACAGCAGGCCCCACTTGATGTTCGGCAGCGTCACCTGCCAGAAAATACGCCAGCCGCGTGCGCCCAGCGTGACCGCTGCCTCTTCCTCCTGCTGTCCCTGATCCTCCATTAGCGGAATCAGCTCCCGCGCTACAAAAGGAAACGTGATGAACAGCGTCGCCAATATAATTCCCGGCAAGGCAAAAATAATTTTGATATCATGTTCGTCCAGCCACGGACCAAGCCAGCCCTGTGCGCCGAATACCAGTACATACATCAATCCACCGACGACAGGAGAGATGGCAAAGGGCAAATCAATCAGGGTGACCAGCAAGCCCTTGCCGCGAAATTGAAACTTTGTAATCAGCCAGGCGGCGGCTACGCCAAATACCGTATTCAACGGTACTGTTATCGCCGCCACCAGCAGCGTCAGCCGTAGCGCCGACATGGCATCCGGGTCGCGTAACGCTTCAACATATACGCTCCAGCCCTGCTTGAGCGCTTCGGTAAGTACGACGATCAGCGGCAGTATCAGCACCCACAGCAAAGCCAGAAAAGCGGCACCGATCAGCGTCCACTTCACCCAAGGGGCTTCGGTTGTAACCCTGTTGGGCGGTGCAGATGAAGGCACAGGTGCATGGGTAAGCTCCTGTCCGGTTATCGCTTGTGACATGATGTTTCTTCCTCCTTAAACAGCGGATATACCGCTATCGTATGAATCAAACGCATACTGTCCTGCGTGATAACGTTAGACAGTACGCCGCCGCGACCAGCGCTGAATGCTGTTAATTACCAGCAGCAGCAGGAATGAAATGACCAACAGCATCAAGGCTACCGCCGTAGCTCCGGCATAGTCATTTTGCTCCAGCTTGGACATAATGAGCAGCGGCGCGATCTCGGTCTTCATCGGCATATTGCCGGAAATGAAGACGACTGATCCGTACTCCCCGATGCCGCGGGCAAAAGCGAGCGCAAAGCCCGTCAGCAGCGGTGGTATCAGCTCCGGCACAATAACGCTGCGGAAGGTGCGCCATCTGCTTGCTCCCAGCGTAGCAGCGACCTCCTCCTCGTCCTTGTCCAGCTCCTCCAGCACCGGCTGGACCGTCCGCACGACGAACGGAATGCCGATAAACATCAGCGCGAGCGTAATGCCCGTCTGCGAATATGCCATCTTCCAGCCAAGCGGTTCGAACAACGAACCGATCCAGCCATTTTGCGCATATAAAGCTGTCAAGGCAACACCCGCAACCGCCGTGGGCAAAGCAAAGGGCAGATCAATCACCGCATCAAAAATCCGTTTTCCCGGAAACTCATAACGTACCAGCACCCAGGCTATCAGCAAGCCGAGGAATAGATCGATCAGCGCCGCAGCCGCAGCGCACAAAAAGCTTACCTTGTAAGAAGCCAGTACCCTGACATCAGTCGCCACATCCCAAAACTTCTCCCACGTCAGTCCGGTTGAGTTCAGAAGCAGCGCCGATAAAGGCACCAGCACCACCAGACTGAGGTACAGCACACTATATCCCATCGTTAACCCGAACCCGGGAAGAACGCGTTTTCGGGTGACTTGCACTTGACTCATGTTCTGTCCATCCCTCTCTGAAATCCATTAACTTCCAGGTACATAAATTTGGTCAAAGATGCCCTTGTCGCTAAAATGCTTTTGCTGCGTCTCCTTCCACGTTCCAAATACATCCTTCAAGGTCACCAGTTCCAGCTTGGGAAATTGATCCTTGAACTTCACCTTTACGCTATCCAGCGTTGGACGATAATAGTTCTCGGCAGCAATGGTTTGCCCCTCTTCGCTGTACAAATATTTCAGGTACGCATCCGCTACCTCGCGTGTACCTTTTTTATCCACAACCTTATCGACCACCGCTACCGGAGGCTCGGCCAAAATGCTGATCGACGGATACACGATATCGAATTTATCCGTACCCAGTTCCTTCACGGAAAGCAGCGCTTCATTCTCCCAAGCGATCAGCACGTCACCAATCCCGCGCTCCACAAAGGTCGTTGTCGCTCCACGCGCACCGCTGTCGAGTACTGGCACATGCTTATACAGTTCCTGTACAAACTGCTGGGCTTTAGCTTCATCGTTATTATTTTTCTTGAGCGCATAGGCCCATGCAGCAAGGTAGTTCCAGCGGGCCCCACCTGACGTCTTGGGGTTCGGCGTAATAACCTGCACATCACCTCGGATCAGATCGTCCCAGTCCTTAATTCCTTTCGGATTGCCCTTACGCACCAGCAGCACGATGGTTGAAGTGTATGGAGAACTGTTATGCTCATATTTATTTTGCCATCCTTCTTTAATCAGCCCTTTTTCCTGTAACGCATCAATATCGTAGCCCAGAGCCAGGGTAACTACGTCCGCATCCAACCCATCCTGCACAGAACGGCTTTGCTTGCCAGACCCTCCATGAGATTGCTTAATCGTAACTTTCTGCCCTTTCTCCTTCTCCCAGTGGGCGGCAAACGCCTTGTTATACGCCTCATACAGCTCACGGGTCGGGTCATAAGAAACATTGAGCAGCTCCACATCCTTGGAACCCGCAGCAGAGCTGCCATTCGCCTGTGTTTCTCCTTTGCTTGCTCCGCAAGCACTTAACGTCAACGTCAAAACCACTGATAGCCCGAGAATAAGTCCACTTTTCCATTTCCCTTTCATCAAAACCCTCCTAATTCTATGTAATTAATAAAAACAAATTCATTTACGCCTGTTATTGACAGACGTATTCAAAAAAAAGAGCGGAGAATTCCCTGATGCAGCCCTGATAGGTCAAACCTGTCGCTTGGACAGTGTCTGCCTGCTGTTCTTAGAGGTTCTCCGCCACAATGGCGAGATCATACTTTAATACTTTAATTCTTTAATTCCTACCTGTTTAATGAGTTATGTAGATATAATACGAGAGTTTATGAGCGTTGTCAAACCTTTTTTTGGGATGGATGATCTGTGCTTCGCTAGCTTGAGGGGATCAGAGGGGATAAAAAGTCAGGAACATTCTAATGTTCCCGACTGCTTACAAACTATTTTCATACACAAGGAACTGCTTAATTTGCGACCGTTTCAAGATTGACGGAAAAAACTCCAAAAAGCTTCGGATTGTCTGTAGCTCTTCTCAACCACAGCTCGCCTGAGCCAACCATAACTCCCTGATAATTGACAAACAAGTCGTCTGTCTTTTGATTCACCAACGCTTCACGAATTGCGTCCGTAAAAGTCTGATCATACTTAGCAATGAACTCTTTCTTATTCGGAATTGTTAGTGCCTTTTCGCTGTCGTTGACGCGCAGAGGGTAGAAAATGTAATTGGCCACCTTTTCCTTATCATTGTCGGCAACAGCCTTCTGCAACGCTTTGAATGTGTTCAAAAATGCCTTGGGGTCCTGAATACCTGCTACCTCAAAAGGATTGTGGGATGGATTGGCGGATTTTGGGGAGGAAGAAACATCCGATGAAGTAGCCGGGGCCGATGGACTTGATTTTTCCACGTCATTTCCGTTGTTTTCCGCACTCTCGCTCTCTTTCGCTACTTTTTCATTTGGGGCTGAACCACTACGATCCGCGTCAGTTCCATGCTCTATCGCACTTGTATTGCTTCCGGTCTCGACGGTTTCAGCATTCTTATCCTGGCCGCAGCCAGCGAGAGCTACAAATGTAAGTGTAAGTAAAATGGCTGTGAGTGACAGCCTCCGTGACATTTTCTGATTACCGTATTCTTGGTTTTTGGGCACAACGGGTCATCCTTTCTGCTTCTGCTTTCTGCTCTGACCTATTCTGTCATTAAGTCTTCAACCGTTCTATTGTAACATAAGTAGGCTAATGACCGCATGTCGTGCCCATATGGAAGGGGCTTACAGCGTAATATACGCGAAGGTTTTCACTGATCCTTTGGAGCCATCGTCCGTATTTACATCCAAAATCAGCTCAGTTGTGGAATCCTTCGTTGCTTCATTTTGTTCCTCCGGCTTTACCAACAACAGATCATGCCGTTCTCCCGGCTGCAACGTTCGGCTGGAAAATCCATCTGTCTGACCTGACAAGCCTGACGTACCCGCGCTTTTAAGCTTATATCGTATAGGTTGCTTCCCTGTATTCTTGATGCTGATATACAGCTTCCGTCCCTCTTCAAATGTAAAGTTCGTATGAGCAGGCCCCTCAAATTGCATCTCCTGATCATGTACAATGCGCTTCGTTACGCCCCCTTGCTCATTCTGCGTACTAAGCGGAACCGTCGAATGACTCTGATTTACTTCTGTAATCGTTGATGTCGGGACGCTCATACTGGCAAAAGTGGCATACCCTACAATTGCCCCTGCAACCCCCATCCAAACCCACTTATCTACCATTTCATTTCCTCCTTCATAGAACTATGCTGAATCCTAAACGATATAAGCCATTTTCCATAGCATTTATTCGTCGCCGTGATTACACAGATGGAACGGCTTATCTTCCACAAGAAGACGATCCAACCAGGTCATTTTGAATATAAAATCGGGGGCAGATTCAATCAATCCTTACTATACAAAAAAACGAACTCATATCTATTATGAGTCCGGCTGTCATATTTTTCAAACTTGATCCAAGGCATCCATGCGCTTATACGTTCAGCGTGTTACGGGACTTTTTCTTATCCAATACACTATAAACCACAAATATAATTAAATATGCCGCAATCAGCAGAGTGGAGAACAAATACATCGTTTTATAGGAGGTTAATCCCGCAACCATACCCAAAATCAAAGAGCCTCCCCCGATGCCCAAATCGAAGAAATTATAAAACGAACCCACGGCATCCTCTCGCTCATCTTCTCCGACCACACTGATGGCCCAAGCCTGCAAAGCCGGGAAAATAGCTCCAAAGCTCAAGCCATACAGCACAGCAGCGACCAAAAATTGCAATTCCGTCCGCGATGAGGCCACCATGATAATGGCGGCGATAAGCACAACCCCTGCGGGAATCAGGATATAAGCCGGGCCTTTGGTATCAAAAATTCTACCGGACACCAGTCGGACGAGGAAGCTTGCCATAGCCACCGTAAAGAAGAACCATGCTACGTTGGTGAATCCCTGCTCCTTGGCAAATAAGGCCACGAAAGACATCACTCCACCTGCCACTACGCCGACCAGCAGTACAAGACAGGATTGCAGCAGCACTTTTTTTTCAAATAATTTGAGTGGAACCTTCGTTTTTTCCTTCGTTGTATCTGCACTCGTCTAGCATTTTTTCCTTCCGGCTTACAATAGCTCCGCTCATTCTTTCTTTTCATCATTGAAATTCCTTGTTGTTTGGTTAATCAAAGCGGGAGCTACAAAAAAGCCGGAAGCCCTCTAACTGAGGGTCTCCGGCTCGATAACCACGATATCTATTACGACCTTATGAATACAGCTTAACGCTTACTCTGTCACCGTTCCGTAGATCAGTACAGGAGCTTCGGCGTGATCCGCAATATGGATGTTCGCGTAGATTTTCTCCAGCACTTGGGCCACATCTTCACGGTTCGCATGGATGGTAACCAGCGAATCGCCCACTTTTACAGCATCGCCGACCTTTTTGTTCAGCATCAGGCCGACAGCCAGATCAATCTCGGATTCTTTGGTTGCGCGTCCTGCTCCAAGCAGCATCGCAGCGGTACCGATTTCGTCAGCCACGATTTCAGCCACCACACCATCCTGCTTCGCAGGCACTTCGATGAGATACTGCGCTTGTGGCAAGCGTTCCGGATGATCCACAACCGAAGCGTCACCGCCCTGGTTTGCAATAAACTCTTTGAATTTCTCCAGTGCTTTGCCATTGCGAATGACTTCCTGGAGCTTCTCTTCGGCGTCTTCGAGGGAATCTGCTTTGCCAGCCAAAAATACCATCTGACTGCCCAAGGCCATACACAGCTCTTCCAGATCCTTTGGTCCTTGACCGCGCAGTGTATCAATCGCTTCTTTGACTTCCAGCGAGTTACCGATGGCAAGACCCAACGGCTGGCTCATATCCGAAATGACAGCCATCGTTTTGCGACCGACGTTGTTACCGATGCTTACCATGGCATGTGCCAGTTGTTTGGCATCATCTACGGTTTTCATGAACGCGCCTGCACCTGTCTTCACATCGAGTACGATGGCATCGGAACCAGCAGCGATTTTTTTACTCATAATCGAGCTGGCAATCAGCGGAATCGAGTTTACCGTGGCGGTAACATCACGCAGCGCATACAGCTTTTTGTCCGCAGGTGTCAGGTTGCCGCTTTGTCCAATGACCGCAATTTTGCTGCGATTCACCAGATCTACGAATTCGTCCTTGCTGATTTCTACGTGAAAGCCTGCAATAGCCTCCAGCTTATCAATGGTTCCTCCGGTATGTCCGAGGCCGCGACCTGACATTTTCGCTACCGGAATATCCAAAGCCGCTACGAGCGGAGCCAGCACCAGCGTTGTCGTATCACCCACACCGCCAGTAGAATGCTTATCGACCTTCACGCCTTCAATCGCGGACAGATCAATTGTGTCACCTGAATGAACCATTGCCATCGTCAGATCCGCGCGTTCGCGCTCGGTCATATCTTTGAAGAAAATGGACATCGCCAACGCACTTACCTGATAGTCAGGAATTTCCCCTTGCGTGTAGCCTTGGATAATAAAATTAATTTCCTCGGTGGTCAGTTCTTTTCCATCACGCTTTTTCTCTATCAAGTCTACCATTCTCATATGTCATTTCTCCTCACTGTGCGTATGATCGTTTACAGGGATATTGCTGTATCCAGGGCAACTTCCATCATTTCTTTAAAGGTCGTTTGTCGTTCTTCCGCTGTCGTTTCTTCACCCGTCAGCAAATGATCGCTTACCGTCAGAATCGTCAACGCATTTACGCCAAATTTGGCCGCCAGCGTGTACAATGCCGAAGTCTCCATCTCGACACCCAGTACGCCGTATTCCATCAGCTTTTGTGTAATTGATTTGTCATCACGATAAAAGCTGTCCGAGCTGAACACGTTGCCGACATGCATTTTTAAGCCCTTGGCAACACCGCGATCATAAGCGCCCTTCAACAAAGGGAAGCTGGCAATCGGTGAAAAATCATAGCCGCCAAAGATATGGCGGTTCATGCCGGAATCCGTACAGGATGCCTGTGCCAAAATAACGTCACGTACATGCACATGCTCCTTCATCCCGCCGCATGTACCTACGCGGAACAAGTTTTTCACACCGTACTCGCTAATCAGCTCATTGACATAAATACTGATGGACGGCAGTCCCATTCCGGTCCCCTGTACAGACAGGCGTTTGCCCTGATACGTTCCCGTAAATCCGAGCATTCCGCGCACCTCGTTGTAGCAGGTCACGTCTTCCAGATAGGTTTCAGCAATAAATTTCGCCCGCAACGGGTCTCCTGGCAGCAGAATTGTTTCTGCAATCTCTCCAGGTTTGGCTCCAATGTGTACACTCATGTTTTTATTCCTCCGTCCCATTTGTCCGAGTTTATACTCTAACTTATATCCAGGTTTAGTCCCGATTATTGAAGTTCTGCCAAAAAGCTTGTTCCGTGTTCAGGCAGCTTCACACCAAAGTTATCTGCTATTGTCGCTCCGATATCCGCAAACGTTTTACGTACCGCAAGCTCCTTACCTCCAGCTGCAAAACGTGGGGAGTACACCAACAGAGGCACATATTCACGTGTATGATCCGTTCCCCGATACGTCGGGTCATTCCCGTGGTCTGCGGTGATAATCAGCAGATCTTCATCCGTCATTTTAGCGAATACCTCCGGCAGACGGGCATCATAATCGTCCAAAGCCTGGCCATATCCCTGCGGATCACGGCGATGACCGTATACGGCGTCAAAATCGACCAGATTCAAGAAGCTTAACCCGGTAAAATCTTCATCCAGCGTAGCCACCAGCTTATCCATACCGTCCATATTGGACACGGTGCGCACAGCTTTCGTCACACCCTCGCCGTCATAAATGTCGGAGATTTTACCCAATGCAATCACATCCAGGCCTGCATCCTTAAGCTCGTTCATTGTGGTACGACCAAACGGCTTGAGCGCATAATCATGGCGATTGGAGGTGCGGGAGAAGTTCCCCGCCTCTCCTACGAACGGACGCGCAATAATCCGGCCCAGCATGTACGGGTCTTCCAGCGTGATTTTACGACAGAACTCGCAAATCTCATAAAGCTCCTTCAAAGGTACAACTTCCTCATGCGCCGCAATTTGCAGCACCGAATCCGCCGATGTATAGATGATGAGCGCTCCTGTTTTCACATGTTCTTCGCCCAACTCGTCAATGATTTCCGTTCCGCTGGCAGGCTTGTTGCCGATGACTTTGCGGCCCGTATGCTCCTCAATGCGCTGAATCAGCTCATCCGGAAAACCATCAGGGAATACGCGGAAAGGAACCGCAATATTCAAGCCCATGATTTCCCAGTGTCCGGTCATTGTATCCTTACCGTTGGACGCTTCCTGCATTTTGGTGTAATACGCCAAAGGTTGCTCAGCGGCTTGCACCCCTTCAATAGAACGAATATTGGACAGACCGAGCTTACCCATATTCGGCATGTTCAGACCGCCGCGTTCGCGGGCAATATGACCCAGTGTATCTACATCGTAATCATCAAACTGGGCAGCATCCGGCGCTTCGCCGATCCCCACAGAGTCCATAACAACCAAGTGAATCCGTTTGAATTTAGACATGATGAAATTCCTTTCCTAACTCGCTGTTTTTTTTACAAAAACAACCCTGCAATCGTTGCCGACAGCACGCTAACCAGCGTCGCGCCGTACAACAGCTTCAGACCAAAGCGGGCCACCACATTCCCCTGCTTCTCATGCAGACCCTTCACAGCCCCGGAAATGATACCGATGGAAGAGAAGTTTGCAAAAGATACGAGGAACACCGATACGATCCCGATTGTGCGATCCGACAAGCCCGTTTGCTTGGTCAGATCCAGCATCGCCACAAATTCATTAGACACGAGCTTGGTGGCCATAATGCTGCCCGCCTGAACCGCTTCGCTCCATGGAATCCCCATGACAAAGGCGATAGGCGCAAACACATAACCAAGCAATGATTGGAAACTTATTCCAAGCGCCCAGGAGAAAATCCCGTTAACCATGGCAATCAGCGCCACAAAACCGATCAGCATCGCAGCTACCGTAATGGCGACTTTGAAACCGTCCATAATATACTCCCCGAGCATTTCGAAGAAGGACTGCTTCTCTTCCTCCTGAACCTCCAGCAAATCATCTTCCTTCTCAATCTTGTACGGATTAATAATCGAAGAGATAATAAAGCCGCCGAACAGGTTCAATACCAAAGCAGTAACCACATATTTGGGGTTCAACATTTGCATGTAGGCTCCCACAATCGACATGGACACCGTAGACATCGCAGACGCACACAGCGTATATAGTCGATGCTTCGGCAGGAGACCAATTTGCTTTTTAACGGAAATAAACACCTCGGATTGACCCAGAATAGCCGAAGCTACAGCGTTGTAGGATTCCAGTTTACCCATTCCGTTTACTTTGCTCAAGACAAGCCCGATATATTTAATAATAAAAGGCAACACTTTGACATATTGCAAAATCCCAATCAGCGCGGATATGAACACGATCGGCAGCAGTACACCGATAAAGAACGGCGCCGCCCCTTCATTCGCAATCCCGCCGAATACAAAGTTAATTCCTTCCATAGCATATCCAATCAGACTATTAAACCCTTTTGCAAAACCTTTGACCAGAATTTCACCAATTCCTGTATTCAGCAATACAAAAGCCAGCGCCGCCTGTAAAACAACCATAACGACCAGCGGACGATACCTGATTTTACGTTTGTCACTGCTGGCAACGTAAGTAAGTGCAAATACAACGAGCAGCCCCAACAGAGCGATTACATATTTCATTTTAATTTCCCCCTTATTACATTAAGCGCTTACATTACCCATAAAAAGAATGCGCCCCGAAAGAGGCATTCTTTTTTTATTTCCCCAGATCAGCAGGTCGAAAAGCACCCGGCAGTAGTTGGTCCACCGTCCACTCTTCCGTGTTGCCATGAAGGTTGGTCAGATACACTTTGGTATCTGGTTGAGCAAATTCGGAAATCACCTGACGACAGGCTCCGCATGGAGACACAGGCCCTTCCGTATCTGCTACAATCGCAATGGCATCAATTTTACGGCAGCCTTCGGATACCATTTTAAAAATTGCTGTCCGTTCCGCACAATTGCATAAGCCGTAGGAGGCATTTTCCACATTACATCCTCGATAAATCGTGCCATCGCTTCCGAGAACCGCAGCACCGACCTGAAAATTCGAGTACGGAATATATGCCTGTTTACGCGCCTCAAGCGCTTCCTGAATCAATTGATCCTTCATCGCAAATCCCTCCATGACTTTAAAATGAACTTAGTAGGAAGATGTAGACTGCTCACCCTGGATGATTGTCACACCGGAACTTGCACCAATACGGCTTGCGCCAGCTTCCACCAATTTCTGTACGTCTTCCAGACTGCGTACGCCGCCGGAAGCCTTAACACCAATCTCAGGTCCTACGGTTTTGCGCATCAAAGCCACGTCTTCCGCAGTAGCTCCGCCTGTAGAGAAGCCTGTCGAGGTTTTCACGTAATTAGCTCCTGCTTTGACGGACAGCTCGCAAGCCAGTACCTTTTCTTCATCTGTCAGCAAGCATGCTTCAATAATTACTTTTACCAGTGTACCCGCGGCTGCTTCCACGACTGCACGGATGTCCTGCTCAACGAGCTGTAAATCACGCGCTTTCAAAGCGCCTATATTAATAACCATATCAACCTCAGTCGCACCGTTAGCAATAGCATCCTTCGTTTCGAACGCTTTCGTTGCCGACGTATTGGCTCCCAACGGGAAACCGATAACGGTGCAAATGTTCACGCCTGTTCCTGCCAGTTGCTCTGCGGAGTAAGCTACCCAGGCCGGGTTCACACATACGGAAGCAAACTGATATTTCTTCGCCTCAGCGGTCAATTTCGTAATTTCATCCTTCGTCGCGTCTGCGCGCAACAATGTATGATCGATCAATCCTGCAATGTTCATTCTTTAAGCGCTCCTTCATTGGAAAGATAGTATGAGGACTAATGTCCTTTACTTCTCTGTGATAAGACCATCATAGCACGGCATTGAACATATGTAAAACACATTTTGAAATTATGTTCAAGCCTCCGCATAAGACGTTTACCCACAGTTAAATTACCCCATAGGCGCACGCCAAAACTGTATGTTTAGTCTGATTAATGCAAAATGATCTACTGTAAAAGTGCCTGTGCCGTAAACTGATCTGTCACCAAAATATTGGCATACTTACCACGGAGCGATGCCCGGATAGCCTCAACTTTGCGCTGCCCTCCAGCTACGAGAATCGCCTTCTCCTTCTTACGCAAATCAGGCAGATCAATGCCAACGGTGCGGCTGTTAATTTCCTGACTGCATATATTGCCCTCATCATCAAAAAAGCGTGAGCAAATATCGCCCTTGCCGATTTTCTGTAACAGCTTCTGCTCCTCATGGTTAAAATAGCCCAATCTGAATAGCAGCGCATCCTCCTTGACCGTACCCACCGTAAACACGGCAATGTTCGCCTGCTTGCCAAGCTCAATGATACGCTGGATATGCCGATCCTCCTCGACCATTTTCTTGACGGCTTGACTGTCAAAAATCACAGGCAACGGCAAATACCGTGCAATCGTGTGAAAGGCTTCTGCGAACAAATTCACCGTCTCCACGGCATACGTGTTGACATGTGAATGGCTTACGCCTCCTTTGAGCTGAACGACCTCGACGCCCTTAACCTGCTTTTGCTGGAGATGAAGCGCCACCGCATGCATCGTCGTTCCCCACGTCACTCCAATAATATCCGCATCTTGCACCATTTCATGCAAATAATCGGCAGCTTTTTTGCTAATATGCTTCTTGATCTCCTGATATTCATTTAACGGCGAATAGCAGACCAGAACGGTATCCAGCCCGTATTTCTTCTTGACCTGCTCTCCGAGCGCATCCATATCCTCCATCGGATCAACAATACTGATTCTCACATAGCCCTGTTCCTTGGCAGCTTGAAGCAACCGCGATACCGTGGGACGCGATACCCCGAGTCTGACTGCAATTTCTTGCTGGCTATAGTCGTTCAGATAGTATAATCTGGCTGCCTCGATACTTAGTCGCTGCTTTTCATGATCCATTCTACTCAACCCGCTTATCTTAAAATGTAGTGCCACCAGACGTCATACCTTGGCCATTTGGAAGATTTAACTGCTATTTTGTGATATTCTGTGAATAGAACCTGGCTACATAGCACCTTCAACTTTAGCTTTCCATTTGTTAAAACGCAATAGTTACCCCATTTTACCGTCACTTCACAACCTGTGGTAGTCTTATCTGAAATGTAAGGAGAATTGGCCTATGTCCGAATTTATTGTGTGCAGATTGGCGAGCAAAACGTTCGCTTTAAACTTTGTAGAAGTGGAAGAAGTCATGAATGCCAAGAAAGGAACACCGCTTCCTTTTTCCGAGTCATGGCACGAAGGAATGGTCACCATTCGCGGTGACGTATTTACGATCCTGAATTTGCGCAAAAAACTGCTGCTCCCTGCTTCAAGCGAGTCCTCCGAGGACAAAATGATTTTGCTCAGCCGGGCAAAAATTGCTCTGCTTGTCGATCAGGTAGAGGATACCGCTTCCGTGGAAGACAACCAGTTGAAAAGCAATGAGGAAGAGTGGCAGCGTGAACTGTTTCCTACTGTTCTGGAGCATCAGGGTGCTCTCGTTCCGGTGATCGATATGGACGCTTTCCTCGCTTCGACCAAGACGAATTAAGCGTATTGATGTAAAATACCACCCAAAGCTTGAGCCGTCTCGCGCTCATCTTTTGAGTGGTATTTTGCGTTAAGGGGCGTGAAACCTACCGCTATCCCTCTATACGGTCCCCTATCCGTCCTTCATGTGAACCAGCGTGTTCAACTGTTCCAGCAGCGTATTCCCGCCAGTCAGTGAAATCGTACCAATCTTCTCACAGATTTTTTCCAGAAACTCCAGCTCTTTGAGACGGTAGAGGGTGGCATTTTCGTCCATCAGCTTGGCGGTATTCAGCAGACTGCGAGTAGATGCTGTCTCTTCGCGCCGTGTGATGAGATTGGCTTGAGCCTTTTTCTCTGCCAGCAGCACCGTGTTCAAAATATCCTTGATGTCCCCAGGCAAAATGATATCCTTCACCCCTGCCGACGTAAAAGCGACCCCATATTCGTCGCTTTGCTCATTCAGTCGGGTCAAGACATATTCCGCAATTTCCTGCTTCATTTTCAGCAAATCATCCAGCTTCATCGTTCCGACATACTCACGCAACACCAGTTGGAGCATAATGTACATTTGCTCCTCGAATGCCCGGAATTCCAAGGCACGCAGCGGATCAACAATGCGATACTGACAGACGAAGTTCAGGCGCAGTGTGATTTTGTCCTCTGTCATGATTTCCTGCCCCATCAGGTCCATCTGCTGCTGTCGCAAATCTATCGTTCTGATCTCCGTGTTCACCGTCGACATCCAGAAATAATATTTACCCGGCTTCAGCTCGCCTTGCAGCACGTTATCATAATACAGGAAGCCCAGCTCATAGCTTGCCACCTGAAGCGCCTTCCAGAAGCCCTGTGTCTTGGCCAAAAAGGCTTGCCCCAACGCCTTATCAATCGCAGGCTGCCGGGTATCCGCATGAACAAAACGATGCTCCTTGAGCACGTTCCAGAAAGCATATTTACCAGCGGGCAGCAGCTCCACGAACCGATTATCCTCATAATGCAACACATATTCATAATCCTCTACATCGACGACACTCAATTGCTCCAGCAGAACGGAATCCGTCAAAAACAAACGAATATCGTGATCCGGTACAAAAAATGGTTCAGCAACATTCAAAATCTCAACCGTTTCCTGCTGAAATGTCTTCAATACGTAAGTCCCCGGCAGCAGCAATTTGTAATAGCTTCCCTTTTTAAACAGCAGCCCGCGCTCATCCGATTTAATCGTTATTTTCTTAAACATCGTATCACTCCTAATCGTTAAAATCCTCAGCTTAAAGGTATGCTTCTTTCTATGTATTGGCGGCTCCGCGGTCCATTTGATCTTCTGATCGCTGTTGCCCCTGAATTTTTAGAATTGATGAACCCCTTATAGGGTTAAAATTCAGTGGCAAAGGCGAACGCTTCGCTTCTTCAGATTCAAATGGACCGCTCCGCTGCTACCCGCCTTAAAATCAACATACTTTTAAAATGAGGATTCTTCATTTTTATTCGTTGCAGTAGGGTTAGTGACCCTTGCAGAGCATCCCACCAGGGTGGTGGGCGGGGCCAAGCTTGAGGAAAAAGGAAGGTTCCGCCTGTTCCCGTGTTGCGAGGATGGAATTCATCAGTCCAACTTCGACTGTAAATTCGCACTCCCGAAGCCTCGGGGCCTGTCGGCGCTTGCTCTCTCCGGTATCCGCTGGCCGCATAGCCACCTCCCGACTTCTGTCATGTGGACCAGATATGGGATACTCATTAGGGTCTTTGTAGTGGTTTTTTTCGATTTTTTGATACTCTACCATGAGTCGCGTGGAAGGCGATTGGGATTCGAACCCTAATTTGGTGGATACATCAGATTTACAGGATACCTCACCCGATCAGGCAGGCACTGCGGGACCATTTGAAATCCTCACCTCGGTAATATCTTTCTGTATCAGCCTTTATCATTATCACGCACACCCGCACTCACGAACATGGCGAAAGTATTACGACTCCATAAAAAAAGCAAAAAAAGACACTAAAACGTTCGTTCTGATTTTTTACATTTAATTGGTTATAATCCATGCGTATAATAAAAAAATTGCATTGACACATGTTAATATTTGGACAATAATTTTAGGATAGTTATAAATTTTGGATTTTTTGTATGAAGGGTGGTTATGACTTGGAACATACACCTACGATTTTAGCGGAGTTGGAAGATTTTATGAAGAAAAACGATTTGACTGTAGCAGAATTAGCAGATCGTTCAGGCGTACATCAAAGAACGCTTAATACTTGGGTTACTAAGCATCGCCCTGTGGCAATACATCAACTGGATCGAATCACGCTGGCTATGGGATTGCAAGAAGGTTTTTTTTACGAACGATACATAGATCATTACATCATCGAACGTTCCCCGGATTGGCGGCGAATTGAACCGGTATTGTATCGCTGTGCTGAACTGGATAAGCTGGAAGCGATTCAACGTATAGTTGGACACATCATGGACAACCTGCTCTATTCCCCGAAGCTGTTTGATGCAGCAGAAAAGCTATTCGCACAAGGCCGGCATGCTGCTGCGTTGTGGCTCTATAAAGGGGTTGCAGAGGCCGAGAAGTACCAGCACTCTGAACGCTTGGCAATCTGTCAGTATCGCCTGTTTACGATTCAGATTGGAGACGATAAGAACCAAAATCTCAAGGCCGCTACGCGATTTGAACCCTTTGTCGAACGTTTGGACGAGATAGAGCAACTGGACGCGCTAAAAGATTTGGCGAATGTGTATCGTTCTTTAGATGAATGGGACAAGGTTGATGAAACGGCGAGAAAAATGAAGGAGAAAGCGGAAATTCAATATACGCTGACAAATCAGCAGAAGAAGAGGAAGCGTGAGGAGCCTGCTAAGAAGCTGAGTCGTCCCCTGTTTGTGTACATCACCTATGCTGATCTACTGTGTGCTAGGGTCTGTGATGCTCAAGGCAATTATGACCAAGCACTACTGTTTACATTTAATTATGCTAATTTAGATTGGGTCGTAGAGACGGATGAGGACACTCAGCACTGGGTCAGCCTGTTCAAGCACTGGGCACAAGCTAATACTATGGTGAATAAGCTTTTATCTGGAGATATAAGTGTGCTACATGATTATGTTGAATATATTAGTGCATCTTCTGATACAACTGAAGAAGACCGGATTGTGCAACTTTTGAATATTATGCTAGCGGCTAACCGATTCCATGTAGATGTGGATGATGTTCTTTCACGTTTTGAACTGGACATTAATTCCTTTGCTCAGCTACCAGCATCTGCTGATATGTATACGCAACAAGTCTTACCGCATTATCTTGTGCATTTTGGTTATGAGTTGGCCTATTACTATTTATATAAAGGGATGTATAGTGATGGCTTTAAACATTTGAAGTCTGCCACGCTAAAAGCGATTATACTAAATAACGAAACTTATTTTATAAACTGTTTGGGATTATTCGAGCATTTTAAAGTCTACGCGATGGATGAAACAAAGGTAGAGTTTTCAAAATTCATTGAAAAGGTGTGGTTAAATAATGTTAAAAAAAATGGTGCTGCTGATCGTCGCGGCTAGCTTTTTGTTTATTATAACTGTACCTGTGCAGTCGAATAATCATGATCAGGGTATCCAACCTCTTGAACAACATGGAGGCGCTTAAACCGATAGGAACAAGAGAAATCCTCGCCGACCCGTTATGAACTAATCCCATAATTGTAATACATTTAGTTTAAACTGCCACAGGAGGACTGTAGTCGGTATTCTACCGGGGACAGTCCTTTGAGCTTTTCTTTAGCTTCACCCCATAAGACATTCACCCTATGAGTTATTTATCCCATTAACCATTCACACTAATAAATATTAAGTGACTCTTCGCTCTACTGGATGGGTAAAGCAACTAGAGTAAAGTCATAGGTTGGACTAATCCTAGAAGGAGCAAACGGAACATGACTAAAAAAGCAAGACGAACCTTTAGTGCTGATAACTCTGATCTTAATCATTTTTTATGTGTTGGTCCAATTTACTTGCATCTAATCATTAACCGTCTTGAATTTCATGAAGGTTATTCTAACTTTGTATCCAACCACATTTACCTTATGGAAAATTTTCCACTTCGGTATTTTGCTTGAGGGTTGCCTACTCCATACACTCACTTTTAGTGACTTCGATACTTCCTAAGTTGCTTCAAGTTATTTTGCTCCCCAATCTTGGGGAATCAGAATTATACAGCCAAAGCTTCTACGAAAATTTCGGGGAACTTTGAAATGATTTAGGTTCATTCGCCAAAGTTGGCGGTTGAGAATTACATATCCCAATGTGGACAAAAAAATCCATATTGAAAACACGAACATATACGATAGTTTTGATAGAAATATCAATAATATAGCTAAACATCAATATAGCTAAACATCAAATTGACGACTTGCTCAAACTGGTCGATTATTTCGATAGGTTGGAAATTATGCGATGTCGCACGATTTGAATATAAAAATATCCAGTCACCGCGAATAGGGGGTAACTGGATAGTGAAATTGATGTTTTATATGGTGTGGACATTCTTCTTCACAACATAAAATTCGCTTACATTAATCTAAGGTTGATAGTTTATTTAGTAAGTTTTATGAAAGCTACCAACCGTAGAGTTATACTTGGCAATATCAGATGGTAAATGTTTTTTCAATATTTTTTTTGAATTATAACCCAAAAAAGGAGATAGTCATGAAAAAATATGGAGTAGCAATTTTTATAGTAATAATACTTGCAACCGTTTGGATGCTTAGTAATTACACTAAAAGTCATACTCAAAACGAAGTATTCAACTATCTTGTAAAAATTCAAGGATACAAACCATCTGAAATTTATTCAGTTGAAACTCAAATAGGTAAAGCTCCCTTAGTTAGTACACAAGTTATATTCAAGGACGAAACAAATGCAAGGTATTTTTATAAAAAAGAGCAAGGTAAAATTATTCAGTATAGCCAAGCCCCCGTTAAAGGAGTAGATGATGGGGCGTATAGCTATAAACATAAAGAAAAAAAATCAAGCTAACTAATCAAGTCTCTTCGGTATTCGACATGGGTAAAATAGACTGCGATTTTATATGGAGAGGCGCTGGTTAGCATAGCGAAGAGCCAAAAAAGAATCCTCCAGGCTTTTTAGCCCTTCAGATCCTCAATCTTCGAAGTCTTTAAATCTTTTCGCCCTTCCCATACTCCACCCACATTTCGGAAAAATGAGTTGCTTTGTGGCGGGTAGTAGCGGAGCGGAGGGGTTGAATCTGGAGGAGCGTGAGCGTTCGCCTTTGCAGTGGGATTCTTACCTCTACATGTCTTATACAATCCGAAGAATCCCGCTGCAACAGCGATCGGAAGATCAACCCCTTCGCGGAGCCTCTCTCCCACCCACAACCCCACTCATTTTTCCCGCCCAAAATACCCTTCTATCTTCCAGTCCACGCCGACCTGCGTTACGCTCAAATCTTGTAACGCTACTGCATCGCTCATGGCGGACACCCCTTCTCCCCCGAGAAAGCCCGGTGCTCCACGCCCTCCAACCAGCTTTGGCGCAATGTACAGTACCAGCTTGTCAGCCAGTCCTTGCTGCACGAACGAAGCGTTCACCTCGGCCCCGCCCTCCACGAACACCGAAGATACCTCCGCTGCGCCCAAAATATCCAGCATTTGCGGCAGGTTGACCCGATCACTGTTTTCATCCTGTGTCGGATACACCTTTACACCCAACTGTTCCAGCTGATTCCGCTTGTCTTCATCATAAGCACGTCCTGTAAATATCCAGGTAGGTGCCTCACCATCTTTAATAACACGTGCATCCAAAGGAATACGTAGCGTGCTGTCCAGAATGATGCGAATCGGATTCCGGCCTTCCGGCAGACGAGTAGTAAGCTGCGGATTATCGTGAATGACTGTCTGTACACCGACCAGTATCCCTACATGCTCGTTACGAAGGCGATGCACATCTTCCCGTGCCACTTCGGACGTAATCCATTTGCTTTCCGAGGTCCGGGTGGCGATTTTACCATCCAGCGTCACCGCTGATTTGATCGTGATAAAAGGACGCTTGCTCACGATATATTGGTTAAACACTTCATTCATGCGGGCAGATTCCTGCTCACATACCCCAGTGATGACCTCAATGCCCGCATCCTTCAAGATTTGTACCCCTCTGCCCGAAACCAGCGGGTTCGGATCCAGCGCTGCAATAACGACCCGACGAATGCCAGCCTTCACAATCGCTTCCGCGCACGGGCCTGTCCGTCCATGGTGGGAACACGGCTCCAGCGTCACATAAATCGTCGCTCCCTGAGCATGTTCACCCGCCATACGCAAAGCATGAATCTCGGCATGTGGCTCGCCGGGCTTCAGATGAGCGCCGATCCCGACGATGCGACCGTTGTTCACAATGACCGAGCCGACGAGCGGATTCGGTTCTGTTTGTCCCTTGGCACTTTTGGCATTTTCCAGCGCCAGGCGCATATATTTCTCGTGAGTGGTCATAGAACCTCCCTGAAATCGAAATCCCGCAAATGGCCGGACCGTTCCACCTTCGTATTCAAATAGCGTTCATTATATTGCGACACATCGCCCCACAGCGGCATACGTCCTGCCACATTCATACCGGATTGCTTCAAAGCCTCCAGCTTTTTAGGGTTATTTGTAATTAAGGTTACCGGTTTTTGTCTCAGATGACGGAGCACACTAATCGCATCCGCATAATCGCGAGTATCATCTTCAAAGCCCAATTGGTGGTTGGCTTCAACGGTATCCATGCCTTCCTCCTGCAAAATGTAAGCCATCGCTTTGCTGAACAAGCCGATCCCGCGGCCCTCATGGTTTGCCAGATAGAACAACGCACCCGTTCCGTGCTCAACAATCATTTTCATGGACTGGTGAAGCTGAAATCCGCAATCACAACGCTTGCTACCAAAAATATCTCCAGTATGGCAAATGCTATGCATACGAACAAGCGCATTTTCCGACTGTTGAAGATCGCCGTACACCAGTACGCTCGATTGTTGCCCCTCTGCCAAATTCAGTGTGGACAAACGCTTCACAATCGTGTCAGCGGTGGCATTCATCAAGTCCTGACGATCTTCCTCATCCCGTACAGGCAACCAGCAATACCATTGAAAAACAACCGTTTCCCCTTCCAAATTGACTGGCAGCTTAATCGGCCCTACCAAAATCGTCGAAGATTGCTCCCCGCGAATCGTTTGAATTTTATCATTAAGTAGCGTAGCTACGTCTTTTTGGTTCATCTCTCTGCACCATCCTTTATATAAGCTTACTTCTATATAATTTGATTTTCCGCTTGTAAAAAATGTTCATGAAACGTGGATTCCATCGTAAGCTGTCGTTCCTGAAGCTCTGTGACAGTCTGCCGCCGCCCGTCTTCGAACGCCTTTAGGCCCGCTGCAGTATATCCACCCTCCTGACGCAAACGAAGAAGCTCACTCGCCAGTACATCGGCATCCTTCAAGGCTGCGTTCAAGCCAAAAGCTCCGGTAGGTGTCATGGTATGCGCCGCATCTCCAATGAGGACCAGTCCGTTCCGCGACCACGTATCACTGCGGCTGCTGAAAATATCCAACGGTACGAAGTCCTTCCACGAACGAATGTGATCATGCACGTTATGCTCCAGATCGGGAAATGCATCTGCCAACAGCTGTATGAACGGTTCAAACGACTGCTTAAACAAGGCAGGAAAGCTGCCTTCATCTACGTTCCAGCCAATTTGAATATAGCCCTCAGCCTGCGAAAATAAAGACAACTGCCGCCCGTTGACCAATGCCAGACGTGTGACAGGCTCCCATCCGGCAGGTGCCATAATTTTGGCCCACAGCAGATCATAGCCGTGTCTGATATTCGTCACTGGCATCTGCGCCAGCTTGCACACGGTCGAATAGCGACCATCTGCCCCGACAATAACAGAGCTGCGAATCGTAACCTCATCGCCGTTCTTATCGCAAGCGATCAAGCCTGTGTAGCCCTGCTCGCTATCGCCTTCCAGCGCAGTCACTGTCGTGCCCGCCAAATAACGAAAGGACTCATACGTAGCCGCCTGCTTGAGCAAAGCGTCCAAAAAATGAGGCTGTGGAATATGGACCCCTACATTACCGACCGCTGGCTCAATCGTCTTCACCTGCTGCTGATGCTCCCAATATTCGATTCTCGTCGAAGCGAGGATGTAGTCCTCATGAATTTGTTCGAGCAGCTTATGCTTTTGGATCACTTGCTGACCCTCATCATTTAAAATTTCGCCGCGAAAAGCCTTTCCCGCCACGCTCTGCCGCTCAACCAATATCGTCGAAACACCTTGCTCCGCCAACAAACAGGATAACAAGGCCCCGGCTGGTCCCCCTCCAACTACGCACACTTCACATTCCAGCTTCATCTGACTTCCCCCTGCACCTAAACCATGACCTCAACAATTAGTCCGTTCCTGTCAATTTAATTGCATCGTTATAATATCAAATTTTAAGCATTTTGCAACAGTCCCAAGAGCGATTTCAAATCAGCAATATATAGATCGAAGCGGTTTAGTTCGTCTATCTATTGTACTTTCGAGCGTTGGGAATCGAATGATGCAAAATACTATATATACGTCCGTATCGAATCCAGCAAGTTACTTTATGTAACAAAGTATATTTATATCATTCGATTTCGTCAAGTAATAAATTTATGTAAAGTAAAATCATTTACTTTTAACAGTAGATCGTTAATAATAGGAGCATGAGGTGATCACATGAACATACCGCAAATGTGCCCACGGTTTGAAAAAGCTATGGAGTTACTGAGCAAGCGTTGGACGGTGTTAATTGTATTTCAGCTAACTAACGGTCCGCAACGTTTCGTCGCTATTGAGAATTCAATTCCCAATTTAAGCGGGAAGGTCCTTTCCGATCGCTTGAAAGAGCTTGAGGAAGAAGGCATTATACTACGTATGGTCTATCCCGAAAAGCCTGTTCGGATCGAATACTCCCTTACGGATAAGGGACGCGATCTAGCTCCATTGTTTGATCATATCGGCACTTGGGCTACCCGCTGGGTTGAAGTTTTGCCAGCAATTGAGCAGTAATAACCTGAGTTAAACCGACACGGACTCAGACTGCTAACATGCCAAAGAACGCCTTTGCTCCAAGTACAATTCGTACTCATGACGCAAGGCGTTCTATTTTTCATATGACGGATTGCCCTATGATTTACTTATATATCGCCGCGTTGCATTTCCCCGCGAATGGACTGAACCCGCTTTTTTCCCCAATCATACATCATCTCGACAATCGGTAAAATCGTCATCCCCAGCTCGGTCATAAAGGCTCTTTTTATTATACCCCCGGAACGCTTTAATGAAGATGAATTGTTTAAACCGAAGGAAGCGCTGGAGCAAGCAGGCGTTACCGTTACGCTGGCTAGTACCAAAACAGGTGAAATTATCGGTGACTACAACGGTAAAGCGACCGCGAATCTGGTTTTCACAGACGCTGTCCCTACTGATTATGACGTGGTCGCTGTAATCGGCGGATCGGGCACGAATGATCATCTGTGGAACAACGCGGATCTCCAATCCCTGCTAAAACAAACGCATGAGCAAAAGATTCTGTTGTCCGGCATCTGTGCTGGCTCTGTAGCCGTGGCCCAAACCGGGCTGCTCTCCGGCAGAGCGGCTGCATGCTATCCGGTGGATGTGCAAAAGGATCAGCTCCAGACGTATCAAGTCGAATATGTGACTCAGCATGTGGTTGCCCATAGCGACATCATCACTGCTGATGGTCCAGACGGCGCACAGAAATTTGGCGAAGCCCTCGTTCAAGCCTTGCAATAGGTTTGAGCCGAGCCCCCACAGAACAGGTAATACGATCAAGCATTTTCAGGCCCTTTTTTTATTGGACTTGGAGATGCTTTCTTTCTAATACTATAACGTCTCATAGCTCCTGGAACGCCTTTGATTTCCAGCATTCCCTCATAAATCAGGGCTCGAAGCCGATATTCGAAAAATTCATCTCCCATCTGCTGATCCAGGTGTCCCATAGCTTCTCCGATCACTCTTGCCGATTTGATAAAATCAGGCTGTGCTTGCTGCTTGTGCAGCTTATCCACCTTACTCAAAATATAGGCATCATAATAGTTTTCTTCTACATTAACGATGCTTCCATCTTTCCATATACGTAGCACCTCAGGCTTCATCGCCAGCTCACACCATTCTTCCGCCATTCGTTCTCTTTCTCCTGGTGTTAAAGAAATACCCTTGTCCTCTCGACTTAGAATAGCTTGTAGTTTGTCGGCAGGTATCTCGCCTGATCTTAAGCCTGTAGCATCCGGACGTTTAAATACGCGGCTGCAAGCATCTGCCGCATTTTTAATCCGAATATCGTTAGACATATTCCTCAGCAGGTACATGCTCAAACGAAGCCCCACCTGCTCAGGGGCATTGCTCCCCGTCCAGATCGTAATGTCCGCCTGTGCTGGAATAGCAGCAAACTGCTCCAGCAACAGAAAATCATCCCTTTCAGCATCCTCATCATGCTCATCATAAATATGATCTCTAAACCATTCCCGCCGTTGCCTACGCCCCATTTCCTGCTGAAGCTGCCACAATGGGCCGATGGCATAGTTATCCCGAAAAGAAATAACCCGATGCGTATCTTCCCATCCCAGTTGTTTGAGTGCTATTTTCATACTCCCTGCAAAAGAATCGCCAATCACGATATGCACCTGCGTGCCACCCTCGTCAGGCTCCCACCATGAGCGTCTGTTTTGAGTCTCAAGCAAGTAATCATATAACTCTGACACTTGCTCATACAAATCATCTTTAGAAGCTTCGTTCCGTTTCACAGCTTCTGTCACTTGTATGATGTCTATCAGCCATAATCTTTGTTCGCCCGCAGTCATGCTGCGAATTGCCTCCACAAATCCTTTATTCTCCATGACTTTTTCTCCTTTTACACCTGTTTTTCGTGCCGCAGTGTCCAATGGAATTGTCGAATCGGAATAGTCGTGCTATGTTAGAGGAATCGACGTTGTAGCATAGGAGGCTTCTGCCGTGAATATGAAAGGCAAAATCCATTTACATCAAGTAACGTCCGAATCGTTACGACTGGGCGCCTTACTTTCTTTAGTAGGGGGGTTTCTGGACACATACACGTTTGTCGGAAGAGATGGCGTGTTCGCCAATGCACAGACAGGCAATATCGTACTGCTGGCTGTCAAAGCCATTCAGGGAAACTGGGGTCAGGCGTTAGCCCATATCCCGCCCCTGATCGCCTTTTCACTGGGTGTTTTTGTAGCCGAGGGGATTAAGAGAAAATCCATCCACCGCCTGACACCCGACTGGGCCCGTGCCATTCTACTGCTGGAAATTTTCATTTTTTTCATCGTGGGTCTGATTCCGCAGGGGGTTCCCAATACGGTGGTGACGGTGATCGTCTCGTTCGTCGCTTCTGTACAAATGACTTCCTTCCGCAAGCTCATTGATGCGCCGTACACCTCCACCGTCAGCACGGGGAACCTCAGATCTGCCACAGAGGCGGTGTATATCGCCATTACGACCAAGGACACGAATGCTGCCATTCGTGCCATGCGTTACGGTGTCATCCTGATCACCTTTCTGGTCGGGGCTTTTCTGGGAGGATTTTTGACGTTGGCTATTGGGGATAAAGCCATCTGGGGCGCTGTCGTGGCACTCATTTTTTCTTTTATTTTATTTACGGAAAAAGAACATAAGTGGAAGCTACCCCTGAGCCACTAATCCTGCATTAGCCCTGAATAAACTGCCGCTGGGCGGTTTCAAAAAAGTTCAAAAGGTCTTCACGGGACGAGAATGCTGCCTGAGCCGATTGGTTGCTGCCGCCACCCTTACCCTGAAACGCGCCCAGATGCTCTTTAAAGTATGCTCCGCAGGCAACATGCTGTGTGCCGTTATGCGTCAGAATGATTTTGTTTTCTGCTGTTGTGGCTAATAATACAAGTAAATCATGTTCAGATGTCAGCTTGGCAGCCATTTGCTGTACTTCCTGAAAGGTTTTTTGTTCAAAAATATGAGCCAGAACCTGCCCCTGAACAGCAGAAAGCAGCTCTGCTGCCTGATACGAGGTATTTTCTTCTTGCAGGATGTCCACTTGCGCCTTGAGCTGCTTGTGCTCCTGCTCCCACTTTTCAAAGCGGGTCAAAATATCCTTGCGCCCGGTATTAAACCTCGCAGACAGCACGTCCAGAATCTGAAGACTTTCGTTAAAATCCTGAAGCGCGCGAACGCCGCATTTAAAATGGATTCTCGCCAGCCCCTTTTGCTTCTCCCATTTCAGACATTTGATCATTCCAATTTCCCCGGTTCGGCCGACATGTGTACCGCCGCAAGCATTGTATTCAATACCTTCAATCTCGACAATGCGGATATTCTCCGTTACTTTTGGCATTTTCACAAGTGGGATGTCCTTCAATTGCTCATTCGTTACAAAATAACTTTGGATGCTGCGGTTACTATAGATTTGCCGATTCACTTCCTGCTCGATGGCGGATAACTGCGCAGGTGTCAGTTCAGAACAGTTTACATCAATTGTGGCGTACTCTTGTCCCAGATGAAAGCTTTCCGTCCGCGCTCCCAGCAGCTCCCGACAAATCGCCGACAGCAAATGCTGTCCACTATGCTGCTGCATATGATCAAATCTGCGCTCCCAATCCAACGTACAAGCTACCTTCTCAGCCTCTGGCAAACGTTCGACCTGATGCCAAATATCGCCCTCTTCCAGAAAAACATCCACCACCGGAACGCCCTGAATCGTTCCCGTATCACATGGCTGACCCCCTCCATGCGGATAAAAAGCCGTTTCCTCCAGCATAACAAAATATCCGCCGTCTCTTTCCATGCTGCGTGTAATATGAGTCTCCCACTCCGTAAGGGTCGGAGAAGAGTAGTATAGTTTTGTCGTCATTCAAGGTTCCTCACTTTGGATTTCAATTTTTAAAAAACGTCTCCATTTTTTGAATAAAGGCTTTTGCGGCTGGACTTACATATTTATCTACACGATAAAACATTTCCAAATGTCGGGTAGGTGCATGCTTGATCGGAATTGCGCGAATCCCCAGTGACCCGAAGCTTTCAATCAGTTGGCTCGGCTGAATCGTAGCTCCTATGCCTTCTTTCACCAGTTGAAACAGGGACGTGGCTGATCCTGTTTCCATCAAAGGATGGATCAAAATGCCTTGATCTTCACACCAACGATCCACCAGGTCACGCCCGACAAATCCTTTGGGAAACATCACTAAAGGAACTTTTGCCAAGTCTTCTGATACAATTATATCTTTGTCTGCTAAATCATGTTCTGTATTTACATACAAGCTGTGCGTTTCCGTATAAAAAGGGATGCGGTGCAAACGGTGATCCGAATGAATCCCCAAGCCTACTCCAATATCCACTTTATTATCGAGCACTTCATTGTAAATATCAATCGAGGGAATGACCTGAACCTTCGTATGAGGAAACTCCTTGTGAAAGCTGATCAGTATAGGAGTCAGTCGATAATCCAGGTCAGAGGGCAGAACCGCAACACGCAAATGACCGGTATGGAGATGGGTCAGATCAGATATGGCGTTTTTTGCATTTTCCAATTGCTGAATGACTTGTGAAGCGTAGTGCTCCAGAAGCTCGCCTGCTTCCGTCTTTACGGTTTTCTTGCCAATACGGTCGAACAAAGGGACTCCCACCTCATCCTCTAATACCCGTATTTGCTGACTCAGCGTAGGTTGCGAAATCCCCAGCTTGTAGGCAGCCTCGGAAAAATGCAGCTCTTTGCACAATCGGAGAAAATATTGCAATTGCCGAATTTCCATGGAATCTCGCCTCCGAATCATAGTATATAACTATTGTTTATATAGAATAAATAGTATTGATCTATTATAGAGCGAAATCTACAATGAGTTCAACGTTAAAGAAAAGAGGTGTTTCGTATGCGTTTGGTTTATCTCATCCTGATTATATTTTTTATCTCCTTAAATTTAAGACCCTCTATTACTTCCGTCGGGCCTTTACTGGATATCATTCAAGCTCATTTGGGATTAAGCGGGGTGACCGCCAGTTTAATCACGGCGCTGCCTATTTTTTGTATGGGCCTCTTCTCTCTGTCATCTATCTGGCTCCAGCATCGCTTAGGCGTTGAAAGATCTTTGCTTGCAGCCATGCTGTTGATCCTCATAGCCACGTTCCTGCGCATGTTCGTTCATCATACTTCCTTCCTGCTCGCCACCGCTATATTCTCTGGAATAGGTATCGGAATCGCAGGCCCCTTGGTTGCGGGGTTTATCAAAAAATATTTTCCCGAGAAACCAGGGTTAACCGGGCTTTATTCCGTTTCCATGGTAATCGGAGCAGCCGTTGCATCCAGCTTTTCTGTCCCACTTTTCCGGCAAATGGACTCTTGGCAGCACGCTCTAAGCTTCTGGAGCATTTTAGCGGTTCCCGCTGTGTTACTCCTTCTCCCCCTGCTCCAAAAAAGAGAAGCTTCAACAAAAAACCTGCGGTTTTCATCTTTCTCGATCAGGAATAAACGGGTATATTTATTTACTTTATTTTTTGGCTGTATGGCGGGTATTTTTTACGCTGTGACTGCTTGGTTGGCCTCCATCGCGCAAGCTGCGGGTGTAGACCATGCTCAAGCCGGTATGGTGCTTACCCTATTTACCTTGATTCAAATCCCGGTAAGCTTCTTCATCCCTCTTCTTGCCGGTAAATCAGGAAACAGAACAACATGGCTGCTTCTATGTGGCTTATCTGAATTGATCGGCATTGTCCTGCTGATGATACACTCTTCTCCTTGGGTAGCTGCTATTTTCCTGGGCATTGGAGCTGGTGGACTGTTTCCTTTAGCGCTACTTATTCCAATCGAAGAAGCAGCGCATACAGAAGAAGCTACCTCATGGTCTGCCCTGATGCAATTTGGAGGATATTTGCTAGGCTCTCTGGGACCTGCCTTGATCGGACTGAGCTTCGACCTGTTTCAAACGTTTGTGCCAACCTTGTTCATACTGGCTATGATCATATGTACGATGATTTTGGTAGGCTTAAAAATAGGGGACAAAGATAAACTTTCGCTTTCCGATAAGAATTTATAAACTCCGTAAACAAAGAACCTCATCAAAATTTAGCTTGTAATTTAAATATTATTATATTATGATTAGCCAGCTAACAAAATTTCGAATTGTAATAAATTCCAGTCGAAAGGAGAACCCTATGGATTTTGATTTACGGGATTTGCCCACTCGTGAAGCACTTCAAGAATTTTCTATGCGTATTCCTGAGATTGATATCAGAGCCACAGAAGCCATGCTTTTCTTTATGCGCGTATCCTCCAGTACTTTTAAAGTCAGTTTTGAGGGCTTTGAGAAATTCGGTATTTCACACGGGAAGTTTTCAGTATTGATTCTCTTGTACCGAAACACAAATACAGGACTGATGGCTACAGAGCTTGCAGAGAAAGTGGGAATAAGCAAACCTACCGTTACCGGACTCATTGACCGCCTAGAGCGCGATGGTTTTGTCATTAGACAAAGTCACCCTTCTGACCGCCGTATGAGTATCGTCAAACTGACTGACCAAGGGACAGAATTGATGGAGCGGCTACTGCCTGTACATTTTACAAGTACCTCCAGGCTGATGAGCCACCTATCCAACGATGAAAAAGAGTTATTGCTGACGTTGCTGCAAAAAATAGAACTCGGCATTCCCCAAGCACAAGAAATATATAAAAAAGCGAAACTGAATCCATTTCATAAATGATTAAGCCAACGAAATGTATACTACATATAGACAAACTAAACCATTTTGATCTATATGTACTCTTCATTAAAGCTACTGAGGGTATTATGAAATGGATTCAACCATAATAACTTTAAAATTTGAATTTTAGTTAGCCGGGTTACTTTTTAATTTTAAAATAAATAATATCTACATACCCTATTATTTATTCTATGTCAGGCACTTTGCATCATTCGATTCCAACGCTCGAAAGTACAATATATAGACGAACTAAACCGTTTCGATCTATATATTGCTGATTTGAAATCGCTCTTGGGATTGTTGCAAAATGCTCATTTCCATGCCAAGCCAATTGATTAACTTAAAGGAGCGTATTTACTCAATGAATCGCACACAAGTCACCAGTCTCATCATTCCTCTAATTTCTATTGCCTGTCTTATTGGCGGAGGTTTTCTCCTTCAAACCAACGGACAAGACCAAGTCAATGCTTCACGATCTGTTAAAGGTACAACCCTGAACTCGGACAGCATTCATGTATCCTTTGAACAAGTAGGCGGAAAAGTCCTCAGCATTCCAGTAAAAGAGGAGACTCCCGTAAAAAAAGGTACTATCCTTATGACGCTGGACGCCAAAGATGTTGATTTGCAAATTGAACAACTACGAACGCAAATTGCCCAGTTCAATACACAGATCAGCCAACAGCAAAAATCAATTGACTTAGGTTATGCACGAGCTGCAACTCAGGAAAAGCAGGCACAGCTCGATATTGCACAATCTCAAGTAACTCAAAGCAAGAGTCAGGCAGCATTACAGCGGGCAGAAGCCGCTGAGCGTCAAGCCACGGCAGCGGAAAAGCACGTCAATGATGGTGCTCGACATGAGGACATTCAGCAACAGCGAATTGCAGTAGCCTCCGCAACCAAAAGCGTTCAGACGGACCAAACCAACTATAATCGTAACAAAGCACTATATGATGCAGGAAGTGTATCCAAAGCTGCATTGGATGATGCCGATTCATCATTGACTTTAGCTAAAAATCAGTTGAGTCAGCAACAAGAGTCTCTGCAAAAGCTGCTCAATGGCGCAACCGCGGAAGAACGAATGCAAGCCAAAGAGCAAACGACACAAGCATCTGTTGCTGTAAAACAAGCAGCGGAAGAAATTCGTGGTGCCCAATTGTCCGTGGATCGTTCCAAAACACAACTGGAAACCATTCAGCAAAGTCGTCAACAGCTAGCAGATCAGAAGCTGGCCGTTGATCTGCTACAGCAACAAAAGGAAACCCAAGAAGTCCAGCTTAAAACGCTATTACTCAAAAAAGAACGTCTGGTGTTGAAAGCACCGCAGGATGGCAAGATCACTGCTATCAGTACCAAAGTGGGCGAAAATGTGGGACAAGGGTCTCCCGTTATTACTTTAGAAACCAACGAGTTATATTACGATCTCTACGTGAACGAAGATCAAGTGGGGAAATTTAAAGCCAATAAAGAAGTTAAAACCCACATCTCGGCTCTAAATAAGGATTTGCAAGGTACTGTACGCTATGTTACATCTGCACCACAATTCGCTAATGTAAAAATGTCTCGTGAAAAAGGTGAGGCGGATACCGCTACATTCCAAGTACGTGTATATGTACCAAAAGAGTCTACTTTGCTACCGGGTATGACAGTTGAGGTGAATACTGATGAAATCTCTTCGTGATGAATGGACGTACCTGGTTCATTCCAAGTATCCGATCATAGCTATCATTTTCCCGCTGATTGCAGTGCTGGGATATTCACTGCTACTCCCAAGCAGCCAAATTAACGAAGCTAGCGTAGTCGTGGTGGATCAGGATAACACAGCCTATAGCCGTGAGTTCATCCAGAAAATAGATGCCTCCCCTAATATGAACGTGGCTGAGGTTGTTTCATACACTGACAACCCTGAACAATATTTTTATCACGAGAAATATTTGGCTGTTATTTCTCTGCCGAAGGGTTTGGAGGCCAATCACAATCGCTCCCTTTCCAGTCGTGTGGGGCTGATTCTGGATAACACCAATGTCCAATCTATTACTTTGATCCGCACGGCCATGCAGGAAATTAGCGTATCCGAGAATATGGAACTGTCCGTTCCAGCTATCATGAAAACCGGAATGAACGCGGAACAGGCCCAGGGAGCCCTTAATGGTATTGCTCTGGAAGTACGTTCTCTCTTTAATCCAACCAATGATTATCAGAATACATCAGTGCTTGCATTTACCTGTATGTTCTCTTTTATGATGCTTAATATTAACAGCTTGCCTCTGATCGCCAGACTAAGGGTTTCCCGAAGGCTGGCTGCAGAACTTCAAAATCCGTTCAATATATTGCTGCGTATTCTTCCTTACACGCTGTTTTCGACGGCAGGTTTAATCTTCTCTCTCGGAGTACTTAAAATGTTTGGGGGCAGTCGTTTCGAGGCCAATCCGGTTCTCTTTATCATTCCGGTTGTTCTGTATGTATTCGGTACAGTTTGTCTCAATATTCTGGTAGCATGGGGGGCCGCACATCCGGGAGTAGCCATCGGCAGAATGGTTATTGTACTCATGCCTGCTTTTGTGCTCTCGGGAGCCGTTCTTTCAAGATCGTTATTTCCGTCTTTAGCGATCCAAATCGGTGATTTCTTTCCATTTGCATGGCTGTACAAATTCGTGCGCTCGATGGGACTGCGTGGTGCGCCTTTACAAGAAATGCTTCCCGAACTTGGATCACTGTTACTATATGTCGGTGTACTCTCCATGCTGGTTATAGCCAGAGCGCTGTGGGAAAAGCAAAAGCTGGCCAAAAATGCTACAGGCGATGCTCCTGGAATGGGGGCAGCTCATTCCGCTGGTCCAACTAGCACGCCTGGCGGCGGGATCTCTGTTCAAGGAGGAGCTACAGTGCCTATACACGAGCCAATAAAAGGGTAGCTATCCCCAGTTCATACTTAAATAAAAAGCACCTTTGAAATCACTATAAAAGTGGTTTTGAAGGTGCTTTGGGATAGCTCTTTCAAGTTTACTTATATGCTCGACCTAATTGATAGGCGTGCTCCAGCAGACCTTCAATGTATTCTTTCGATTCGGACAAGGTATCGTAGAAGAACTCAACTCTGGACTCTCTTACTCTCGCGTAAACAGCAATCACTTTGTTCAAATAATTAGTAACTATATCGTGGTATTCATACTTGATCAAATGTTCTTTCGTTCCTCCCGCCAAGCACAGCCACAAGACCTGTTTTGTCTTGAACTCCTCAAGTAAACCTATGTTCCACACTTTATCCAGGTACCCTTTTAGCATGGAAGGAACACTGTACCACCATAGAGGAAACACAAAGACCAGAGCATCCGCAGCAGCAATTCTGTCCATCTCTCTCCGTGTTTCAGGAGCATATTGTTTATGAGGCGTATTCCAATCCAGCTCATCTGCCGCGCTATATACCGGATTAAACCCATCCCGATACAAGTCCAAAATATCTACCTCGTGCTTATTCTCCTTCAATCCCTCTACAAAACGATTCATGGCTGCAAGGGTAAGTGAATCTTCTCTAGGATGCGTAACGACCAATAGAACTTTCATGTTATCCGTAACCTTCTTTCTCCTCGTGATTGGTGTACCCTGTCTACAGATGCTATTATGGTTGATATATATGAAAGTGTGAAGTACGCACTTCAATGTACCGTAGGTACTTTAAGGTTCCTTAGTGCTTTTTTTGCACTACAGATCCGAGGGGAGAAAAACAAATGAAAGATAACGCCAAAACATATATGCACGGTATTGAAGCGACCTTGGAGGTCATCGGCGGGAAATGGAAAGCCACCATCCTGTATCATTTAACCAACGGCAGAAAACGTACATATGAACTCCGTCAGCTCATTCCAAAAATCACCCAAAAAGTGCTTACCCAACAGCTTAGAGAGCTGGAAAAGGACGAGATCATCCACCGCATTATCTATAACCAGGTTCCACCCAAAGTAGAGTATGAGCTTAGTGAATACGGATGGGATTTTAAAGATCTGCTTGATCGTTTTTGCTTATGGGGGGAAGAACACTTAGACAGGGTTTATGGTGATAAAACAACGGTGCTGGAGGAATTTTCTGTGGAAGAGCCTTGTGTAGAAAAAAAGTAAAGCAGACTGAACAGCCTTTTCGCCATCGCTTCATCTGCTGTCCGCAAAAATACAAAACAGTCCTAATGAAGATTTTCTTCCATTGGACTGTTTGTGTTACTTGTATGGAGTCAAATATCTACAAGAATCGAAACTGCACTATACACTAATAACAAAGCCATTATTATATTAAACTGACTTCTATATTTTGATAAGAACTTTTGAAAAACGGAGCCAAACACACTCCAACAGAATGTACTCATAAAACCAACAAAAGCTAGAAATAACGAATACAATATCAAGCTGAAATTTGAATGGTGATATGGAAGGATGAAGGTTGATATAGCAGTGATACCATATAAAATTCCTTTCGGATTGATAAATTGTAAAAGCATACCTGTTAGAAAACTGTTATTCTTGCCCTCATCATTATCTTTACCACTATCTTTACTCATAATTATTTTTACAGCCAGATATAGCATATAGGCTGCACCCAGGATCGTCATCACAAATTGAATTTTGGGAATGAAATTTTCAAGTAAAAGATTAAAATAACTACTCAATAACATGATTACAAAGAAACCTGCACCTACTCCTGAACAAAATCGAATTGTCTTTTTAAGCCCGAATTTATTAGCAAAGAGCATAGCCATAATGTTATTGGGGCCTGGCGTAAAGCTGGTAACAAAAACATATAACAAAAACGATAATAAAGGCACTTTGGAACCCCCTCTTTAATGTATGCTATAATGTCCAAAAAGAACAATATAACGTTTTACGTTTTATTGTACAATACAGACGTTATATTGTACACGGGTATAGGAGGTATTTATGGAGACGATCAATCTGATCATTGCCAAAAACTTAAAAGCCTTTAGAGAGAATAAGAAATTAAGTCTTGAAAGGGTCGCAGAACTCACGGGAGTAAGTAAAACGATGATCGGTCAAATTGAAAGAGGCGAATCCAGTCCTACGATTACAACGATTTGGAAAATAGCGAATGGATTAAAAATTTCTTTTTCTTCATTAATAAACAATCCGCAGCCAGATACAAAAGTGATTTTAGGAAGTGAAATTCAAATATTAACGGAAGACAACGGAAAATATCGAGTCTATCCCCACTTCCCCTTCGAAGATAATAGACGCTTTGAAGTTTATTCAATCGAGATAGAACAAAAGGGCTTCCTAAGTGCTGATTCTCACGGAGAGGGAACGGAGGAGTTCTTGACTGTTTTTGATGGAGAATTAACTGTCCGTGTAAATGACATCGAATATACAGTAAGTAGTGGGGATTCCATCCGATTCAAAGCGGACAGACCCCATACCTATCATAATTCAGGTGAAACATTAACTCGGTTAAGTATGGTCATATACTATCCAATTTAAAAAGCTCCGTTCTATAAGAACCGGGCTTTGCCTCTCGGTTTTTGCAACTTCAGACCAGTGTTCCCGTATCGCTTTGGAACAAGTATAATGAACATACTGATATATATACCAAATACTATTAATGTAAAATAATGGTTTATTTTTTACTAAATCTGAAGGAGTGTAAAATGGGTATGATAATGCGTATTAAAAATCTTTTCGTTATCCCTAACTACCCGCTATTCATGACCTGTATGTTATTGCAAGGTATGGCCATATCGATCAGCGCACCTTTTTTAGCTGTATATTTTACAACTACACTTGGCGTATCTGTTGGAACCTTTGGTGTTTTTACAGCTGTGACCTTGATTTGTGGTATATGGATAAGCTCTCTGATTGCCAAGCGTTCTGATACTGGATTGGATCGTAAACAAATTTTGGTTATTTGTATGTTATTTAATGCCGTAGCATTTGCAGGATATCTTGTCATTCAAAATTTTTATGTACTTTTTGTATATATGACTATCTTCACAGCAGTGGGAGCACCTGGAATGCCGCAGTTATTTGCTAGTGCACGTGAAGCGGTAGATCGCAGTAAATCAGCTGATCATGCCTTTGCCAATTCAACACTTCGTTCTATGTTTTCTCTTGGGTTTATCACTGGGCCTCTATTGGGCTCCTTCTTGATTGCACATACGGGTTTTCAAGGTATCTTTATGGGTACGACCTCCATTTTTGTACTTATCGCAGTTATACTATTCTGTTTTATTAAGCAGCCCCCTGCTCAACTCAAAAGTAAGGCTCAACTTTCACTTCATAACATTACATTGCATAAAAATATTGAGATTCTAATACCGTTCTCAGTTCTCACTTTGCTCTATGTGGCACACTGGATGAACAGTTTAAATATTTCCTTGTTTATCATTCACAACTTAAAAGGGGACACGAATGACGTTGCTTTAGTATCCAGCATTTGTGCAATATTGGAAATACCTTTAATGATCATGTTAGGTGTATTTGCCGCTAAATATTCCAACCGCCTGCTTGTATTTCTGGGTTCTTTAACAGGGGTTGCCTATTACCTTCTCGTCATTATGTCTACAGAAATGTGGCAGTTATTAGTGGGGCAGCTTCTTCTGGCCTTCTTTGTTGCAGTGATATCGGCCATTGGCATCAGTTACATGCAGGATTTGTTGCCTTCTCTTCCTGGTTATGCATCGACGCTGTATTCCAATGCGACAACCATCGGAAGACTGGTAGGCAGCTTAGCGGGTGGATTAACCGCTCAATGGATTGGCTATCGGAACTCCTATTGGGTATGTTTGTTCCTGATCCTCTGCTCCATCTGCCTTCTAGCGATATCAAAAAAATTAGATATTGCAAAAACGGTTGCTTTAAAACAAAAGGAACACAGTCTATAGAACCGTTTCATTGAAAAGTAGTAGACTGGACCTCATTAAAAGAAGCAGCGGCAACCTTGGACGAAAAAATAAAGCCCAAACTGCCGCTGTTTTATGGAGCGATCTGTGCCCCACTAGCTTAATGGATGATTCGCTATAGTCTCCCCTGAATAAAAATGATTTCTTTACTGTCATATTATTTTTCTATTGTGGAGAAATGGCTCATAATTGTATCTGCCGCATGTCTATACCTGCCAGCCTGACGTAATGATTCGCCAATCACATGGGCCTGCTGTTTATAGGTTGAATGATTCAAAACCTCTAATAAGGCAGCTTTTAAACTCGCGGGTGAAAGCTCATTTTTATTCACAGCAATACCCGCTCCCAGCTCTTGCACCCGATTGGCCACGATAGGCTGGTCTGATGTCATGGGAACCATAACCAGAGGTACATTGTAATACAAGGCTTCGCTTGTGCTGTTCATCCCCGCATGTGTAATAAATGCGTCTACATGCTGCAGCATTTCCAGTTGTGGAATATAGGGCTTGACAATAAAATTGTCAGGGATACAATCGGCCAATAGCTCCATATCTGTATATTTGCCTGATGAAAGTACAAACTGCACAGGTAAATCGTGAAATGCTGCAAAGCAAAGCTTATAAAACTCCAGGTCTTTATTCAAAATGGTTCCCATTGAGATGTAAACCGTCTGTGGATGCAGAGCACGAAGTTGTTCGAACGGGAAAGAGGGCGCATCTTTACGTGGTACAATAGAAGGACCTGTAAAAATATAACTGTTATCCAACTTTTCAGCTTGCGGTTGAAAATAACGGCTTGTATAAACAATTTTCAAGCGCCCGGCATGTGGAGCGATCTCATCCATAGCCGGGATGGCAACCTGAAGCTCATTAGCTAATTGATGCGTTACTTTCATCGTGGCCGTATACAGCTTTTTTACCTCTGGATCATTTTCATCCATGCCTTGGCCAGACCCCAAAGGTTCTACGAAAGCAAAAGAAGCAATAGAGCATATTGCAGGTATTCCCAGCTTCTCTGCTATAATCTTACCTCCCCAGCCCATCAAAGAGTCATAGATTAAATAATCATAGGTCCTGTTCTCTATAACTCTCAAAACCTCTGGAATAATTGGCTGAATCATACCTTTAACCATCATGTACACAAATTGATAATGATGTTTGTACTCCGCTGGCTTTAAATCAGCGTCTTTGGAAAAAGCATCATCAACAAAAGGATAGGTTATCAGTTTTGCTCCCGTTGGCTGAATTCTCGTACGAAATTCCTCCGTACATACATAATCCACTTCCTCACCACTGTCGACCAGCTGCTTAACTAATCCTAATGACGGATTAACATGGCCTTCAGCAGGCGTGATCACTACCAACACACGTGCCATCCCTACACCTCCGACATAATAAATTTATTAGAAATAAATGGGTGTATTTTCATGATGAACTACAAACAACATACAAGATGTAGTTTTTTTCTATTAAAAAATACATCTCACACTTAATATATCGAATATTTTCCATAAAAACAAATGTATTCAATTTTAAAGTTATGTATTTTCCGAATTCAAAATTGCTTGCAAACCACATCAATAGGCGAGGTAAACGCTTGAAGCGCATACCCCGCTTTTCTATTGAACTTCACCTTTGAAGAAGCTGATTTATTTATTCAACTGTGGATTCCAATGATCTGCCCCGCCCAGAACGGCTTTAACAGTGTACTGACTGGCTTCGTCAGCAGTAAGCTGCTTGGCCCAAGGTACACGTCCGGCACTCGCTGCACCTGGTCCATCATTATCAAACTCTACGAATCTTGCGGTCTGCTCATTGGATACCTTTCCCCAATTGTTCCAGCCGCCCGGCTTGATATGGTTATCCATGTAAGATTTTAGATAAGCAACATGGGCGTAAGGGCGCCATGGCCGTCCAAGATCTACCTTGCCTGTCAACCCATTTTCGGCTGTCAGACGACATTGAATAAATACCAAGCCCGGCATATTCTCTTCAGTTGAAGCTGCTGTTACATATCCGGCACGCAAGCTGTGTATCACCGAATTTTCAAATACGGCAGGTGAATTACCAAAAATAAAATCAACGCTGCCGCTGATATAGCTGTCCTTAAAATACTGTCTGCCACGATTCACAAGCAATGTATCCTGTAGTCCTGTAATTTTGACATTGCGATACTGTCCACGATCACCTTCCGCATATAACGCCACGGCCTGCACCTGCCCGGTCCCTTCTGTATTCGCAACCGTCACATTCTCCAGTATAAAATCTGGACTTTGCACACGCATTGTATAGCTGTTGCTTGTTCCTAATTCTTTTCCGTCCACCACAGTTTTGGCCGTATCGTTAAAGGAGATAATCGTTTTCTCCCTATCCTCTCCAATAATGCTCAGATTTTTTTTGGAGGAATTCACTTTTATTTTTTCACGATAGGTACCATTTTTGAGGCGAATAACTGTCCTGGTGTTGCTGTTGTCAGGGACTGCATCAATAGCTGCCTGTAGAGATGTAAAGCTGGCAGGGCCATAGGTCGCTACAACAACGCTATTCACCTCCCGGGCAGCAGCATATGGTTCTGTTTTAGCGGGAGCTGCTGCTGTTTCTGCCAGCTTGCGGATCGTAACATTGCTGAATTCCGACGTATTGTAATTCCATACATCGTTTTGTTGTTTGGATGCATCGGTAGCTAGCCCGAACAATAGCGGTTGATTATCCGGCAAATCCATAACCGTTTCACCAACTTTCTCCCAGTTCGTCACACCATCTACGGATATCCATCCGGTTAGCTTTTGCCCTTGTCGCACAAGACGGACCGAATATGGCGTTGTAATAAATGTCTTCATGGACGCTTGATTTGTGTTACCATCCGTTTGATTACGACTGATGAGAATACCCTGTTTACCATATTTAACAAATGCTAAAGCCATATAAGCCATTTTCGATCCAGGCTTCAGGGATTCACGAATCATGACCCCCGCTTCGGCATGATCATCCACCGGGGTAATCTTCTCCACGCGGGCTGTAATCTCGGTGTCTCCCTCCCATTTCTGATAAGCATAATGGAAAAAATCAGCCTTGCCGTCAACGTCTCCCGCCGCTTTCAGTCGTATACTGCTGCCGCTCTCGTCATCCTTTAATACTTGAGTATGCCCTTTGATATAACCGCTGAGGCCCTCAGAGCCAATGTCTTCACTCAGCCAGCTTCCCGACGGTGCAGTCGTGTTGACATGAATGGCAACAGGATTGGAAAATGTAGCAGTCCACTTGCGGTCGGTCACCCGTGAAACAATATAATGGGTACCGTCCGTTACCTGGTTCCAATCCAGACGATACGGCGCGGTTTCTACCTTACCAGCAAGTTCACCGTCAATGATAAATTCAACATGCGCAATACCATCTTTGTCCTTGGCCGTAGCTATTAATCTGGCATTACGGCCTGCCTCCAAAATATCGTTATGCTTCAATGAACGGCCGCTTTCGTCAGACACCTGAACGACGGCCTCCGGATTATCTACCTCATTTCCATCGGACAGCTTCACGATCAGATCATTTAAATAGACCTCCAGATTCGTGTAGCCCTTGGCAAAATGAGCATACACCCCTGAGCCGGCAAGCGTCTGACCGTTACGGTCGTCCGCATTATAGGGGTCCAGCCCGTTGGCACTTTCCCATTCATCGGGCATTCCATCGTGATCGCTGTCGACAAGCTTCGTCGTGATTACGTTATGATCATCGTAAATCCATCCTGCCTCACGCGAGGAGTTGATAAACGCACCCGTTCCATTCTTCACGTCATTCATAATACGGGCGTCCACTGCATCTCTTCTTGGCAGCGTGGCTCCCGAGCCTGCAAGCACCTCTGCATATGCTGTCTGTGCATCTGTCGCTTGGTAGGGACCATACGCATCGGGGGAAATTCCATTGTCGTACTCCCCTCTTACTTCAATCGGCTCCGCCAGCCGGGTGGAAGGGTCAATAATCGACCCAATGGATGTTCCAAGCTGCCAGTTATCTTGGGTAACCGATTCGTTGCCGTACATGTAGTTACCGCCAATGAACATGCGTGTTTTATATTTTTTACTACCCACGTCTACAAAGATTTGACTGCGAACATCCCGATAGGTGTTGGGACCATACTTATAATAGTTATTCAGCACATTATACGATCCTTCACCACCGCCGTATGAAGAGAAAAATCCCCAGTTATAAATTACATTATTGGTCATTTCCACTGCGTCAATTTCTCTTTTATCCGTTGGAAAACGCGGATTACGGCTTGCATTGTGAGCCAACAAATTATGATGATAGGTGGCGTTGCGTCCGCCCCAAATGCCGCCGTAGCCATGGCGCCCCTTTTGATGTGTAGTCATAAGCATACTCTCGGAGGCAATGGACCACTGTACGGTCGTATTTACGTTGTCATACAGGCTCAGCACCTCATCCACCGACCAGCTAAAGGAACAGTGATCAATCATAATGTTTTTATGGTATCTGGCTCCTAACGCGTCATCCTCACTGGGGTACCGGTCAGTCAATCGGAAACGCAGGTAACGAAGAATCACATTATCCGCATCAATCCCGGTCGTGTAATCGCTTACAGTAATTCCGTCGCCAGGGGCTGTCTGACCAGCAATCGTCAGGTTACTCCCCTTGATTTTGAGCGACTCCTTGAGATGAATAGTTCCACCAACCCGAAAAACGACCGTCCGGTTACCGGAACTGACCGCTGCACGAAGCGAACCAGGTATGGTCTGTTCATCTTTGCCGTAGTCCGCCAGCGTGGTAACCTCGTATACTTCCCCTCCACGCCCGCCAGTAACATATTTACCGCCACCCTCAGCACCCGGGAACGCCGGAATATCCGTCGCGACTTTTGCCACCTTTGCCATCTCTGTCCCAACCACCGCCTGACTCCCCACACCAGCTTCCGCTTGGATCAGTGGCGGACATAAGGTCAACAGCAATGAACCCACAACCACATTACATAACACCTTTTTCCATGTACGCTGCTTGTTCAAATCTATTTCCTCCCCTCAAATTTTCTTTCAAACCAGCCAGCAGTGTTTTTCACCTCCTTTCCTTGGCGAACAGACGAATTCTCCAACTTTCTTGTTGTAATAAACTGTTCACATTTCTACTCGCAACTGCTTGGTTCATCCATCTTTTCTGCTTTTACCGTTGGCAGGTGTCATATATACTGTTGATATATGAATGCGCTTACTTATCTTAACTTGTAAAGGAAGAAGCACATGACGGAAACGAACGACGACAAATATGTCATTGGGGAACAACAATTCTCCATTCATCACATCTACCGTACCGGATTCACAGTTATGCCAAAACCTCATGTCCACGATAGCTACGAGCTGTACTATTTACTACGAGGCGAACGCATCTACTTTATGAACGGTAAAGTATACATCGCCCGCAAGGGTGATCTGATATTTATCCTCCCTCATGATTTGCACTCTACCGCCAGTTCACAATTGGAGGAAACGGAGCGCATTTTGATTCATTTTTCACCGACTTTCCTTCCACAGCAGGATCGTGACATTCTTAACCTGCCGCCGTATCAGCAATCTGCACTACTGCGCCTACCGGTTAGAGAGCAGATCGATGTTGAACGCTTGTTCCTGCAAATGAATACCGAATGCCGAAATCAGCAACCCCTGCATGACCGTTGCGTACAGCATTTACTGCTGGAATTGCTCATCCTGGTGCACCGATCGGAAGCGGTTGAACGAAGTGAGCCTGTTTCCTCTCATCCGATGCATCAGAAAATAACGGAAATTTCCTCTTTTATTCAGGACCATTACCCTGAACCATTAACCCTTGAACAGGTGGCTGCCTACTACTTCATTAGTCCAGCCTACCTAAGCCGCATCTTTCCAAAATTGACCGGCTTTCATTTCAGCGAATACATCCGCGTGGTGAGGGTCAGGGCAGCCCAAACGAGACTGCGAACCACCAAAGACAAAATTCAGCATATTGCAGAGGATGTCGGATTCGGCCATGCTTCCCATTTTAATAAAATCTTCAAAAAAATAACCGGGCTCTCCCCTCTTCAGTACCGCAAGCAGATTCGTTAGATATTCAGTGTAAAGAATCTGCAGTAAATTTTATACAACTGCTCTTGTCTTGTTTTTCCATTTTTATATCCGCTTGCTCTTTCATGGAACTGAAGACAAACCGCTTTGGATTAAGTAAAATACACAACAAAAAAACCATACTTCGCTGCAATACATGCAACGAAGTATGGCCTATTACATAGTCATTCTACATCTTTAGGATTCTATGAACTGATTTTCACATTTAATTTACTGCAATGCTTTGATATCCTGAATCAGCATTTCAACATTGTCTTTCTTCGTAGCCCAACTGGTACAAAATCGAACGGCACTATGTGCAGCATCAACTTTTTCCCAAAAGGAAAAAGTATATTTTTCGTTCAATGCTTTTAAGATACGATCTGGTAAAATCGGGAACTGTTGATTCGTTGTAGAATGATATAGAAATTGAACTCCTTGTTTCGTTAACGAAGTTTGAATCAACATGGCCATATCTACAGCGTGCTTGGAAATCTCATAGTATAAACCATTTTCAAATAAAGCTTCAAACTGTATACCCAACATTCGTCCCTTCGCCAGCAGCCCCCCTTTTTGCTTGATCATGTATCGAAAATCTTTTTTCAAAGCATCATTGATAATGACTACTGCTTCTCCCATCAGCGCTCCAATTTTTGTACCGCCGATATAAAATACATCACACAGCTTTGCTATATCTGCTAAAGATGCATCGTTGTCCACTGCAACCAGGCCATACCCTAAGCGAGCGCCGTCGATAAACAAGGGTAAGCCACATTCCCGGCAGACTTGACTTAACGCTTCCAGCTCGGATTTAGTATAAAGCGTACCATTCTCGGTAGGCTGAGAAATATAAACCATACCAGGCTGTACCATATGCTCAAAAGTGCCATCATTCCAGTGAGCGTCATGCAGCTCTTTTACCTGTTCGGCCCGGATTTTCCCATCATCACTTGGCAAAGGAAGTACTTTATGTCCAGTAGCTTCAATCGCACCGGTCTCATGTACAGCAATATGTCCAGAATTTGCAGCAATAACACCTTGATGCGGACGCAAAATAGAAGAGATCACCGTTGTATTGGTCTGTGTACCTCCAACTAAAAAGTGTACGTCCGCATTTTCGGAGTCACATGCTTTTTTAATATAAGCTCTGGCTTTTTCACAGTGCTCGTCCACACCATAGCCTGGGGTTTGTTCATCATTCGTCTCCAATAGTCGCTTTAATATACGCTCATGGGCACCTTCGGTATAGTCGCATTCAAATCTAATCATTTTGTATTCTCTCCAATTTCTCTAGTTTGTTCTGAATGAACACCATAGAAGTATGTAATTCTTTAATCTCTTCTTCTGATAGACCTTGAACTAATTTTATGACTTGTTCGTCAGATCTTTCATCCAGTTGGTGATAAAACGCTTTTCCTTTAGGCGTCAAACGAATCAGATTTGTTCTATTATCCACCGAAGAATTTTCCTTAACAAGGAAGCCCTCTTTGCAAAGTTTAGCAATGATTCTACTCATATAACTGCGATCAATTTTAAGAGAATCGACTAACGTATTGGCTATACATGGCTCGATCATACCGATCTCTACAATGACCCGTGCCTCGGTAAAGGAATACCCGCTATCCAGCACATGTCTATCTAATAATCCAAGTATATTGGTATAAAATCGATTGAAATGTCTCATATCTGCGATGACCTTAGCATCTATATTGATTTATAACTCCCCCTATTTAGTGGACTTATGCAACAATTATATTAATGATTTTCGTGGACTCTGTCAACGAAATATGATGCAATTCAGTTTATTAATTAGCCCATAAAATAAAAAACAGTCCCGATCAAAAATGCTCATCAGGACTGTTGGGCGTAGCTATGGTAACTGATCTTCCCATTAAAAGCTATCATCATTTCGATATAAAAGCTTAATACTTACGGGCTTCTGCACACTGCCTACTTCATTTTCTTCCTTCATCACCTGCCACTGCCTGCCAATCAGCCCTTGCAAGGTATCAATTTCGATAGGATCAAGGTGCAGACCCTTCAACATGATTCCATCCTGCTCATAATCCTGATCTATGGTTCGATCAAAACGAAAATAAAGCAGCCTTTTCAGCCCATTGATGTGTAAAAACTTAAATTCATAACCGCTGCGGATCGCTTCTTCCCACTCGTCCCCTATGTCTTCTGCCGTTTGACAACGTTCATTGAAATCCATTGTTTTTTCTTTAACTTTGCCGAGCAAAGGAGAAAATTCCTGTTTTTTGATACACTCAATGATGACGTCTTTCGGTTCACCACTTGTACGTAAGTTCTCGATCAGAAAGGCCACTGGCATCGACAATTGCACTTTACTCATCGGAGTCAACTCCTTTACTCAAGTAGGAATTAAACCAGGACACCACTTGCTCAAAGTTATCTACACGAAGAGATGGTTTACCGCTCTTCAGCAAAGAATGATTGGACCCGGGATAGCGAATGAGGCGTGTTGTTTTGCCCAGCCGCTTCAGTGCTGTATATAACTCATCCCCTTGTCCAACCGGGCAACGCAGGTCTTCCTCGCCGTGTAAAATCAGCAGCGGAGTTTCGATGTTATTTACATGTGCCAGTGGGGACTTGGACCAGAGCAGCTCAGGATCTTCCCACGGGTTAGTCCCAACGATACCCTCCGTGTAGGAAATACCGATATCACTCAAACCATAGAAGGATAGCCAATTGGAGATGCATCGCTGCGTAACGGCGGCGCGGAATCGGTTCGTGTGAGAAATGATCCAGTTGGTCATCAAGCCTCCATAGCTGCCGCCAGCCACGCCGAGCCGGGTTTCGTCTATATAATCAAACTGGTTCAGCGCAAAGTCCAAGGCGTTCAGTACATCCTGATAATCTCCTCCTCCAAAGTCTCCCCGACAGGCTTGTGCAAAATCCTGTCCATAACCGAAGCTGCCGCGTGGATTGGTCATCAGCACGGCATACCCCTGTGCAAGGAGCGTCTGTATCTCATGGCTATATGTGCTGGTATACATCGCATGGGGTCCCCCATGAATTTGTAAAATCAAAGGAACCCGTTCTCCAGGGCCCAGTCCAGTCGGTTTGAAGATCCATCCTTGTACCTTGAATCCATCCGAAGCCTCGAACCAAAAAGACTCCGGTACACTCACCTGCAAGGAGGCCATGTAATCGTCGTTATGGCGTGTGAGCCGCTTCTCTTCCCCTGTCTCCAGATTCATTTGATACAGCTCTCCAGGCCGGTCCGCATCAAGTGCAGCGAAAACCAGATAGCGACCATCAGCAGATAGCGTGTACTGATAGATATCTCTATCACTTCCGGCAGTTACTGCTTGAACACTGCCGTCCATTGTGAATCGGTATATGTGAACAGCACCCTGCAGCGTCCCGATCACATACATTTCTGGCTTCATCCTCGCAGGAGCATATACCGGAGATGGAGACGGACCAAAGGATTTCATATCACTTAAGGCGAAGTTGCCGATTTGCATATCCAATTCAGGAAATAATAGCTGCGGGGCTCCCCCCATAACAGGCACGGTATACAGTCGATTCTGGCTACCACTGCCATAAATGCGATCGCTGGCGATCAGAGTCAATGATTTACCGTCCGGGGCATACGAAAATTGGCTAATCGCCAAGCTGGAATCCGTAACTTTCACCAGATGACTGCCGTCGCAATCGATCGTATACACATCCGAAAACGAAAGCAGGTCTGCATCCAGCTTGTCGTCTTCTACACGTTTGGACAAAAATGAAATTCGCTTGCTATCTATGGACCATACAGGGTAAGCAGCATTCCAAGGCCCGGAGGTGACTGGAGTTACCCGGCCGTTTTCAAGCTCCAGAACAAATAAATGACTAAATAGACCGTTCCACCAGCCCGATCCCTCAGCTTTGGGAGTGGTGCGATCCACGATACGCCCCCGCTCACCAGACTGCTTGCTATATTCCTCAAGCGCCAAGACTTCCCGCTCGGCGTTTATACTAACCATACTTGTAAATACAATATACTTCCCGTCCGGCGACCAGACGAATGTACCCACTCCACGTTTCACCTCGGTCAGTCGCTGTCCCTCTCTACCATCCGCTGGAACCATCCATAGCTGCTTGCTTCCATTCACCATACGTAAAAAGACAAGCTGTGATCCATCGGGTGACCAAGCAGGAGCTGAATCCTTATTGCCATCGGTCAACGGCTTATCGTCAGCCCCAAGAAGCGATACGACACGGATGTGCGTATGGTAGTCATTCTTTGAACGATCTATGCTTTTGTGGACGTAGGCAATCGTTCCATCGGAACTTACTGCCGGATCACTGATCCACTGATATCCGTATAAATCCTCCGGTACAATTGATCGTTTATTCATGAGTAGCCCCCTTGTCCGGTTAACTCCTACTTCCAAAGCTTATCTATTCGTGAGCCATCTGCTTATGCAGGGGAAAATGGCAGGCCACAATATGCCCTAGAGTATGCTCTTCGAGCAATGGTCCCTGTTGGCGGCATATTTCTTGTGCGTATGGGCAACGCGTGTGAAAAGCACAGCCCGAGGGCGGATTGGCAGGATTGGGGATTTCACCCGACAATGTTATCCGTTCTTTACGTAACCTCGGATCTGGAACAGGCACTGCATCAAGCAATGCTTTGGTATACGGATGCTGTGGCTGTGCAAACAACTCATCACGATCTGCAAGCTCCACGATTTTTCCCAAGTACATCACCGCGATGCGATCGCTAATATGCTTGACGGAGGGCAGACCGTGAGCGATAAAAATGTAGGTAAGTTGGAACTGCTGCTGAAGCTCTTTTAACAAATTCAAAATCTGAGCCTGAATCGACACATCCAGCGCAGATACAGGTTCATCGCAAACAATGAGCTTCGGTTTCATGGCAAGCGCTCTCGCTATGCCGATCCGCTGCCGCTGTCCACCACTGAATTCATGGGGATGCCGATCTGCTAAATGAGCACCTAATCCTACCGTCTGCAACAGTCGAAAAACTTCAGCTTTAAGCTCTTTCCCTTTAGCAATCCCGTGTACCCGAAGCGGTTCGGCGACGATATCAAAGACCTTCATCCTCGGATTTAAAGAAGAGTACGGATCTTGAAATACAAACTGTAAATCTCGTCTGACTTTGCGGACTTCTTCGTCGGTTAAATCAGACAGGCTTTGCCCTTGAAAACGAATTTCGCCTGCCGTGGGTTCCAGCAGTTGTGTAATCATTTGTCCCGTTGTTGATTTGCCGCAACCCGATTCACCTACAATACCTAAGGTTTCGCCAGGCATCACCTTAAAACTCAATCCATCAACCGCCCGTACATAACCGCTTTTTTGGGAAAACCAACCCTTTTTCATAGGATAATATTTTTTAAGCCCATTCACTTCGAGAAGCGGTATTCCCTGTGCTGTCTCATTCATACTGACACCTCCTCCATCCGCAAACATCTGACATAGTGTCCTTGATCCTTGGCTTGTATTTCAGGATGAATCTTGGTGCACTGTTCCTGGGCATAAGGACAGCGGGGATGAAATGGACAGCCGCTCGGCATCTGCATCATATTAGGAACGGTACCGGGAATGGAATCCAGCCATTCTCTCTGTTCAGTAAGCTTGGGGAGTGATCCTAGCAAACCAATCGTATAAGGATGACCAGGCTTTTCAAACAAATCAAATACGTCCGCTTCCTCGACCACTTCCCCGGCATACATCACGACCACCCGATCGGCCATTTCCGCGACGACACCTAAATCGTGGGTAATGAGAATGATGCCTGTGTTCTCTTCCTTGCTTAGCTTGTGGATTAAATTCAAAATTTGAGCCTGAATCGTAACGTCCAGTGCCGTCGTCGGTTCATCAGCGATCAGCAGTTTAGGCTGACAGGCCAAGGCCATGGCGATCATCACCCGCTGACGCATTCCTCCAGACAGCTGATGCGGAAAGTAACTTACCACTTTCGATGCACCAGGTATGCCTACCCTCTCCAGCATCTCAATACTTTTCTGCCGTGCCTCCGATTTGCTCAGCTTCTGGTGCTGCCGGATGACCTCACTGATTTGGTTACCAATCGTAAATACCGGATTCAGCGAACTCATCGGCTCCTGAAAAATCATGGATACCTCGTTCCCCCGATATTTTCGCATTTCCCCCTTGGACAGTTTGAGTAAGTCTCGGCCTTCAAGCAGAATCTCCCCACCCACGACTTTACCCGGCGCAGCCACTAGACCCATAATAGACAAGGAGGTTACACTTTTACCGGAACCGGACTCGCCAACAATAGCTACCGTTTCGCCTGGATTCACAGTGAAGCTGACACCGTTGACCGAAGGAACGATGCCATCCTCCGTTTTAAAGTAGGTTTTCAAATGGTTCACTTCAAGCAATTTCGTGGTCATCTTTTCCGATCCCCCGCTTTCTGTTATTCTTTCGCTTTCATATGGGGATCTAACACGTCTCGAAGCCAGTCACCGAGGAAAATGACGCCCAGGACCGTGATGGTAATCGCCAGACCGGGAAACGTTGCCACCCACCAGCTCGTGGCTACATACTGTCTCCCATCGCTCAGCATGCCACCCCAGGACACTGCTGGCGGTGTGATCCCTAATCCGAGAAAACTAAGAGAAGCTTCCATAATAATCGTTGTCGCCACGCTCATACCGGAAATTACAATGAACGAAGACAAGACGTTGGGTAAAATGTGCTTCAACAGAATCCTGCTATTTTTTGAACCAATCGCTTTGGCTGCTTTAACGAAGTCCCGTTCCTTGATACTCAATACCTCGCCCCGGACCACCCTTGTATAAGAAACCCAATTCGTAACGCCAATAACAAAAATAAGTGTAGTCATGCCAGGCCCTACCACGGCCAGGACGACCAGCATCAGCAGAATAGCCGGAATGGCCAAAAAGGCATCGGCAACTCTCATAATGATGGCATCCACCCATTTACCATAAAACCCGGCGAGGAGTCCGAGAATCGCGCCAATAGTGCCTGAGACCAGAACTGCACCGACACCGACGATAAGCGAAACTCTCGCCCCGTATACGATCCGGCTCCACATATCCCGTCCCAGGTTATCTGTACCCAGCCAATGCTCCGGCAATCCACCTGCCAGCCACATGGGTGGCTTCAGACGATTAAGCGGGTCAATATCCGCAGGATTGTGACTGGCCAGCAGAGGGGCACATAGTGCCGTTAAGCAAACGAGCAGTATGATTATTGCACCGACCGTTCCGGTTTTACTTCGTAACAGCTGCTTCCATATACGCCTGATACTAGACGGTTGTGCTTGCTTTTTGCCATCCAGGTCTGGGTCTGGACCAAGGGCTTGTACATCATGAATACCTGCCACACTTCCTCCTCCCCTCTCTAGTTGTATTTAATTCTTGGATCAAGCAGTCGGTAAACGACATCGGTTAAAATATTGCTGATGACCACAATAAAGGCAATCACAAATACAGCAGCCTGAACGATAGCCATGTCGTGTGTATTCACAGCGACGACAAGTAGCTGCCCCAAACCCGGCCAAGCAAATACTGTCTCTGTAATCAGTGTACCGCCGATCAAGCTCGTAAATTGCAAGCTCATAATCGTGACGACCGGAATCAATCCATTGCGAAAAGCGTGTTTTCCGATCACCACGATTTCGAGAATCCCTTTACTTCGGGCTGTTCGTATATAGTCCTGATTCAAAATGTCCAGCATACTGGAGCGAATGAGTCGAGTCATCTGTGCAGAAAGACCGACACCCAGTGTAAAGGCCGGAAGTATCAAATGCTCCATCCCGCCCCGACCGGACACCGGAAGCATCCCCAGCATGACGGAGAATAACAATATGAGCATAATCCCCATCCAAAAGTTAGGCATGGCCTTTCCGACTACGGATAAACTGGAAATGATTAAATCGGTAAAGGTATTACGTTTAACTGCTGAGATGACGCCCAACGGCACTGCGATGATAACCGCAAAAAACATGGCGGCTACTGCTAATTCAAAACTGGCAGGCAGCCGTTCCAGCACTAATGGCAAAGCCGATTCACCATAGCGAAACGAGGTGCCAAAATCGCCTTGTAAGGCACTGCCAATAAATTTAATGTATTGTGCATATAATGGCTGATCCAGCCCAAGCGCCTGTGTCAGTACTGCACGGTCCTCGGCTGTAGCGGTCTCCGGCAGCATCAGCGCTACAGGGTCCCCGGTTACCCTCACCAGGATGAATACAATCAGAGAGACAATCAGCAGTACAGGAATCACCTGCAGCAGCGATTTGGCGATATAAGTTTTCAATCCGTCACCTCCATAACCAGCAGGCTTTTTTTAAAAGGACGGGCAGGAACCTGCATTGAGGTCCCCGCCCGTTCACTTCTCTTTTTATTTTGCAGGTGTAATATCCTCTGCATAGAACATCTCATCACTTCTCGGTTGGAAATTCACACCGTTACCAGTGCCATAGATCCCTTCCATTTGGAAAAGATAGACGGCCGGACGATCTTCCGCCAATATCTGCTGCACTTGCTGGTACTCTTTTTCACGCGAAGCTGTATCCAGATTCGTCAGGGCATGCTGCAACAGCTTCTCTACCTTCGGATTGTTATAATCCGTTTCGCCTTTAGCCTCTTCTAGCAGGTAGCGATTATAGTTATTGGAAGCATCAAACAGGGAATTACCAATGCCGATCATAAACATTTCTTTGAAGGATTTGGAGCTGTAACGCTCACTGAAAGCACTTGGCTCCAGCACGTCCAATTTAATTTTGAAGCCTTCTTTATTTAACATGGCGGCTACGACCTCAGCATACTCCTTGTATATTGAGGATACTGAAAGAGTTAATGCTGGGCCTTCACCAGTGTAACCGGCCTGCTTCAGCAGTTCTTTGGCTTTAGTCGGATCATATAATGTTTTCTCATACAAGGAAGGATCGGCACCAAAGTTGCCTGGTGTAACGGAAGTACGAGTTACAATCCCTGCACCGCCTGCGATGCTGTCCACGATTCCCTTTTTATCAATCGCAAGATCTATCGCCTCTCTCACTTTAGAATCAGCCGTAACACTGCCCTGACTTTGACGTAAAATCAATTGCAGAACACGCTGAATCGGAGCCTTGACAATTTTTTTGCCGTCTTCGCCTTGAATACGTTCTATATCGGTGGAAGGGATTCCGGAAGCAATGTCAATCGAGCCTGCGAGCAGTTCAGATACACGCGTAGAGGCTTCCGGGATGGAGCGAAAAACAACTTGATCCCATTTCGGCTGACCTTCATAGTACTTATCGTTTTTAACCAGTACTACACGATCATCCTTAATCCATTGACTAAACTTATAAGGGCCTGTACCGATTGGATTTTTAAGGAATGCCTCTATCCCATTTTTCTCAATATACTTGGAAGGTAAGATCCCAGCTCCCATTTTGGATAAACGATTGAGCAGCAGCGGATCTGGCCCGTCGGTTATGATGTCTGCTGTATGTTCATCCACCACTTTCACTTCTTTAATATTTTTAAAGTAGGAATTTTGTTTGAGCGTGTTATCCTTTGCAACTCTTTCTATCGTATACTTCACATCTTCCGCCGTGAATGGATCACCGTTATGGAAGGTAACCCCTTCGCGCAAGTGAAAACGCCACGTTGTATCATTTACCTTTTCCCAAGAAGTTGCGAGTCCAGGGACTTTCTTCTGCTGACTATCATTTTTCAACAAGTAGTCAAATACGTTAACCAGAACGGCTTCACTCGCAGTGTTGTTATTGTTATGAGGATCAAAGCTCTCAATATCCGTAGCATTCGCTATCGTCAGTACTTTACTGCCGGTCGATGTCGATGTTGCGGTGTCTTTACTACCGCCTGTGGATGGGGCACCGCAGCCTGCCAGGATCATCACAGCAATCAGTAACGTAATCCCGCTTGTAAACCACTTATGTCTATTCATCTTGTCCACTCCAGTCCATTGAGGTTGTATATTGCCACACAGCTGCTTCTGAGCGTCTCAAACCCGATTTTTATTTTGTCTTCAAAAAATTCAGCGCTATGGCCGACATCATGGCTACTCCATAAGGCAGTACCGATTCATCCAAATCAAACTTGGGATGATGCAATGGATAGCTTGTATCTTCATCTCCTCTCCCCGAGCCCAACCGGAAGAAAACACCGGGTACCTGCTCACAATAAAAAGCGAAATCTTCCCCGCCTGTTGACGGTTTGATGTAGTTCCACTCCTTGGAGCCAAACAGCTGCTCACTGGTTTCGGTCATTAAATCAACCATATCCGGGTCGTTCTGAACAACCGGGTAGCCAAGCTGGTAATTCAACTCATATCCGGCTCCGAACGATTCACACGCTCCACGGACTACCTGTTCGATCAGTTCAGGCATCCGACTGCGCAATTCTGCCGACAAAGTTCGCACGGTGCCAATCATCTCGACTTCCGGTGCAATGGCTGCCCCCATGTAGCCACCACTAATTTTTCCGATCGTAATGACAATGGTCTCAAGCGGATCAACCAGACGGCTTGGTATATTTTGCAGGGCAGAAATAACCTGTGCGGACACGGCAATCGCGTCTATTCCTTCATGCGGACGGGCAGCATGACCGCCTTTGCCTATAATCTTAATCGTTAAGCTATCTGCGGAGGCAAAAGCTACCCCTTTGCTGACCCCAAGCGTTCCTGTCTTTAGACCCGGGAACATATGTAGTCCTGCCATCGCATCTACTTTTGGATTTTCCAACACACCATCATCAATCATAGCCTTGGCCCCGGCCAAACCTTCTTCTGCTGGTTGAAAGACAAATTTGATATTTCCTCTTTCAGGCCGTTCCAGCTTCGTAAGTAACTGCGCGGCTCCCATCAGTATTGCGGTATGGGCATCATGCCCACATAAATGTGCCTTTCCCTGAATCTGTGACCGATAGGGAACCGTTTTTTCATCCTGAATCGGTAAAGCATCCATATCTGCCCTTAGACCGATTGTAGGACCCGGGCTTTTTCCTCGTAACAGACCTACAACCCCGGTTTTACCTACATTTGTTATCACTTCCAGCCCAAGTTCACGTAAGTGTTCAGCCACAATTCCCGATGTACGAACCTCTTCATAACCCGTTTCAGGATGGCGATGAAAGTCTCTGCGCCAAGCAATCAGCTGATCTTGAAGCGGTCTGGATAATGCTAAAAGTTCATTTATATTCATTTTTATCATCCCCGCTCGAATCATCTTATTTTTTCTGTATAGTACCGACTAGCCTTTTGCAACCAGTCTTGCATAAATGGCATCTGCGGAATGTCCGATATGGTGCCTCATCACTTCCCGCGACTTCTCAGCATCCCGTGCCCGAAGTGCACTCAGAATTTCCGTATGGACGTCGTAGTTCACCGTCCGAATCTGATCGTCATAGGGCATGAGATCTAGCGATGGGTTAATTTTGGTCCGAATCTGCCTCACAGCGGCTTCACAAAATGGGTTGCCCGATGCCTTGGCAATGGCTAAATGAAACTTTACATCCAAGGCCCGAAACCATTCTCGAGTACAGTCTGCTTCAATGCTTTGATCCAGATAATGCTGAAGCAAGTCCAGTTCATCTGTGGTGATCCGCGCAGCCGCTAAAAAAGCACCCTCAGGTTCCACAATCATCCGATATTCAAAGACCTTCAACATATGCTCCCAATCTTTTGCGATTTCTGCTCGGGTACGTTTATGAGAGTTTGCTGTCACGGGAAGAACAAAGGTCCCTCCCTTGGCACCTACTCTCTTCTCAATGAGTCCCTTGGACTCCAATTGGGATAGCGCCTCACGGACTGTAATTCTGCTGGCATTAAATATCTCTGCGAGTTCCCGTTCTGTTGGTAGCTGCTCCTCACTAAGCAACTCTTTTAGAATAATAGCCTCTTCCAACTGCTCTCTAATAAAATCACTCACTTTTTTAGCTGATACTTTCTCAAAGCGCAGAGGAGATTGGATTATCATACGAACACTCCGATCCATAAATCTTTAAGGTCTAAACCTTATACCTTTTTCGAGAACAAAAAAATAATCTGTTGTTATCATAATGCCTAGTAAACCTATATGCAATACTTTTTTTCTAATATTAATGAATGATTTTGTAATAAATATAAAGAAGCAGCCCCTTTATAGAGCTGCTTCTTTAAAGTTTTACATTTTTGCGGGATGACAAAGGCTAAAAATTCTACTCCCAATCTTTGACCGGTTATCTACAATCAAAATCTAAAGGTTCTAGTTGTCAACCGAGCTATACCTCTGAGTATTGAAGTCACGCTGACGCTTTTCAATATCCTCTCTTAAATACGTGCTGGCATCGTCTGCTGAAATATTCAAAACATACTTTAGCTCGCTTTCCAGCATCTCTCGTGCCAAGCTTAAAATAGACCTGTCATGAGAATTCAGTTTGAGATTGTAGCCTTTGGCACAAATCATATCCCTGATTATGCCAAAATGGTCATGAAGACACCCCGACTCGATCCTGGCTTGCAGAACGATACGACGTTCAGACGTGTTAAAGGGCAGTCGAGCATATTCTCCAAAAAATAGAGCCCTTGAACTCAGTATGGAATCTACATTGGACAACGGACGAATGCCCTTTTGTTGTGCTCTCTGTTTGGGAATTAACATGTGCAGTTCTTGTTTTGGAAAATACAAGCTATAACAACTCAATAGATCTTGTAAGTCACTTTTCTCCTCCCCAGTCTCCATGGAGCAGACGCCATACATTGGATAAAAAAGAAGTTTTCCAGACGGTACCATACAAAAACCTCCATTCACTTCAAAGCTTAGTGTCCATCAAAATGTACACCTTCATATTCCTGATCCTTGTATTGATACACTATATACCTCCAGCATTAGTAGATGTTTGAACTTTTTTTTAATATACCACATGCCTGTCAAGTACCTGCCTAAAATCGAACAAAAGTCAAGACTCTTTTTTATAAATTACTTGAACACGTCATCCCCTACTCAACCAGTGGTCCTTTTCCAAAAAAAATGATATGGCTCTCCTTTCTTTTTTCTTCCTCTTTACATTTTGATTACATAAAACTATCTCTCCCTTCATATACGAATACTAATATTATCTATGTGTTAGCCGATTATCATCGGTAATCTACGAATAAATAATAGGGGGTACTTTATGTTAGGCCATTTTTTCAAAAAAATATTACCTATCGTTATGGTGTCATCAATCACAGTTACTGGCATTGTGTCAGGAGGAGCTTCTACGCAAGCAGCTTCAGACACAAAAAAAATTAAAAATGTAATTTTTTTAATTGGTGATGGCATGGGTCCATCATATATTTCTGCCTATCGGTATATGAAAGATAACCCGGCAACCCCTTTGATGGAAAAAACAGAGTTTGATCAGTATCTTGTAGGTGCTCAAACGACGTATCCGGAAGATGAGGCTCAAAATATAACAGACTCCGCTTCAGCTGCCACAGCAATGTCTGCCGGTGTTAAAACATATAATGCTGCAATTGCCGTAGATAACGATAAAACTGATGTCAAAACGGTATTAGAGCAAGCGAAGGAAAACGGGAAATCTACCGGCTTAGTTGCAACATCTGAGATCACTCATGCTACTCCTGCAGCATTTGGCGCACATGATGTTAGCCGTAAAAACATGAACGCTATTGCTGATGATTACTTTGATGAAAAAATTAATGGAAAGCACAAGGTGGATGTCCTGCTTGGTGGTGGACTAAGCAATTTTGTACGTAAAGACCGAAACTTAACTGAAGAGTTCAAGAAAGCCGGTTTCGGTTATGTCACTGATCGCGAAGGATTGCTGAACAATAAAAACGATCAAATTCTCGGTCTATTTGCCCAAGGTGGACTAGATAAAGCAATCGATCGTGCCAAAGAAACACCTTCTTTAGAAGATATGACTAATGCTGCAATCAGCCGATTAAATAAAAATGATAATGGTTTCTTCCTGATGATTGAAGGGAGCCAAATCGACTGGGCAGGTCATGACAACGACGTGGTTGCTTCCATGAGTGAAATGGCGGATTTTGAAAAAGCATTTAAAGCAGCGATCGACTTTGCCAAGAAAGACGGCAATACATTAGTAGTTGCAACTGCTGATCATTCTACTGGCGGATTTTCGGTCGGTGCAAATGGAGAATATAACTTTAATGTAGCACCAATTAAAGCAGCAACGCGCACACCAGATTTTATGGCTAAAGAAATTGTTGATGGCGCAAGTGTTGAAGATACACTTAAGAAATATATCTCCTTAGATCTTACAGAAAGTGAAGTTCAATCGGTCAAAACTGCTTCTGCTACAAAGGACGAAGTTAAAATCGATAATGCCATTGAAGCCATCTTCAACACTCGTTCATTTGCTGGCTGGACAACAGGTGGCCATACTGGAGAAGATGTACCGGTCTATGCTTACGGGCCAGGGAAAGAATTGTTTACGGGACTTATCGACAATACAGATAATGCAAAGATCATTTTTGATATTCTGAAAAAAAACAAATAAATTAACAAAAGAAAAAAGGGGTTTTGGGATTCATGGTCAAGCCCCTATTTTATAGACACTGAAAAAAGATCCTATATAGATTGAATTCGCCGGCCTATTGTAGACATAATGCCTCCCCTAAGCTAGAAAGATCCCGATATATCATCGGGATCTTTCTTGATGTTTGTAAAGCTATAATACTGACTGGTTCCATACATTTTTATCATCAGACAAGCTGTCTATATACAATAAAGTTGAGTTCTGGGACTACAAAATCATGAATTCCATCGCTGAGCGTATACCTTCTTTGATTCAACTTCTATAGCACGATGATGAAGCGCGGCGGAATCATGGTGCTGCTCTGTGCATGCATACATGATGAATAGCGCAGCGCCAGCGTAGCGGCCCAGCGGTGCATTTTTAAACCACAACTTGATAAAATTTAGGTTTTTTTAAATTATATTTCGAGCGTTAAGTTTGCTATAGTGTACGCCTCAATTTCAGACTACAATGAAGATACCAAATATGGAAGCGTTTTATATTTGTCCGGAAGATGGCCAATAATTGAAATAATGTATCATTGTCAGCCATTTCTTTCATGTTTGGTCAATCTTTTATGGAGGTGTAAAATGAAGAAGAAATCTTGGTTTACTTTACTGGCAGCTGGAATTGTCTCTTTGTTGTTTACGGTAAACGCTTCTGCGGGGTATGTTTTTTGGGAACCACTTAATTACTTTAATTCAGGTGCATGGGAAAAGGCGGATGGATATTCAAATGGGAACATGTTTAATTGCACTTGGCGTTCCAATAATGTCAATTTTACTAACGATGGCAAAATGAAGCTTGGCTTAACGAGTTCTGCATACAATAAATTTGACTGTGGAGAGTATCGATCGACGAACACTTACGGATACGGCTTATACGAGGTCAGCATGAAGCCTACTAAAAATACAGGAATCGTATCTTCCTTTTTCACGTATACGGGACCTGCTCATGGCACGCAATGGGATGAAATAGATATTGAATTTTTAGGCAAAGACACGACAAAAGTGCAATTCAACTATTATACAAACGGGGTCGGTGGTCATGAGAAGATTATCGATCTGGGCTTTGATGCATCAAGAGGCTTTCACACCTATGCATTCGATTGGCAGCCAGGATACATTAAGTGGTATGTTGACGGGGTTTTAAAGCATACAGCAACTACGAACATACCGAGCACGCCAGGCAAGATTATGATGAATTTATGGAATGGCACTGGTGTTGACGACTGGCTAGGTCCGTATAACGGAGCGAATCCGCTATACGCCGAATACGATTGGGTAAAATACACGAGCAATTAGCCCGTAGTACAAAAGCAGCCCTGTAGTGGCTGCTTTTTTGATGATGCATTGATTCAGCCATGTTCCGGCCATGAAGAAAATCGCTGGAAGTCTATTCAAAGCTGGCGATCACCGATGCGCAGCTTGAATATAATCAGGTATTTAATAAATCCCCAGTTTAACCCATACGTTTGCGGGTGGTGTCAGCGACGCTGGTACTACCCCGTATAATCCAGAAACAATTGTTGTTCCACTTTTATTTTCTCATGATATGCATATCGGGTAGCACCTATTTTGTACATCAAATGAAGATATTCTTTGCTCATAGGTAGGCTGATTTTTAAACTGTTCGGAGTCTGCATAGAGCGATCCAGATTGAGGTGTTGAAGCACATCGTTAAGCGCCATAGCGGTAAATACTCGAATTTTGACCTGTCTTGATGTGTTTCGGTAAACGACGCTATTTTCAATGAGTAATTGGTTCATTTGAATTTCTTTCCTCATCGCTTCACATATATCTGATTTCGCAAGTTCCATTATAGCTCCGTCCAATTTTTTCTCTCCCGTCCTCATTCAAGTACAATTGCGTTTCGCTTACCCATTTTCAAATATTATAAAAGAATATCCTAACTTTAATAAAAACCCGATGAAACTTACTCATCGGGTTTTTATTGACAAATAATCACTTAATTGATTGAAACATAATATTTTACTATTTTTTTTAAAATTGCCTAATTTTAATACATTCGTACAACAATAAATAAGTTGAAAATTTAGAACTCAACTTTATTGTATCTGATCACAAGCCTTTGTATCAATATACTGCCCTTACTCAACCGTTACACTTTTCGCCAGGTTACGTGGTTTATCCACATCATGACCCAAAGCGAGGGAAGCATAGTAAGCCAACAACTGGAGAGATACAACCGAAATCGCAGCAGACAGGATTGGAAGTGTCTTCGGAATTGCAAATACCTGATCCACGGACTTCAACAACTCAACAGCGTGCTCTTCGTACGTAATCGCAAGAACGTCTGCGCCACGTGCTTTCACTTCCTTGATATTGCTCACGGTTTTCTCCAACACGGATTCCTGTGTTACCAAAGCGATAACCGGAATACCATCTTCGATCAATGCCAGCGTACCATGCTTCAGTTCACCCGCCGCATAAGCCTCGGAATGAATGTAGGAGATTTCCTTGAGTTTCAGGGAGCCTTCCTGTACTACAGCATAGTCCTGACCGCGACCAATAAAGAACAGGTGCTTGTGGCTCGCGATTTGCTCAGCATAGGCTTTGATCGCATCTGCTTTACCCAGCATTTCTTCCACTTGCTCTGGCAGTGATTCCATAGCAGCCAACACTTGAGCTACTTGCTCATCCGTTTGTGTGCCACGTACTTGAGCCAGATACAGACCAAACAGGTAAAACGCAACCAACTGCGAAGAATATGCCTTGGTGGAAGCTACGGCAATTTCAGGTCCTGCCAGTGTAACCAACACATCATCTGCATCGCGGGCAATGGAGCTGCCAACTACGTTTGTAATCGCCAGTACATGAGCGCCGTTCGCTTGTGCTTCACGCAGTGCTGCCAACGTATCGGCAGTTTCACCGGATTGACTCACTACGATTACCAATGTCTCTGGTGTTACGATTGGCGAACGATAACGATACTCGGAAGCCACGTCGTTTTCCACCGGAATACGAGCCAAGCTTTCAATAACCGTACGACCAATCAAACCAGCATTGTAGGCTGTACCACAAGCAACGATTTGAATATTGCGAATATTTTTAATTTGTTCTTCTGTAAGCTTCAACTCAGGAAGAACAACTCTTTTAGTTTCATTGTCGATTCGGCCCAACATTGTGTCACGGTAAGCCTTAGGCTGTTCGTGGATTTCTTTCAACATGAAATGCTCATAGCCGCCTTTTTCCGCTGTTACAGCATCCCATTCGACATGAATCATTTCCCGAGAAATAAATTGGCCTTCGATTGTCATTAATTCGACGGCATCACTGGTCAAAACAGCCATTTCGCCATCGTTCAAAATAAATACATTGCGTGTATATTTCAGAATAGCCGGAATATCGGAACCGATAAAGTTCTCGCCTTCTCCCACACCGATAACCAGCGGGCTAGCTTGGCGAACAGCTACCAGCTTATTAGGCTCGTGCTCTGTCAGCACACCCAGTGCAAAGGCACCGCGCATAAAGGTAATTGCTTTTTGTACCGCTTTGACGATATCTCCTTTATATTCACGCGCAATCAGATGAGAAATAACTTCCGTATCCGTTTCGGAAATAAAGGTATGACCTTCGCTGATCAGTTGTTCTTTCAGCTCCAGATAGTTCTCGATAATCCCGTTATGAACCACGGAGAACTTTTGGCTCTCATCCAAATGCGGATGGGAGTTTTCATCTGAAGGCTTACCGTGTGTTGCCCAACGTGTATGCCCGATACCTGCATGGCCTACCAGCGGCGCACCATCCAGCTTCGCTTCCAAATTCGCCAGACGACCTTTAGCCTTGGCTACTTGCAGTCCTGAATCTGTAAACACGGCAATACCCGCAGAGTCATAACCGCGGTACTCCAGCTTTTTCAATCCGTCAATCAATACCTCTTGCGTATTCTGATCACCAATATATCCTACAATGCCACACATATTCGTTATCCTCCCGATCATCATTTCACAGGACGACTCATCACAGGACTAACGTGTGCGGTAGATTGCGGAATAAAGTTCATTCATCTATGAAGTTGTCAATGATAACTATAGAAATTACAGGCATCTCTTCACGAATGTAACGAAATTCCCAAACCGCGCACGCCAATGATGATGGCCGCACATTCATGAAATGAATCTTATAATTTAGGTTATAAAATAAAAGCATCTATCGGTGCGTTGTGTAAACAGTTGCCTGCTTATTTTTCCGCTGCCGATTTACGGGTCGATGCCTCACCGGAAGGTCCCCGCCGAATGTTTCGAACACCTTCACCTCGTCAGCTCGCTTTGCCGTGAACCCATCTGTGAGCAACATCATCCAAATTGAATGATCTGCCTCACCAACAAGTTCCCCCGCGCAAAATCAAGCTCTGGCGCTTGTATTACATTACCTTACAACCCTCACTTTCTCTTTCTGAGTCACAACATCCCTATATTATATTCAGCTCAGCATCATTTGGCAATGACACTTTATTCATATTTGCAAGTTCTGGTAAGTATTCAATTAAAAATAATATCTGCAAACGCGGTCGCCTGCTTACTTTGAACAGGCAACCGACGTTTACAAAATTTTAAACCAATTCTTTTTTTACAACATCTACGATCTGTCCTACAAATTGCTCCAGCTCATCCTTATCCGGACCTTCAGCCATAACACGAATAAGCGATTCTGTACCGGAAGCACGAACCAATACGCGTCCATTATCACCCAATTGCTGTTCCACCTGCTCAATCGCTTCTGCAATGGCAGGATTGCCCTCGTAATTGCGTTTGTCCTGTACACGCACATTAACCAGCACTTGCGGATACTGCTTCATGAGCGATTTCAGCTCACTCATCTTTTTACCGGAAGCTTTCAGGGTATCCACCAGTTGAATTCCAGTCAACATACCGTCGCCCGTCGTATTGTAATCGAGGAAAATAACGTGACCAGACTGTTCACCGCCCAGATTAAAGCCGCCCCGACGCATTTCTTCCATTACATAACGGTCACCAACCGCAGTTTTTGCAGTCTTGAGCGCCAGCTTTTCCGTTGCTTTGTAAAAACCAATATTACTCATCACAGTCGATACAATAGTGCTGTCTTTGAGCTTTCCAGCGCGGTTCAGCGCATCCCCACAGATACAAAGGATATAGTCGCCGTCTACCTCTTCCCCGTTCTCATCAATCGCGATCAGACGGTCTGCATCGCCGTCAAAGGCCAGACCAATGTCAGCTTTCAAGCGACGCACTTCCTCTTTCAGCTTCTCAGGATGGGTTGAGCCACAATGATCGTTGATATTCAGCCCGTTTGGCTCCGCACCGATGGTGTGAACTTCGGCTCCCAATTCCGCAAAAAGCTTCGGCGCCAGCTCATAAGCCGCTCCGTTCGCACAATCCAGTACGATTTTTAGTCCTTCAAAAGAATGGCTAATCGTTGTTTTTAAAAACTCCAGATAATCGTAGCGAGAATGCTCGTCTACAACAACCGTACCTAATCCGCCGCCAATTGGACGAGGCAATTGATCTTCTTTCGCATCCATCAGCTCTTCGATTCTTAGTTCCGTTTCATCTGTCAATTTAAACCCGTCGCCGCCAAAAAACTTAATGCCGTTGTCTTCCACCGGATTGTGGGAAGCCGAGATCATTACACCAGCGTCCGCTTTTAATTGACGTGTAAGATAAGCGACTCCCGGCGTTGAAACGATACCCAGACGAACCACATTAGCCCCGATAGACAGCAAACCGGCTACAAGCGCCGATTCCAGCATCAGACCGGACACCCGTGTATCCATACCAATAACAACTGTCGGTTTTTCTACATTCCCTGCTAAAACATATCCGCCGCAGCGGCCAATGCTATATGCCAGTTCTGCTGTAAGTTCCTGATTAGCAATGCCTCGAACACCATCTGTACCAAAATATTTCCCCATGTATAATGACTCCCTTTTTTGTCTAATGAACCTTAAATATTTACTACAGATAAATCATGTTATGGCTGACTGCTCTCCGGAGTTCCATTGGCAGAAGAATCTGCGCCGTTATGAGGATTTGTTTTGTCCTCCGCAGCTGCACTGTCCCCGGAGCTTGCATCAGAGGAGCCGCCTTGACCGCTCTGGCCCCCCTGTGGCCTCTCCTGCCCCTTATTACCACTACCGGAAGGGGTTGATTCATTCCCACTGCCCGGATTCGTTACAGCCGGCGTTGAAGGGCTCTCAATGTTTACCGTTGCCGTTAACTGGCTGGCGTTTCCGGATTGCGTAATGTATTTGGGCAGGCCTACCTTCAACGTAACCTCATGCTGACCAGCCCCCAGACCACTTACGTCTGCGACCAAACTAATATCATCGTTGGTTAAATTGCTTATCATATCCTGCGGCCCCTTCACGGTAACATCCATCGTCTTGTCCGCGGGCGTTGTAATAGTCGCAGTCGTCCCATCTCCTGCCCCTTGCACAACAATCGGAATGCCTGACAATGTCCGCTCCGCATCGGTCACCTGATTAGAAGGCGCAACTGTCACCTGAATTTGTATTGAGCCAGGCTCGATTTTATCAGAACCGGCGGGCGCTGCCAAATTAGCTTGAACTGTTTGGGTCCCTGCTTCCGTTAATTGGCTCAGATCGAGTGTAGCCGTAACATAGGAGCTAAGGCTACTCAAAACATTCTGCGAAGCGTAAACGACCGCTTCTTTTACATTTGCATTAACTTTGGAAAGCGCCAAACCGTTCGGCAGCTCCCCGGAATAGACAATCTTCACAGGCACGGACTTCGTTTGCTGGGTTACCGGGATTTCAACAGACACTGTGGAAGGCTCAATAACCGCTCCTGTAAGTTCCTGTCCCTTTTTGTTGTAAGCCTTCAGCTTCACCCGCTTCTGCTCAAATTTCTCCGAGATTCCCTCCGTATCCACAGCCCCCTGCACCGCAGCCACTGTACTCAACTGGCTTTTAGGCAAGGTGACCTTCACCGTTTGAGGGGCGACCACAGGCACTCCAAGCTGCAAGCCGGTATCCGGTTTACCCTTGGAAACAATAGAAACATCAAATGATTTCGTTGCCTTTTCCTCAATCGTGACCGTAACACGATTAGGAGTCATAGACACCAATTCCAAGCCATTCGGCAGATTCGCTACAAGCGGTAAGGTTTTAGTACCTGCTCCTAATCCACTCAAATCCAATTGAGCCTGGTAATTATCTGCGAAAAAAGAAGTCAGCACGGAGCGCTGTCCTCTAACCTCCATCTTCACATGGTCAGTATCCATTGTAGATAATACATATTTTGACTCATCCAAACCACTGGTCTGAATGCCTACATTATCAATCACTTTATTATCATAAGAAACGGTCAGCGTGGACGAAGGCGTGCCTGTGTCCAGATGAACCAATCCCCACAGCAAGACGGCAACCGCGAGTGCCAATATTTTAGAAATCGTATTGTTGTTAATCCATTTGTCCATCATGAATTTCCACGGCCTCCCCTCCGATTCCAGAATGAGCCGCGTTTTTCCTTCAAAGATGGTGTCGGCCGCAGCTCCTCATACAGCTTGGATATTAAGGATTCTTCCTTAATATCGCGCACGACCTGTCCATTGATAGCCAAAGAAATTTGCCCTGTCTCCTCTGATACCACCACAGTTACGGCATCCGTTACCTCACTCACCCCAATCGCTGCCCGGTGACGAGTTCCCAGCTCCTTGCTGATAAATGGATTTTCCGACAGTGGTAAGTAGCAGGCCGCAGAAGCAATCTGATTATTTTGAATAATGACCGCACCATCATGCAGGGGCGTATTTGGAATAAAAATATTGATCAGCAACTCGGAACTGACCACTGCCTGTGTCTTGATACCGGACTCCGTGTATTCGTTTAGCCCCGTTTCGCGTTCAAATACGACCAAAGCCCCTATTTTTCTAAGTGATAAATAATTCAGCGCCTTAATCATTTCTCCGATTAACTTGTTTATCTCCTCATCATCCGCAGACGAACGCCCAAACAGCTTGCCTCGCCCCAGTTGTTCCAGGGCACGACGCAATTCAGGCTGAAAAATAATGAAAATAGCTACCACACCAAAGGTAAACATCTGGTTCATCAGCCACTTGAGCGTATACAAATCAAACCACGTACTAACGGCCCAAATGAGCACCAGGAACAGAATTCCTTTTAGCAATTGAACTGCACGCGTTCCACGAACAAGTAAAATAAGTTGATACATAATATAGGTTACGATCAGAATGTCGATAATATCTTTAATGGACTCTTTCCAAGTCAGGTCCGCGAAATAATCCAACATGCGCATGCCCCCGCAATTTTCTGTAGTGAGTAAGTGTAATATGTACACAGTATGCTCTCTCTATCTAGGTTATAACGATAAGGCCCGCGTTGCAAGCCGCACGACAAAAGAACCACTAAAAACAGTAAAATAAAGTACAAATCGCCAGCTTTATATACAAAAAAAGCGCCTTTTCCAGCGGAAGAGGCGCTCGATATCATTCTTGCCAGTTCAAGCTTCTTTTATGGAGAGGACGTACCCCCGAACAAATCAGTAACTTTATACCAAATCCAGTCCAAGGTTTGATCAATACTTTTGACCTGTCCTGCAATGTGTGCTGTGGACGCTTGATAGTAGGAACCGTCGATCACAGTTACATTCCCTTCCACATCGCCATATACCCGAGCCTTGCCATTTTGCACGGTCAAATCTCCAGCAATGGATTTACCTTCAGGCACGATCACAGTATCCCCTTGAATAACAACCTGATCCAGATGGCTTCCCTTGACTACCAATTGATGGTCTGTGGTTGAAAAGCTTGCCATACTTGAGCATATAATAACAAGAAAGAAAGCAGCGGCCGTAACAGCCGGGTGCCTTTTCACCCAAGTCAGCATAGGCACCATTGGCGCTCTTCTATGCGGCGGCAAAGCATTCATAATGCGAAGTGTCAGCTCATCCGATACACACGGCACTTGATGCCGTGTACCATAAAGCATCGCATCCGTCCGCTCCAGCTCTTTAAAACGCATGCGGCATTCCGGGCAGGTGAACAAGTGATGCTCTAACTCCTGTTTGTCCTGCTCGGACAGGTCGCCATCCAGATAGTCATGCATAAAAGAGACGGCTTGTTTGCAATCCATATGAGCCAATCCTTTCTAATATTCTTCCGTGTTCCTCTATATAACATGCTCCGGCTTAGAAACTTTGCTCACTTTACATACGCTACAACGAGCAATATGTTTCACAAAAAACATCTGTGCGCGCACTTTCCAAGATCCTGAACACATAATTTACAGCTTGTGCTCCAATTTTTTGCGTAGAAAATCCCGGCCCCGGTGAACCCTCGTCTTAATGGTAGTGACCGGAAGATTAAGCACATCGCTAATTTCCTGCAAGGAAAGCTCCTGCAAGTAACGCAAAACCATAATCGTCCTGTATTTGTCTGGAAGGCTGTCAATGGCATCATGAATCAAGGATTGTGTCTCGGACAACAGCGTACGCCCTTCGGGTGTAAGCTCTTCGCTAGCGAGCATCGCATACCCATCCACACCTTCCTGCTCATTCATCTCAGCATCCAGTGAGTATGTAGGCTTTCTCCTTCGCAGACGGTCAATGCACAGATTCGTCGCAATCCGGTAAATCCATGTGGAGAACTTCTGCCCATGGTCATATTTCTCCAAATTACGATATACACGCAAAAAAGTTTCCTGCACCAGATCCTCCGCCTCATGGCGATTCCCAAGCATCCGGTAGGAAAGATGAAAAATCCGATCTTTATATAACTCGACTAGCTCCGCAAAAGCTCGCTGATCACCTTTCTGCACCAGCCTAACCAAGCGGCTTTCCATATTATCCACTCTATACTCCCCCAGACTTGCTGATGGGTTACTCATTACATTGTTATGATAATTCATCGTAGTTCAATTTAATCGGAAAATCAACTGTAGCGTTGACACCAATTGGACTCCTGCTCCGTCATATGCATGCAAACAACACAATCGGGCACCCATAAGCGCCCGATTGCCTGTGTTCATGCGGTCAAGCTGTATCAGCCCGTGTTTCTCAGTCCTGCGGCAATTCCGTTAATGGTTAACAGCACCTCACGTAGCAGCTCCGCATCGTCCCCGTTCTGGTCACGTAGTTCGCGTAGCTCACTAAGCAACTGAACCTGCAAGTAGCTTAACGGATCGACATAAGGATTACGCAATCGGATGGACTCTTGAATTACCGGCACATCGTCCAGAATTTCCGATTGTCCTGTTATTTTCAAAATCAGATCGGATGTCAGCTTGAATTCCGCTGAAATTTGTCCGAAAATGCGCTGGCGAGCCTCTTCATTATCGGACATCCCTGCATATTCCTCTGCAATCAGCAAATCCGCCTTCGCAATCGCCATTTGCAGTGTATCAATAAGGGAGCGGAAGAAAGCTGATTCCTTGAACATCGTTTGCAGCACCTTGAGGTTATCCTCATTGTTCTGATAGAAGCTTTGCAGCCCTGTTCCAGCCGCGTACCAAGCAGGCAGCAAGTAACGACTTTGCGTCCATGCAAAAACCCATGGAATAGCGCGCAAGTCCTCAAAACGTTCACTATTCTTACGTTTGGATGGACGAGAGCCGATATTCAGTTCGCCCACCTCAGGCAATGGCGTTGATTCCTTGAAGAAAGCGAAGAAATCCGGGTCGCGGAAAATCAAATCCTGATACTTCTCCAGCGATACCTCGGAAATACGGGCAATGATCTCCTCCCAGTTCTCCTCGAACACTTCCTTCTTACCGGAACGGTTAAACGCAACCGCGGTAATCAGAGCTGACGTTGCCTGCTCCAAGCTTCGATAAGCGATGCCCTTGAGCGAGTATCTGGATGAGAGTACCTCACCCTGCTCCGTAATCTTGATTCCGCCTCCGATCGTATGAGGAGGTTGGGCCAAAATGCTACGGTTAAGCGGCATTCCTCCGCGTCCCAGTGCTCCTCCGCGTCCATGGAAGAACTTCACTTTTACTCCGAACTCATTAACCACTTCCGTAATGCTGTTCATCGCAACCCGAAGCTCCCAGTTCGCAGTAACCACACCACCGTCCTTGTTACTATCTGAATATCCCAGCATGATCTCTTGGAGCTGATCCATTGCTGCCACGGATTGGCGATATACAGGCAAGTTCAGCAGCCTTTTCATAATACTAGGGGCAGCATGCAGATCGTCTATCGTTTCAAACAGAGGAACGGATTGTAATGTACATACGACTGTGCCATCTTTCTCGATACGGAACAGACCCACTTCTTTAGACAGCACCATAACTTCCAGTAAGTCGCTTGCTCCCTGAGTCATACTGATCAAGTAGCTTGTAATGGATTGCTTTCCAAATTCCTCCTGAGCCAGATAAATCGTACGATATACATCAAGACATTCCTGAGTGCTGTCACTATATTTCAAATACGGCGACGTAATCGGACGAGGCTCGTTCAGCAGCTTTTCCAGCAGGTCTATTTTCTCTTCCTCAGGCAGCTTGCCATAATCCGCAACAATATTCATTTTAGAGAGGATTTCAGTCATTGCATTTTCATGCTCCTGACTATGCTGACGTACATCCAGCGTAGCCGTATGGAAGCCGAACAGTTCTACCTGACGAATCATCTTCTGAATATAAGTATCTGCCACATAATCCGCAAAATGATGACGCAAGCTGTCATCAATAACGTTCAGATCCGCAATAAGCTCTTCAGCAGAACTATAACGTTCCTTCGTGCCCTGCTTGCTTTCATCCAGGATATTATTCACCTTGGCTATCATATAGGCCAGCTTGATGCGGTAAGGCTCTTTCTCGTTATGCCACACTTCCATCTTTTTAAGCGTAATATGGGTCCGGTCTTCCTCAATAGAAGCCAGCAAATCATCAGAGACACGTATAATGCTAGTGCTAAAGCTCAGATAACCCATAAATTCCTTCAGCGTGTGCTGATATTCTCTCAAAGCCAGCTTACGCTGCATACGTAACGTTTCCCAAGTAACATGAGCCGTAACAGACGGGTTGCCGTCCCGGTCTCCACCGATCCAGGAGCCAAATCTCAAATAGGTCGGAATATGCCATCTCTGCTCAGGATAATATTTACCTAAACATCGTTCCAATTCTTGGTATACGTCCGGCAGCACATGAAACAAAGTCTCATGAAAATAATACATCCCGTTTCTAACTTCATCTAACACAGTTGGTTTGCGATCACGCAGTTCGTCTGTCTGCCATAGCGTAATCACTTCATTCAGCAGATTTTCCCGCACCTGTTCCCGCTCCCTCAAGGTAAGCATAGGATTATCCAACAGCATGACGTCCTCGGAAATGCGCTTGTGAATGTCCAAAATCACCCGTCTCGTGGCTTCTGTAGGATGTGCAGTCATAACCAGCTCCAGAGAAAGCTCTTCTAGCAGATTGCTAACGTCCTCAGCAGAAAATCCACCCTGCTTAAGCTCCTGAACAGAACTTTCAATTGAACCACGTTGAACATCTTCACCAGCAGAATGCTCATAGTCCCGTTTGCGGCGGATACGATGATTTTGCTCGGCAATGTTCACTAACTGAAAATAAATCGCAAACGCGCGAATAACCTGGTGACGAATATCCGTATCCAGTCCGCTAACTATTTGTTTGAAATTCTCATACAACTCCGGCTGATACCCGGCACGTAACGATTTACTTGTCTCACGTATCTTTTCCACGATATCCAAAAGTTCGTTGCCACCCTGATGAACCAAAACCTCACCAAGAATATTCCCTAGAAAACGAACGTCCCGCCGTAGCAGATTGTTGGATTGGTTTTTGTTAGCGGTTAACGTAAGCTCAGTCATGCTTTTCCCCCCATCTAATCTGTTCACACCAAATACAGCTTTGTTGCAAAGGTACGTATACACACGAAATTTGACACTTTCTTAACATCATACAATAAAAACGAGTGAAAAGCTGCAAAATTTACAGTAAAAAGTCACGCTTTTAAAATACTTTTTTTGAGAATATATTGTTTTTTTATGCACAAAAATGAAATTTAATAAAAGAAATTTCTTTATGGCCTAGAGAATCATCGAAACTTTATGCACAGGTGTTATAAACAGCATGATTTCCTAAACAAAAAAACATGCATCATTATGTGCATATGTTTATTATTTGTTGACAAAGTGAAACGCATTAAGCTTCTATCCACAAAGATATACACAAATCAGCCATAATTTCAATGTTTCCGAGCTGTTTTTCCTTCCAGACTCAGATATACCCACATAAAAGGAAGCCATTGTGTACAACTAAATACAGCAGCCTTGGAGTTATCACCATGAATCCGGATCGTTAATGGTCATAGGATTCCTATATTGAAGGAATTTGATCACAAAATTAGCCTTACTACAGGAGAAAGGGATACGTAAAAGGGGGAATACGGGATCTGGGTGTTAAAGTAACGAGCGCCTATGTACAATATGCACAAGTCATCCCCAACTGTGCATGACAGGAGATTTTCGCAATAACCTATACACAGAGAAAGTTCATGTAATGTGGACAAAATAAAAAGAAGCCTCTCGGCTTCTAGGTAATCAGTAAGCGGGTGATGGGAATCGAACCCACGCTATCAGCTTGGAAGGCTGAAGTTCTACCATTGAACTACACCCGCAAATTAGTATCGGGATGACACGATTTGAACATGCGACCCCCTGGTCCCAAACCAGGTGCTCTACCAAGCTGAGCTACATCCCGACATATAATTTCAAAAATGGCGCGCCCTGAGAGATTCGAACTCCCGGCCTTTTGATTCGTAGTCAAACGCTCTATCCAGCTGAGCTAAGGGCGCAAATATGGAGCGGACGACGGGAATCGAACCCGCGACCCTCGCCTTGGCAAGGCGATGCTCTACCGCTGAGCCACGTCCGCAAAAACAAGATGCGCGTGGAGGGACTTGAACCCCCACGTCAAAGACGCTAGATCCTAAGTCTAGTGCGTCTGCCAATTCCGCCACACGCGCATGTAATAAAATGGTGAGCCATGAAGGATTCGAACCTTCGACACCCTGATTAAAAGTCAGGTGCTCTACCAGCTGAGCTAATGGCTCTTAATGGCTGGGGATATAGGATTTGAACCTATGCATGACGGAGTCAAAGTCCGTTGCCTTACCGCTTGGCTAATCCCCAATATGCATATGATTCACAATTCCCCAACATTTCAACCAGGTAAGAGGATGAAATATGGTGGAGGCTGAGGGGCTCGAACCCCCGACCCTCTGCTTGTAAGGCAGATGCTCTCCCAGCTGAGCTAAGCCTCCATACTATCCTATGACCCGTAGGGGAATCGAACCCCTGTTACCTCCGTGAAAGGGAGGTGTCTTAACCGCTTGACCAACGGGCCCTAACACAAGCTCTCAACCGGGTTCGAACCGGTGACCTCATCCTTACCATGGATGCACTCTACCTGCTGAGCTATGAGAGCAAAGGCTCCCCGAACAGGACTCGAACCTGTGACAACTCGATTAACAGTCGAGTGCTCTACCAACTGAGCTATCAGGGAATAGTAATCATAAGGATTC